>JAKPQT010000178.1 GCA_029555885.1 Chloroflexota bacterium | reverse complement strand
CGCGTTGCGTGCCGGCGTCATGGGGTTGCTGGGCCTGGGTGCGATCTTCTTCGGCAGGCAGAACACGGCCTACGTCTCCCTGTGCGCCGCGGGCCTGGTCATGGCAGCCATCAACCCCCTGGTCTTGTGGGATATCGGCTTCCAGCTCAGCTTTGCCACCAGCCTCGGGCTGATCCTGTTCAGCCGCCCGCTCGGAAACTGGCTGACCTCCCTGCTGCGGAGACGCCTGTCCCAGGATGACGCGCAGCGGGTCGTCCGTGCGCTCAATGGGACGCTGATCGTCACCGTGGCCGCGCAGGCGGCCGCGCTGCCACTGATCCTGCACACCTTCGGCCGGCTCTCGCCCGTCTCCCTGCTTACGAACTGCCTCGTGCTGCCCGTCCAACCCGCGATCCTGGCAAGCAGCATCGCGGCTCTCCTGGCGGGTGTGGCCTCCCTGCCACTCGGCCGATTTGTCGCCGCGATTCCGTGGGCCTTGCTGAGCTACACGGTGGGTGTGGTGCGCGCGACCGCGGCCGTGCCCTATGCTTCCGTGGACGTGGGTCCGGTCAGCCCACTCTTTGTGATCGGGTACTACGCGGTGCTGGCCTCAGCGCTGGCGTCTCCAGCCATCGCCCGTGTAGTGCGGCCCTGCTCAACTCTGCGCCGCGCAGGTGAATGGGCGCTGCTGCTCCTCATTCCGGCGTGCCTTGCATGGCTCGCGTGGCGGGCGCTGCCCGATGGGAGGCTCCACGTGCTGTACATTCCGGGCGACGACGCGGAGGCGGTGCTGATCACCGCGCCGGACGGCCGCTCGGCGTGGCTGTGGGATGGCCGCGGGGATGGCGAGGCGCTGATGCAACGAACGCCCGGTGCGCGTAGGTCGGCTGGCCAGCCGGATGTGGTGCTGGCCCCTTGCGAAGCGCCGAAGGCCAGCGCCGCGCAGAGAGTCAGCGCGACACAACTCTGGCCGGAGACGCGGTGCATCGATCCGGCCGGGCTCGAGGCCGGGGAAGTCGTCGCGCTCACGTGCGAGGTCCGGCTCAAGCGCATCAATGCGGGCGCGGAGCCTGCGCTGCTCCTGTCATATGGCGAGTTCCAGACCCTGCTGCCCGCGACACTGGGGACCGAGGCGCAGACCGAGGTGCAGGACCAGGCCAGCCCCTTGTCCGTGCTGAAGGTTGCGGGGCCGCACACCGGCGCGTGGCCGTCACTCAGTTTCCTGGCTGCGGCCAAGCCGCAACTGGTGCTGTGGCCGCAGGAGACGACCTATCCGCCTGAGGTAAGCGAGTATCTGGCCAGGGAGGTGGCCACCGCGCGGGTCGAGGCAGATGGTCTGGTGGAGGTGGTGTCGGACGGCGCGACCTTCCGGCTTGTGCGGCGCAGCGCGTCGGGGCCGCGGTAAGGGAGGGTGAGCCCTCATGCCGCCCGCGGCCCAGCCGTTAGGTGCCGGGCACCTCGATCAAGTCACTCAAGCCTGTCGCCGCCATCTTACGCCCTCGCAGGCTCCCCCGCACGAACCGCGAACGCGGACGCGCCGAGCAGGATCAACGATAGCCAAACCGCGACCGCAAGCCCCAGATGTACGAG
>JAKPQT010000176.1 GCA_029555885.1 Chloroflexota bacterium | reverse complement strand
CCTGGCCGAATACGGGACGGTCGCGCTGCTGCGCTACGAGACCTTTTCGACGGCTATCTTCGTCCAGCTGGCTGGCCGCTACGACCGTTCCGCCGCGGCCATCCTGAGCGGCATCCTCATCACGCTGGCGGTGCTCGTTCTGTGGGCCGAGCTGCGCGTGCAGGGACAGGCCCGCTTTACCCAGACTGAAAGCCACTGGCGGCCCGCGCCGACGGTCAGGCTCGGCCGCTGGCGTTGGCCCGCGCTGCTGCTGGTGCTCGGTATCGTCTCCGCCAGCCTGCTCATTCCCGCCGCAATGCTCGTCGCCTGGAGCCTGCAGGCCCTGCTGAACCCCGAGACGAACGCCGGCTTGTTCCGCAGTGGTTCGGCCGGGTTCGGCAGCTTCGCGTGGCACAGCCTGTGGACCGCGCTGCTGGCGGCCGGGCTGGCGATGACGCTGTCGCTGCCCGTCGCACAACTGGCGACGCGCTATCCGGGCGCGTTTGCGCGGCTGGTCAGCCGGCTCTGCCAGGTAGGCTATGCCATCCCCGGGGTCGTGGTCGCGCTGGGCCTGCTGCTCCTGGTGAACCGGTGGCTGCCCTTCCTGTACGCCAC
Organism: Chloroflexota bacterium; assembly: GCA_029555885.1. Next base: position 10,025 of record JAKPQT010000176.1, on the reverse strand, counting down.
GCCGTTTGTTGTGGTCCTGGCATACGTGCTGCGCTATATGCCGCAGGCCGTGCGCGCCAGCGAGGCTGCGCTGAAGCAACTTAGCCCGGCCCTGGAAGAGGCCGCGCACACGCTGGGGCGCAACTCACTGCTGGCCTTCACGCAGGTCACGCTGCCGCTGGTCATGCCCGGCCTGCTGGCCGGCGCCGCGCTGGTATTTCTGTCCGCGCTCAAGGAACTGCCCGCGACGCTGCTGCTGCGGCCCGCTGGCTTTGACACCCTCGCCGTGCGGGTGTGGGTGTGGGCCAATGAAGGCTTTTATCTCCAGGCTGCGCCGGCCGCGCTGGCCCTGGTCCTGGCATCGGCGCTGCCGCTGTCGTTATTACTCCGCAGGGAGCGTATTTTCAAATGACCACACTCCAGGTTGACCATCTCACCAAGTGCTTTGTGCGCTTTGACCGTCCGGTCGTACAGGATATCTCCTTCGAGGTGGCGGAGGCGGAGATTCTCGCGCTCGTCGGGCCGAGCGGGTGCGGCAAGACAACAACCCTGCGCCTCATCGCAGGACTCGAACGCCCCGACGGCGGCACGATCCGGCTGGGCGGCCGAACGGTCGCGTCGGCTACGGTGCACGTACCGCCGGAGCGCCGCGATGTCGGCATGGTCTTTCAGGATCACGCGTTGTTCCCCCATCTGTCCGTGTTCGATAACGTGGCGTTCGGGCTGCGCGGGCTCAGCCGCGCGGCGCGGCACGACCGGGTCCGCGCGATGCTGGAGCTGGTCGGCTTGCAGGCGCTGGCTGCGCGCTATCCGCACGCGCTGTCCGGCGGCGAGCGGCAGCGCGTCGCGCTGGCCCGCGCGCTCGCGCCGCAGCCGGTCGTCGTGCTGATGGACGAGCCGTTCAGCAGCCTCGATGCCGACATGCGGCTCGAAGTGCGCGAGCAGGTGCGGGGCATCCTCAAGACGCTGCACACGACCGCGGTCTTTGTCACCCATGACCAGGATGAGGCGCTTTTTATGGGCGACCGGTTGGCCGTGTTCCAGCGGGGCCGCCTGGAGCAGATCGGCACGCCCGAGACGGTCTTTCACGCGTCCAGCACCCGGTTCGTGGCCGAGTTCATGGGCGACAGCGACTTCCTGGCCGGCGAGACCGCGCCGGAGGGCATCCGCACCGTGCTGGGCACGCTGCCGCAGGCGGCCGCGCTGCCCGCGGGCACGCCAGTGGAGGTGGCGCTGCGCGGGGACGACGTGGACTTTGTGCCCGCCGAGGCCGGCAATGCCGTCGTGCGCGAGCGGTTCTTCCGGGGCGCGTTCAACGTCTACCGCCTGGCCCTTGATTCGGGCCAGGTCGTACACGCCTTCAAGACCCACACCGACAACGTGCCCGCGGGCACGCGCGTGCATGCGTACATCAGCGCCGCGCACCCGCTCTCGGTGTTCCGCGAGGGGCGGGCGGAGCGATCGGGGTGATGACGCCGGTCACCCAGGTGCCGGCGTCACAGAATTTCCCCTCACTCCAACAGGCGGCCGGCCACTGCCAGGTCCTCCTCGGCCCGCGCCCATTCCGCCAACTCGGCGGGCACGGGCGGTACGGGTCTCGCGGTGAGCTGCAGCGTATCATCGGCAGCGAGTGATACCTCGAAGTTGACCTGCAGCGCCGGATCGAGCGCAGGATAGTCGGCCCGGTTGTGCGCGCCGCGCGTCTCGCGACGGGCACGGGCCGCAAGCAGCGTCGCCTCCGCCACGACGAGCGATCCGCGCAGATCGAGCGCGTGCATCAGGTCACCGAACCCTTCAGACGTCGGCCGCACATCCAGCCGCTCAGCAGCCGCACGGATCTCAGCCACGCGCGCAAGCCCCGCGGTCAGTCCTTCCTCCGTGCGCACCACCCCGCCGTACTTCCACATGGCATCGCGGAGCGCGCGCTGCAGCGGCCGGGCAAACTCCTCACCGGGCCGGATGAGTGCGTCGAGCGCCTCAAGCGCGGCCGCAATTTCGGCGCGCGAGCGCACCTGGATATCCAGGCCGGCCGAGTAGGCTGCGGCTGCCTCACCCGCACGCCGGCCAAAGACGACCGTCTCGGAAAGCGAATTGCCGCCCAGCCGGTTCGCTCCGTGGAGCCCGGCCGTCACCTCGCCGGCGGCGAACAGCCCCGGCAGGTCGGTGGCATGTGTCTCAGGCGAGACGATCAGGCCGCCCATGGTGTAATGCGCGGTGGGCGCCACCTCCATCGCGTTCCGCGAGATGTCCAGCATCTGCGATTCCAGGAATTGGCGGTACATGCGCGGCAGCTTCTGGAGGATCAGGTCCTTGGGCTGGTGCGAGATGTCCAGCAGGACGCCGCCGCGTTCGGTGCCGCGGCCGGCCATGATCTCGGTGTATATGGCGAGCGAGACCCGGTCGCGCGAGGTCAGTTCCATGCGCTCAGGATCGTAACGCGCCATAAAGCGCTCACCCGCGGCGTTGAAGAGCCGGCCGCCTTCCCCGCGCACAGCCTCAGTGACGAGCGTGCCGGCCATGTCCTCGGGCCACAACATGCCGGTCGGATGAAACTGGACCAGCTCCATGTCGGCCAGTCGGCAACCTGCTGCCAACGCCAGCGCCATGCCGTCCCCGTAGTTCTCATCACGGCGGGAGGAGCTGCGGCGCCACAGCCGGTTATGCCCTCCGGTAGCCAGCACGACCGCATCTGCCAGGTACACGGTGCGCTCGCCGGAGATGACGTCGAACGCCACCGCGCCGAAGCAGATGCCGTCATGTACGAGCAGGCTCGAAACATACTGGCCTTCACGGATCGGGATGGCCAGCGCCTCGACCTGTGAGACGAGCGTGTGGAGGATGGCGCGGCCCGTATAGTCGCCTGCATAGCAGGTGCGGCGGTATTTGTGCGCGCCGAAGAAACGCTGGTCCAGGCGGCCGTCGGGCAGCCGTGCGAAAGGCGTCCCCCAGTCAGCCAGCTCCTGCACCGCGACGGGCGACTCCTGTGCGAGCAGCGCCACCATGGCCGGGTCGGAGAGGTAATAGCCCTCCCGCCAGGTGTCGGCGAAGTGCTGCTGCCAGCTATCCTGCGGGTCCACGGTGCCAAGCGCCGCGTTGATGCCGCCCGCGGCGAGCACCGTGTGTGCGTCCTTGCGACCGCGCTTGCCAATGACGATGACTTCTACGCCGGCTGCGTGTGCAGCGATGGCGGCGCGTAACCCTGCGGCGCCTGCGCCGATGACAAGCACGTTGGTCACAACTGTGCGGAATGGAATGCGATTCTGCATTTTTAATCACCCATCACAGCGCTGAAGAAGTAGCGCGGCCAGCCGGCAGTTCGGCCTCGATATGTACGGGTGCCGCCACCAGGCGACCGCCCCGCACCGTCGCACCGAGTACAATACCCGCACTCGCGAGGACCAGGTTCTTGATGATGTATTGGCCCTCTAAGGTCGGTGCATAGGGAAAGACGGCAAAGACTTCTATCGGAAACAGAAACAGGGGCGTGGCGGTGCCGAGCATCTGAAACGCAAGCAGCAACAGCGTCACGCGCAGCGCGCGGCCGGTCACCAGGCCCAGTCCAATTGTGGCTTCTAGCGCAGCCAGCAGCAGCAGCGCGACTGGCGCAGGAACAATACCCAGACTCAGACGGGTGATGGTGCGCACCGCCAGGTCTTCAGCCGGACTGAGCCCAGGGAAGAACTTCAACATGCCAAACCACAGGAAGACGAGGCCCAGGCTGACTCGCAACAGCACGATGCCGTGCCGCGCCATCCAGCCGGTCAGCCGGACGTCTAACCGCTCAAACAGGCTCTGTAGGCGTTGCATGGTATACCTCAATGTAGAATCGACTGACACAACCTTATACAAACTCTATATTATTACGAACATGAGAAAAATTCTGTAATGCGGGTCGCCATGGGCGCCGAGCCTGCGTTGGGTGCAGGACGGCCCTCAGATGCCTTGCGGTCCTCTCACACATCGCTAACACTCGCCCAACACCCCTCTAACACTCCCGCGCGATACTTGTCCTGTAACAGAGAGACGAGGAGGACAAGTATGCGATTGGATCGATACACTCAGCGCGCCCAGGAGGCGATCCTGGCCGCGCAGGAGCTGGCCCAGGGCTATAACCACCCGCAGATCGAGCCGGAACATATGCTGCTGGCGCTCTTGCAGCAGGAAGACGGCGTCGTGCCGGAGATCGTGGAGCAAATCGGGGCGTCCGCCCAAACTGCGGGCGGCCCGCGGCCGGCCGCGGCCACACTGGCCGATAACATGCGCACGCAGCTCGAAGGCGAGCTGGCGCGGCGCCCGAAGGTGTACGGCGGCAACGGCGGCCAGCCGGGGCTGAGCGGCGGCTTGTCGCGCCTGCTGCAGGACGCGTACACCGAAGCCAACAACATGCGCGACGAGTACGTCAGCACCGAGCACATCTTCCTGGCGTTGGCGGGCGATAACGGCGCGGGTGCAGCGCGCTTCCTGGCCCGGCTGGGCATCACGCGCGACCGGATCCTGGCCGCGCTCACGACCGTCCGCGGCAGCCAGCGCGTCACCAGCCAGAACCCTGAGGCCACGTACCAGGCGCTGGAGAAGTACGGCCGCGACCTGACGCAGATGGCGCGGCAGGGCAAGCTCGACCCGGTCATCGGCCGCGACGAAGAAATCCGGCGCACCATCCAGATTTTGAGCCGCCGCACGAAGAATAACCCCGTGCTCATCGGTGAGCCGGGCGTCGGCAAGACCGCGATCGTGGAGGGGCTGGCTGGCCGCATCGTGCGCGGGGACGTGCCCGAAGGGCTGAAGGACAAGCGCGTGGTTGCGTTGGACATGGGCTCGCTCATCGCGGGCGCGAAGTACCGCGGCGAATTCGAGGAGCGGCTCAAGGCCGTGCTCAAGGAAGTGACCGACGCGGCCGGCCAGGTCATCCTGTTTATCGACGAGCTGCACACGGTCGTAGGCGCAGGCGCAGCCGAGGGCGCGATGGACGCCAGCAACATGCTCAAGCCTATGCTCGCACGCGGGGAGCTGCACGCCATCGGCGCAACGACGCTGGATGAGTACCGGAAGCACATCGAGAAGGACCCCGCGCTGGAGCGTCGCTTCCAGCCGGTCATGGTCGAAGAACCGTCGGTCGAGGACACCATCTCCATCCTGCGCGGGCTGAAGGAACGGTACGAGGTGCATCATAACGTGCGCATCACGGACGGCGCGGTCATCGCGGCCGCGACGCTGTCGCACCGCTACATCTCCGACCGCTTCCTGCCCGATAAGGCGATCGACCTCATCGACGAGGCCGCGAGCCGGCTGCGCATGGAAATCACCTCGGACCCGGCGGAGCTGGACGAAATCAAGCGCCGTGTGATGCAGCTCGAAATCGAGCGCGAGGCGCTGAAGAAGGAGAGCGACGAGGCCTCCAAGACCCGTCTGGCGACGCTGGAGCGCGAGCTGGCCGACCTGCAGGAGGAACAGCGCAGCCTGGATGCGCGGCTGAACCGCGAGCGCGAGGTCATCGCGCACGTCGCGGAGGTCAAGCAGCAGATCGAGGCCACGCGGCACGATATCGAGACCGCGCAGCGGCAGTACGACTACAACCGCGCGGCGGAACTGCAGTACGGCAGGCTCGCCGAGCTGGAGCGGGCGCTGGCGGATGCCGAGGCGCAGTTGAGCGAGATGCAGCGTCGCGGGATGCTCCTCAAGGAGGAGGTCGGCGCAGAAGAGGTGGCGGAAGTTGTCGCGAGCTGGACGCACATCCCGGTGTCGAAGCTGCTCGAAGGCGACATCCAGAAGCTGCTGAAGATGGATGAGCGGCTGCACGAGCGGGTCGTCGGCCAGGACGAGGCCGTCCAGGCGGTTGCGAACGCGGTGCGGCGGGCGCGCGCGGGCCTGCAAGACCCGAACCGGCCCATCGGCAGCTTCATCTTCCTGGGGCCGACCGGCGTCGGCAAGACCGAGCTGGCTCGCGCGCTGGCTGAGTTCCTGTTCGACGACGAGAGCGCGATGATCCGCATCGACATGTCGGAGTACCAGGAGCGCCACACGGTCAGCCGTCTGATCGGCGCGCCGCCCGGCTATGTCGGGTACGACGAGGGCGGGCAGCTCACCGAGGCGGTTCGGCGCAAGCCGTACAGCGTGGTGCTCTTCGACGAGATCGAGAAGGCGCACCGCGAGGTGTTCAACACGCTCCTGCAACTGCTGGACGACGGCCGGTTGACCGACGGGCATGGCCGCACCGTGGACTTCAAGAACACGGTCGTCATCATGACGTCGAACATCGGCAGCCAGTATATCAACGATCCGGCGCTGACCGATGAGCAGCGCCGCGAGCGGGCGCTGACCGCGCTGCGTGGGGAGTTCCCGCCGGAGTTCCTGAACCGCGTGGACGACATCATCGTCTTCCACAGCCTGACGAAGACGGACCTGGTGCACATCATCGAGATTCAGTTACAGCGGCTGGCGAAGATCCTGGCGGGCCAGGGCCTCAAACTGGAGCTGTCAGAGGCGGCGGTCGTGTTCTTGGCGGAGAAGGGGTACGACCCGGTCTATGGTGCGCGGCCTCTCAAACGAGCTATCCAGGAGTATCTGCAGAACCCGCTGTCGCTGGCGTTGTTGAGCGGCCAGTTCAAGCGCGGCGACACGGTCGTGGCGGATGTCGAAGGCGGCAAGGTCGTGTTCGCCAAGCGGGTCGAAACCGAAGTCGTGGCTTGAGCTCAGGCTGGAGACTTGCCGCAGATTGGGTGCGGAGAGGCGGTCCCGCAGGCCGCCTCTCCGTTTTTGCATCTGCAAGCAGTCAATGCAGGTGACCGGATTACAGACTTTGTAATCTATCTGTTATATTTAACTAATGTATCCTTCAGTTGTTCGCGATACTCTAAAATGAGTCCTGGGGAGTGCTAGCGCCCTGAAGTCCGGAGGCAACTATGGGAAGGGTTAAGATACCAGTTATTCCGTCATCAGAAATCACGCCTGAGCACGTCTACCTGAACCGGCGGCAGTTCATGCGCGGGGTCGGGCTGGCGACGGGCGCGCTGGCGCTGGCCGCCTGTGGGACCCCGCTTGCGCCGCCCCCGCCCACAGCCACGCCAGCCGTCGCCGGAGAACCGCTCACCGATGCACCCGCGCCATCCGTTCCGGCATCGCTGCTGCCCGCGGCCACTGCTGAACCGCAGGCCAGCCGGAACACGGACGAGCTGGGCGATGCGCTCACCACGCATGAGGCAGTCACGACCTACAACAACTTCTATGAGTTCGGCCTGGACAAGGGCGACCCGGCGTTCCTCGGCGCCCATCTCAAGCCCGCGCCCTGGACTGTGGAAGTGGGCGGGCTGGTCAACCGGCCCGGCACGTATGGCGTCGAGGATCTCGTCCGCCAGTTCCCCTCGGAGGAACGCATCTACCGCCTCCGTTGCGTCGAGGCCTGGTCGATGGTCATCCCCTGGCTCGGCTTCCCGCTGCGCAAGCTGCTGGAGGCGGTCGAGCCGCAGAGCAGCGCGCAGTACGTGCGGTTCGAGACCCTGGTTGACCCGGTCCAGTTCCCGCTCCAGCGCAGCCAGTGGTTCGAGTGGCCCTACGTCGAGGGGCTGCGGCTGGACGAGGCGATGAACGACCTTACGCTGATGTCGGTCGGCCTGTACGGCAAGCAACTCCTGCCGCAGAACGGGGCACCGCTGCGGCTGGTCGTGCCCTGGAAGTATGGGTTCAAGAGCATCAAGTCCATCGTCAAGATTGACCTGATCGACCATGAGCCCGCCTCCTTCTGGATGATCTCTGCGCCGGAGGAGTACGGCTTCTATGCCAACGTCAATCCGGAGGTCAATCACCCGCGCTGGTCGCAGGCCACGGAGCGCCGCATCGGTGAGACGGGGCGCCGGCCCACGCTGATGTTCAACGGGTATGCGGAGCAGGTGGGCGACCTGTACGCGGGGATGGACCTGCGGAAGAACTATTGATGCCCAGGTTTGCCCGCTACCAGCTTCTCGTACACCTGGCCGCGCTCGTGCCGCTGGCCTGGCTGGTGTACGACGCGCTCGCGGGCAACCTGTCCGTCAATCCCATCCAGGACATCGAACAGCGCACAGGCCGTTACGCCATGATGCTGCTGACCGCGTCGTTGAGCTGCACGCCGCTGCACATCCTGTCGGGCTGGCCGCCCCTGCTGCGCTGGCGGCGGCCGCTTGGACTCTACGCGTTCGGCTACGCGCTGCTCCACTTCCTCACGTTCATCGGCCTGGATTACGGGTTTGACCCGGCTCTGCTCTGGGCGGACGTGGCGGGCAAGCGGTATATCTTTGTCGGTGCAGCCGCGCTGCTGATTCTGCTCCTACTTGCGGCCACTTCGACGGACGACGCTAAGCGGCGGCTGGGCAAGGCGTGGAAGCGGCTGCACCGGTGGGCCTACGCCGCGGGCGTGCTCGTGATCGCGCATTATATCTGGGCGGCCAAGACGGACGCGCAGGCGTTGGCCTGGGGGGCGGTGATTGCGGTGGGATTTGTGCTGCGGCTGCCGCCGGTGCGCCGGGCCTTCGTCCGGCTGCGGGGACAGCGGCGGGCGGAAGCGGGTGCCAAACGCCGTACGGCGGGTGGGCCGGTGTAGTCAGCACGCTTGAAAAATAATATACATTTTCTTTGTTATACGCAGTCTACCATCTTCTGCTGCATTGCCTGTGGGCCCTGCAATGTGTAGTGCGAAATATCTGCCGCATAGGGGAATGCCGAGCCCCAGCTCAGCGGGTGCGTGCTGCGCTGCCGAGCTGGAGCTCGGCGTTCCCGCGGTCCGTCAGCCGGCGATTTCACCGTGGTAGCACATGGCAGTCCTCGAGGACCTGACATGCAGGTTCATCCCACGCCGGTCAGCGCGGCCAACTCGCTGATGCCAGTGACTGAATCGCGGAAGTGTACGCCGGACATGCCCACTGCCCGCGCCCCCTCGACATTCTCCGCCACATCATCCACGAAGACCGCCTCGTGCGGCTGCACGCCCGCGCGCGCCAAGGCCACGCGGAAGATGCGCGGGTCAGGCTTCATCACGCCCTCCTCCGCCGAGATGGTCACGCTGTCGAAGTGTGGGAGCACGGGGTAGACCTCGGTGAAGATGCGCCGCGCATCGTCGCTCGCGTTGCTGAGCAGGCCGAGGTGGTAGCCTGCTGCACGCAGCCGGTCGATGTAGGCGATCAGCGCCAGGTCCAGGATGTCGTACCGGAAGAAATCGGCCCGGAACTGCGCCAGTGTGGCATCGTCGACGGCCAATTGCTGCCCGATCCAGCGCCAGTGGTCCGCGTCTGTGATCCAGCCGTGCTGGGCCGCGCGGCCGCGCTCGCCTTCAAAGACGATGGCGGAGGCGCCCCCAGGGGCCAGACCCAACCGCCGTTCCCAGCTTGCGCGTAGGCTCTGATCGTGCGTGCGCACCAGCACGCCGCCGAAATCGAAGATGACAGCCTTCAGGGACACTTCCGCTCCTCAAAGCGCCAGGGCATATCGAGACGGGGCGCCATCAACGGCGCTACGTCCGTGGGAGATTGGCCCAGCGCATCGGCATAAACATGCAGCGTCTCGTCCACGATGGTCTGCCAGGAGAACCGCTGCGCCCACTGCGCAGCCTGCTGGCCCAACTGGCGCCGCAGCTCCGGATGGTCCAGCAGCAGCCCCAGCTTGTAGGCCATCTCGTCCACATCGCCCTGAGGGACCAGATAGCCGTTATAACCGTCGGCAATGTTAAGCGATAGTCCGCCGACATCGGAGGCAATCACCGGCGTGCCGCAGGCCATCGCCTCCAGCGCGACCATGCCGAACGACTCGTAATAGGACGGCACGACCACCACCGATGCGGCGTTGTAGTAGTTGACCAGCGTATCCTGATCGCGCGAGCCGAGGAACGTCACCAGGTCACCGATGCCGAGCGATTCGCGCAGCGCCTGCAGCCGGAGCAGCTCGCTGTCGGTGGCGGGGTCGCCCGCGCCGCCGATGATGCTCAGGCAGACCTGCGAGCGCAGCGCAGGTCGCCGCTCGATGACCTGCGCCATCGCCCGGATCAGGTTGTCGATCCCCTTGATGGGCTGGATGCGGCCCAC
>JAKPQT010000173.1 GCA_029555885.1 Chloroflexota bacterium | reverse complement strand
CCGCTGGCGTCGTTGACCGGTCGGGTGGGGTCGAGGCTGCAGCAGAGCTCGTACGCGTCGATGTGCAGCCGGTTGTGCTGGCGGCGGTCGCCGGTGTCCCACGTCTCGTTGAAGGGCGTCCACGCGATAATCGAGGGATGGTTGCGGTCGCGCATCAGAATCTCGCGCCACTCACCCAGGAAGTTGCGCGCGCTGACCGGCTCCTTGACGTCCAGCCCCCAGGAGGACGACTCGCCCCACGTGAGATAGCCCAGCCGGTCGGCCCAGTAGTGGAAGCGCTCCTCGAACACCTTCTGGTGCAGCCGCGCGCCGTTGAACCCCGCGGCCATCGATAGCTCGATATCGCGGCGCAGCGCGGCGTCGTCCGGTGCAGTCCAGATGCCGTCGGGGTAGAAGCCCTGGTCCAGCACGAGGCGCAGGTAGATGGGCTCGTTGTTGAGATAGACCTGGTTGCCCTCGATGTGGACCTTGCGCAGCCCGGCGTAGCTCTCCACGTAGTCCAGCGTCTCGCCCGTCTCGTCGACGACCTCGAAAGACAGGTCGTACAGGAACGGGTCCTCCGGCGACCACGGCCGTAGCCCGATGCCTGCCAGCTCCAGCACGCACGGCACGCCGCTTGCTGCAGCCACCGTCTTCTGGCCGATTACTTCACTCTCGTGTGCGACGCGTGCGCGGAAGCTCAGGCCCCGGCGCACCGCGTGGAAGGTGGGGGTGACGATGAAGCGTTCGCCGTCGAGGTCGGGCACGATCTGGACCGACTGGATGCCGTGGGGATGCACGGCTTCGAGCCAGACCGTCTGCCAGATGCCGGTCGTGCGGGTGTAGTGGCAGTTGTGCGAGGCGTAGCGCATGGACTGCTTGCCGCCCGGCTGGTGGCTGTGGCGCGTGTCGTCGTGGACGTACAGCACGAGGTTGTGGGTGCGGCCTGGCTCGACATAAGCGGTGATGTCGAAGGTGAACGAGACGGTCCCGCCGTAGTGCCGGCCCACGCTGCGGCCGTCGATGAAGGCCTCGCACTCATAATCCACGCCGCCGAAGTGGAGGAGGATGCGCTGGCCCTGCCACGCCGCGGGGACCGGAAGCGTGCGCTGATACCACATGCACTCGATGAAGTCGGTGTGGCCGATGCCGGACAGCCGGCTCTCCGGGCAGAAGGGCACAATGATCTCGCCGTCGAAGCCGGCGCTGGACTGGAAGCTGCGCTCCATGCCCGACTTGCCGGGATCGAGGGTGTAGGTCCAGGGGCCATTGAGGTTGACCCACGCGTCGCGGACGAACTGCGGGCGAGGGTAGTCAGGGCGGGGGATGGCTTGCGTCATTACATGCTCCTGTGTTCTTAGGGACTGATGTGCTGCCGTGCGGCACTGGGAAAACGTTTTCGAGGCGGTTGCAGCATACACCGGTTTGGGCGGGCGTGCAAAGCGGAGTTAGTGCGCGGCCATCCCGAATAAGCGAATGCGCCCACGGGGCGCGGCACGAATAAGCGAATTGTGCCGCCCAGCCAGGATTCGCGTATTCGTGTCCGGATTCGATTATTCGCAATGGCCGCGCCGTCCTCTGTGGCCTTACGTCTGCGGGCCGGGTGTCTCGCGGAGGTAGTGCCAGTCATCCGCGAAGACCTTCGCCCCGCGGGAGGCGAAACCGGCTAGACCGAGCTGGCCCTTGCCCGTGACCGGCTCGCGCACGCCGTCCACCTGCGGGTCCACGTGGCGGAAGAACCAGTCGTCGAGCTCGCCCTTCAGCTCCCGGATGCGCCCCTGCTGGTCGGCTTCGCCAACCAGGTTGTGCGTCTCGTCCGGGTCCTCCGCCAGGTGGTACAGTTCGTGCGGGCCGTAGGGATAGCGGTGGACGTACTTCCACTCGGTCGTCCGCACCATGCGCACCGGCCCGTACTCGTCGTAGACGCTGACCACGAGGTCGTGCGGGGTCGTGGCGGTGCTGCCGTCGAGCAGGTGCGCGAAGTTGCGGCCGGGCAGTCCCTCGGGCACGGCACCGGCCAACCCGATGCGCGCGAGCAGGGTCGGCAGGAGGTCGTAGTGGCTCAACAGGTCGCGGTTGACGATCCCTTGCGCCACCGTGCCCGGCTGCGACAGGAGCATGGGCACCTTGACCGACGTATCGAACATGTTGAGCGGGAAGGAGGCGTTGCCCTTGCCGTACAGCCCGTGATGGCCCATGTTCATGCCGTTGTCGCCCGTGAAGATGACCAGCGTGTTCTCGCGCAGCCCGTGCGCCTCCAGCCAGTCCAGCAGGCGGCCCACGTTGGCATCCATCGCAGTGACCGCGCTGAAGTAGCCGCTGAGCACGTCGCGGCGGCCTGCGTCATCCTGGCCGACGGGCGCGCTGTTGACCTGCCAGGGATGCATGGGCAGGTGGGGGACCGACTCGAACGGGCAGTCGTGGCGGTAGCTATCGTACAGGTCCGCGGGGTGGTTGCCCCGGTCCCACGGGCTGTGCGGCGCAGTGTAATGGACGCCGAGGTAGAAGGGCCGGTCCGAGCCGGCTTGCGCTTCGAGGAAGGCCAGCGCGTTGTCCGTGATGACGTCCGTCACGTAGCGCGGCTCAGCGTAAAGCTCGCCCTCAGTCGCACCCTGGTGCAGCATAGGTGCGCCGTAGTAGGGCCCGCCGCCCGTCGCGTGGACGGCCCAGTAGCTGAACCCCTTCTGCGGGTGATGTGCATCGCCCAGGTGCCACTTGCCGCTCAGCCCGCAGGTGTAGCCGGCCGCGGCCAGGAAGTCGGTGTAGCCCGGCTGGCCCTGCAGGTACTCGATCAGCGGCCCTTCGGCTGAATAGTTCCCTGCGCGCAGCCAGTCGTGGACACCGTGCTGCGAGGGGATGCAGCCCGTCAGGATGGAGGCGCGCGCGGGCGAGCACACCGGCGATGCGCAGAAGAAGTTTTCGCAGCGCGTGCCCGTCGCGGCCAGCCGGTCCAGGTTAGGCGTGCGTATCTCGCGGTTGCCCGCCGCGCCGAGCGCCCAGGCGCCCTGGTCGTCGGTGAGAATGAACAGGATGTTGGGTTGCTGTGGATTGAGGTTGCTCATGCGTCCGATTCTAGCGGGCTGTCACGGTACTGTCAATCGCCGGGGTGCAGATGGGTATATTCGGGATTGGGAGCGCGGCCATCCACGAATGCTCGAATTGCGCTGCGGCGCGGCACGGATAAGCGGATCGGGCCGCCGCGTGCCTCATTCGCGGTGCCATTCGTGTATTCGCGATGGCCGCGCTCCCAGCACGATATTCGGCTGGAGTAAATCACTGGTACCGCAGCAAGCGCAGCGCGTTGAGCACGACGACCAGGGTGCTCCCCTCGTGCAGCGCGACGGCGGTGCCGATATGCGTCCAGCCGGCGACGGAGGCCACGCTCAATAGGGCAATGACGCCCAGGGCCATGACGAGGTTCTGGGTGATGATCGCGCGCGCCGCGCGGCCCAGCCCGATGGCGAAGGGCAGCCGGGAGAGGTCGTCGCCCATCAGCGCGACATCCGCGGTCTCCAGCGCGACATCCGTGCCCGCACCGCCCATCGCAATGCCGACCGTCGCGTGCGCGAGCGCGGGCGCATCGTTCACGCCGTCCCCGACCATGCCGACCTGGCCGTGTTGCGCCAACAACTCGCGGACCGCGGCCAGCTTGTCCTCGGGCAGCAGGGCGGCCCGGTAGCTCGCGATGCCCGCGGCCCCTGCGATGGCCTGCGCGACGCGCTCGTTATCGCCGGTCAGCATCACGGTCTCCGCGATGCCGAGCCGCCGCAGTTCGGCCACCGTGCCCGCGATGCCGGGCCGGAGCGTGTCGGCCAGCGCCAGCAGGCCCGCAGGCTTGCCGTCCAGCGCGACCGCGACCGTGGTCTTGCCCGCAGCCTCGAAGGCGGCCACCTGCGCGTCGACGGCCGGCGACACGGGCACGCCCTCGCCGGTCCACAGAGCGAGGTTGCCCGCGAGTACGTGGGTGCCGTTCACCCGGGCCGCGAGACCCCGGCCGGTATGCGACTCGACCGCGCTGACCGCGGGGAAGGGCTCGTCGGGCCGCGCGGTCTGCGCCGCATCGACGATGGCGCGGGCCAGCGGGTGCGCGGACCGGCTCTCTGCCGCCGCAGTCAGGAATAGGAGCGCGTCCGGTCCCATGCCGTCGAGCGGGGTCACGTCGGTGACGGCCGGGCGGCCGTGGGTGATAGTGCCGGTCTTGTCGAACGCGATGGCGCGCAGCCGCCCCAGGTTCTCCAGATGCGCGCTGCCCTTGATGAGCACGCCGTGGCGCGCGGCCTGCGCGATGCCGGCTAGCACGGTCGCGGGCGTGCCCAGCGCGAGCGCGCACGGCGAGGCCGCAACGAGCAGGGTCATTGAGCGGAGGAACGCGTCGCGCAGCGGCACGCCGAACAGCGGCGGCACGACAATCAGCAGCAGGGCGGCGCCGATGACGGCCGGGACGAACACGCGGGAGAAGCGCTCGATGGTCTGCTGCGTGGGCGACTTCTGCGCCTGGGCCTCCTCGACCATGTGCATGACCCGCGCGAGGGTGCTGTCCTCGGCCAGCCGCGTGACATGGGCCTCCAGCGCGCCGTTCCTGTTGATGGTGCCCGCAAAGACCGGCGCGCCCGGCCCCTTGTCCACCGGCACGGATTCGCCCGTGACCGGCGACTGGTCCACCGCGGAGTGGCCGGCAATGACCGTCCCATCCACCGGGATGCGTGAGCCGGGCCGGATGATGACCACATCGCCGACGCGCACCTGCTCGACCGGTAGCTCTGCCTCGACACCCTCTCGGCGGACGAGCGCGCTCTTGGGCGCGAGCTCGGCCAGCGCGGAAACGGCAGACCGCGCCCGGTCCAGCGCGCGTTCCTCCAGCGCGTGGCCGAGGCTGAACAGGAACAGGAGCAGCGCGCCCTCCGCAAACTCACCCAGCGCGGCTGCGCCGAGCGCGGCAACGAGCATGAGCAGGTCGGTGTCGAAGCGGCGGGCGCGCAAGGTCGCAATGGCATGGCGCGTGATGTCGTAGCCGCCGAACGCATACGCGGCTAGGTACAGGCCCAGGCTCACAGCGGGCGGGAAGCCGGCGAACCGTTCACCGAGCCACCCGATCAACAGCAGGCTGCCTGCCGTCAGGCTGAACAGCAATTCGCGGTGTTCGCCCTTTATCATCCCTCGTCCTCGCGCTCGTTCTCACCCTGGCCCTTGTCCCGACCCTCGCTTACGTGCTCCAGCCCCACGGCAAACAACTGCTCCACATGGTCATCCGCCAGCCGGTAAAACACATGCCGCCCGGCGCGCCGTGCGGTGACCAGCCCCATGGCGCGCAGGTCGCTCAACTGATGCGACACGGCGGACTGGCCCATGTCCAGCCCGGCGGCCAGATCGTTGACGCAGAACTCGCGGCCGGCGAGCGCAGACATGATGCGCACGCGCGTGGGGTCGGCCAGCGCCTTGAAGATGGCGGCGAGGTCCCGCGCGACGGGTGGCGGGACCATGCCCGCGCGAACGGTCGCGACGACGGCCGCGTCTGCCGGGCCGCAGTCGGCCGGACCGTATCCGGCTTCGTCGAGTGTGTCACAATCCGTAGTTCTGGTAGGTTGATCCTGCATGTCGCTGTCCAACATATGAGTGTTTGCTCATATATTAGCACGGCGCGAGGGCGGTGTCAAGTAAGATAGGAGCACGTTCGGGGATCCCGAATGTAGCTGATGCCTCGACTCCAAGTTGCGGGAGAAGGAAGCGGTCCCGTACACGACCAAACCGGCTGAAGCCTCGACTTCAATATACGGCATGGGAGCCGGGTTCAATACACCCAAACGGGGCCGGATTCCGAGATGGACGGTGTGGTGGTCAACGGCTGAGGCCTGCCGCTGGGATTACCCTGGTCATCTACGTCAATTAGGTAGAGGTCATAGAAGCCGTTGCTGTTCCTGGCGGAAAAGGCAATCTGCCGCCCGTCGGGCGACCAGGCCGGCACGCGCACATCCAGGTCCGAGGACAGCACGACGGCGACCGGCTGTGCGGGCGGGCTGCATGTGCCCGGCACGACGAATAAGCCGTATTTGCCCGCAGTCTTGCTGTCGCGGGTGGAGATGTAAACCACCCACCGGCCGTCGGGCGACCAGGCTGGGGTCTCATTGTGCCAGCGGCCGCCCGCGGCGATCGTACACAGCCCTTCGCCGTCTGCGTTCACGCGGTAGATGTTCCAGAAATCTCCGTCGGGCTCCCGATCCATCGCGGCGAAGGCAAGATATCTGCCATCAGGAGACCAACGCGGGGACTGTGTGCCGCACATGCGGAACCCATTGGGTGTCGTGCCGGACTCCACCAGCATGGTGAGCGTGCCACGGCCCACGAGGAGGAGGTCGTGCCGGGCTGCCGAGGTTACAGGGATGTTGCAGATGACCTGAGGATTCTCGGTCAGCCGGCGGTTCGAGGCCACGACGACCGTGCGGCCGTCCGGCGACCAGTCTGCGCCGGCGACATTGCTCAGGTCAGATGTGATGACTTCACTTTCGCCGGTATCCAGGAACAGCCCGAACGCTTCGCGCTCGGTGCGGCCGGCTGCGGCAGGGATGCCTTGCGTGTAGAGCAGTTCGTCAGTCCCGGGCGACCAAGCATACGGGAACTCATCGTAGGCCGAGCCAACGAGCCGCTGCTGGCCGGAGCCATCGGGGTTCATGATCCAAATGTCATGGTTGCCCGATTGGTTGCTGTGATATGCGATGCGCAGCGGACGCTGCTCTGGAGTGACACCTGCTTCTTGCCGGGTCGCGACCTCGGCCGTGGCTGCTTGGGCAGTGAGTGTTTCTTCCGCTTGCCGGGTAGAAGCCTGTGCCGTGGTAGTCTGGGCGTCTGCCGCGGCGGTCAGCGCGGCGATGTCGTCCGTGGGTGTGCCTTGCACTGCGACCTGGCCCGTGCCATTAGGATTGCGCGTCAGCAGCACGACTGCGACGATGCCGACCACGGCCAGCGCGGCGGCGATCCACGGCCAGGGTTGCGACCGGGCCGGGAGCGGCTGGGCCGTCTGCCCCGGGGCCGGAGGTGCTGCTGTGCGTGTCGGGGCTGTAGTGGCGGTCGCGGGCGGCTCGCCGGGGATCCACTTCTCACCGTCATGCACATACCAGGTGCCGGTCTCATAGCCCAGCACCCACCAGCGGCCCTGGTCATCCTGCACCATGAGGTCTGACAACGCGGCCCGCATGCGTTCTTCCGAGAGCTGTCCCGCGTCGTACTGGGCCTTGAGCCTGTGATATTCCTGCTCTGCCTGGCGAAAGTCCATGGGCTGCTCCTGGCTGGTGGAGAGAAGTGGTTTGTGCGAGATCGTCCGGCCGCATCACGGTCGCCATGCGACCGTCAGGATGCGGACTCCCCGGTTGCTAATGGGGCAGGTCTGTCGGCCTGGGGCGGGGCTTTGTGCTGCCCGACGTAGTCGGGGGCTCCGGCGGCTTTGTCGTGCGCTCGGGGCCGCGCGGGGTGGGCAGGCTGCTCTGCTCCTTGCCGCGCAGCGCGGCCGTCAGCAGGTCTGCGGCTGCACCGTGAACGGGATGGCGATAGGCGGAGTCGTGTTGGAGCAGGCTGCGCAGTGCCTGCACTGCTTCGTTCCAGCGCTTTTCGCCCATCAGGGCGACTGCCTGGCTGCACAGCGTCTCGCAGTGATGGCGGCGCGCGGATTCGCGCAGGCCGTCTGGATCGGGGTAATTCGGCTGCAGGGCCGAAATGCGCACGAAGACCCGCAGCACGGCCTGCCACTGGCCCAGGCCGTGCAGGAGCTGCGCTTCCTGGTAGAGGTCGGCCAGCGTGTGTTCGCGGTCGATCTCCGCCAACAGGCGGACTGCATCGGGATAGTTCGGGTTGAGTTCGACCAGCGCCTGCAAATGGCCGGTCGCACCATCCCAGTCACCGGCGGCGCGGGCCTCTCCGGCCAGCCGGAATAGCCGGGCCTGTTGCGCCAGCGGCCGCGCCTCGGCCAGTCGTGCGGCAGCTTCCTCATAGCCGCGCTGCACAGCCTCGACCTGTTCCAGGAGCGTGACGGCCTGCTCCCACTGCTCGGAATAGAAAGCGGTGAGCGCCTGTCCATACAACTGTTCCAGCAGTTGCTTGCGGACCTTATCCAGCACAGTAGAGCCCATGCGGGTTGGCTGCTTGCCTGGCTGTGTGGCTGCCTGAGGCGCTGGTTCGGGCGCAGCAGGGGCAACCGGGGCTGAGGCTGGCGGCTGCGCCGGCGTCTCAGGTGCCGCCGCAATGTCAAAGATGCGGCCGTCAGGTGAGCGCATGTACAGTACAGGCGTGCCCCATTCGAGGTCGCCGCGACTGGCGAAGATGGCGCGCCGCGCTTCGGTCAGGGCCGCATCCACCGGAAAGCGCTGCCCAATGGTATCGTAGAACTCGTGCGAGAAGATGATCGCTGCGTCATCAGAGATTTCGAACTGCATGGCGATGACCGCCGGGATGCCCTGCTGGACGATGCTCTGCGCGGTGCCGGCAAAGGGATCGGATGAGGAAGAACGGGCGCCTTCACACGCGTTGAGAAGGACCAGGCGCAGCGAGCGGTGATCGCACAGCATGGTGCCGAGGTCCTGTCCGCTGACGGGGCGGCCGCGCCCGCGCTCATCCTCCATCAGCAGCGCGCCGTCCTGGGCCGATTCCACGAAGCCGCCGTGCCCGATGAAGTGAAAGACGTGATACTTGCCTCGCGTCAGCCGGTTCTGCAGCGCAGCCAGCGAACCTCCTTTGAGCCGTTCGAGGCTGACGGTGCGTTGGGCTTGCAGGTCGGCCAGCGCATCGTTCAGCCGCTGCCACTCTTTCTCGGTGTCGAGTTGAGGGAAATCGGATGGGCTTGAGATCATCACCAGGACGCGCAGCGGCGGCTTGACGGTCAGGGGACGCGGGGCGTCGGGCATCTCCAGGAAGCGGACGAGCGGGGTCTCCTTGGAAAGGACAAGGAAGCGGTTGAGCGACCCATCGTACAGATACTCCCAGGGAATATCGCATAGCTCCGGGGTGTCATTGAGTCGTATCCGAAGCCGCAAGCCCTTGGATTGGTCGCGTGCCTCGCGCAGGCTGGTGGACAGGACGCTGTGGACGGGACCGGTGAACAGGGCTTCGTAGAGCTGGCCGCCAAAGGTCTTGGCAGCCTGGGTTTCGGTGGACTCCAGGCGGCGCATGCGCCCGCGCGACCGACCCATGCGGAGGAGGAAATTCTCGAGCTCAAGGGGGGAGACGGGCAGAGTGAAATTGCCGGTTGCTTCTCCTGCGGGTGATTCGATCACGCGCACCCGGTAGCCGCCGGCGGCTTTGGGTTCGATCCTGAGATCAAAGTCCAGGTAATCCACGCCCGCCACCCCCATCCCTTCGCACTCTCGAAACAATTATAGCACAATTTCAGGGCATGTCAATCGTTTGTAGACTTGGGGGTGCTGGATTGGCGGCGGGAGCGACGAGTTACATGCGGGGTGCGGCCATCGCGAATCAGCAAATGCGCCTACGGCGCGCTACGGATAAGCGAATGCGGCACGCCGCGGTGGACCGATTCGCGTATTCGCGATCCGATTCGGTTATTCGCGATGGCCGCGATCGCTCAAGGGCAATCGTTCGGATCAGGCGGGCTGGAGCCTGGCCCAGAAGCGCAGCCACGGCGGCGCGACGGCGGTGAAATGCTCGGTCGTGCCCGGCTCGGCGTGGGGATCGGGCGTACCGAGATGTTCTTCTTCCAGGCGGGTGAGGGTGAACCCGGCAGCAATGAGGCCATTGATCAGTGTGCTGAGCGCGTGGCGATATTCGCGCGGCCCGGCAATTGGCTCGGCCTGCGCCTCTCCGCGAAAGATCCACGGCGCATCTTGCGAGGTGATCGCGCCGCCCTCGACATAGGGGTAGCGCAGAGGATAGCCCCAGCCATCCCAGTCGGCCGCCTGCAGGCCGAGGGTGAAGGGGTTGGCGCAGTTGAAGTAGTATGCGCCGCCGGGCCGCAGCACGCGCGCCACCTGGCGGAAGACCTCCCGTGCGTCCGGCACGAAGTTCAGCGAGTAAGGTTGATAGACCACGTCAAAGTTCGCTGGGTCCAATGCGGATAGGTCGCGCATGTCGCCCTCAATGGCGGTAAGCGTGAGCCCGTAGTGCGCGGCGGCCTCGCGATCCCGGTCGAGCTGCGCGGTGGAAAGGTCCACGACCGTGACCTGCGCGCCAAGCAGCGCGAACGCGACGGACTGCTGCCCGCCGCCGGATGCCAGGCACAGCACCGGGCGGCCTGCCACGTCGCCCAGGTCGCCGTAGGGGTCCACGATCTCGCGTGCGTCCGCAGGGGTGAGGTCGAGCAGCGGCCGCGTGAAGACGGCGTTGGCCTTCGCCAGCGCCTGCCAGCGGCGGTAGTTATAGCGTGCGATTTCGTCCATCTGATTACTCACGGCTGTTCCTGATTGAGTCGCTCCATATCAACCGGCTCGGTCTCGCCTAAAAATTGAGTCGAATCGTGAGTCTCCCGAAGCTGCGCCTCTTCGCGCTCTGAGTCAAACTTGGGTATCTTGGCCATCACCACTTCGCTTTTACCTATATCAGTGTCGTTCGTCCGGCATCCATCATAACCCGAGATTGAATCGGAGCGCGTCATCTACCGAAGCCATCTTTTCAACGCTGAGTTTCCCGATGGGTCTGACCTCGCTCTCTCCACGGGCTGGCCGGAGCCGGCTGTCCGGCCCTCTCTGTTGGATTGTTGCGATTTGAGCGCAGTTAATGGCACTCCCAACAGGCAGACCGCTTTCCTCCGGCTCAACAACGACCATGAATGGGTAGGGCTTCGGGGGTAGCGTTCGGGTGATGGCCACGACGACGGTAGTAGGACTGTGCCGGTTTCCAGTGTTATTCTGGACGACCAGCGCAGGGCGTAATCCTCCCTGCTCGCTGCCCTTCACCGGCTCGAAATCTACCCAGTAAATCTCACCACGTTTCACCATCGTTCTCCGTCCCTATATCTTCCGAAGCCGCAAGGACTTCGGCGAAGGCACGGGCGCTTGCCTCTGCGAACTCCTGTGCTTCCTGCCCATAAAATCGATACCCTTCTGCAGCAAGAGCGTCTCTCTCCCGCGCCAACGCCTCCGCCAGTACAAGACTGATTACCTCGCTGCGGCTGGTACCCATTTGGGTCGCCCGTCGGTCTGCATATTTCAGCAAAGAGGCGGGGAGCGAAATCGTGACTTTCCGTGTTTCAAGGGTCATTCTACACCTCGATGTCTGAGATGTCCGAATCATACACCCCGAGAGTCACTCTGTCAAGTCATACTTCAGGTATGACCCACCAGACATCCATCTAGTGGCTACAACTCTCCTCGCAGCAGCTTCGCCTTGCTCGCCATGTAGTGCTGGAAGTTGGGCCAGCTGACGTCCGGCGGGACGGTGTGGTCCACCGTGGGGATGTAGCCGCCCTCCTCGACCAGCGGGCGCAGCGCGCGGAGGTGTGTGTCGATCGCGTCAGGGCCCTCGGCCAGCACGCGCTTGTCCACCCCGCCCCACAGCCGCAGGCTCTTGCCGAACTTCTTGCGCAGGCGCACCGGGTCCTGGTCCGACGCGCGCTCCAGCGGCCAGAGGATGTCCACGCCCGCGTCCATGAACATCGGCACGACCGCCTCCGGGTTGCCGTCCGTGTCGATGGCAAAGTAGCGGCAGCCGTGCGACTTGTAGAACTCCACCACGCGCTTGAGCCGGGGGTAGATGAACGTCTTGTACTGCCGCGGGCCGATGAGCGGACCGTTCTTCATCGACAGGTCCTCGTTCAGGCAGACGTATTCGACCGTCGTCTTCTCCAGCACGGGCCGCGCGGCCTCGATGAGGAAGTCGGCGTGGAACTCCATGATGTCGTGCACCAGCTCCGGCTGGTCGAAGAGCGCGTACGACAGCCCCTCGGTGCCCATCAGGTCGCGCGCGTGCCAGTAGAAGCCGAGCGTCGTGCAGTTCGGCCCGAAGATGAGCGGATGCTGCCGCGCCTGCCAGCCGGCCACGCGCGTGATCTCCCAGTTCGGCTCGTAGCGCCGCGGGCTCAGGTCGTACTGCTTCTTGATCTCGCGCCAGCTCGCCATATCGGTCACGGGGAAGCTGATGTAGGTGTCCATCGACATGCGAACCCCGCGCGCGGTGCCCTCCTTGAGCGCCTTGCGGATGCGGCCGTACGAGTCGCGGAAGGTGACGGTGCGCTCGTCCTCCTCCAGCGTCTCCTCCTCGAACGCCGGGATCATCGCGGGGCTGAAGTAGATGAACTCCTTCGGGTCCATGCCCAGGCTGGCTTCGCCGGGGAACCAGTTGTAGTGCAGGCGGCGGGTGGCTGGGTCCTCCTCATCCCAGCGGTCAACGGTCTGCGGCCAGACGCCCAACTCCCAGTTCGGGACCTGGTCCACGGGCTGGTATTCCATGACGGCGAGGAATCGTTCGAGTGCGTTCATGTTACATCCTATCGCTCAGGTCGACCATCCAGTCTTCGACCTGGTGGTGGTGGCCCCACTGGCCGGTCTGATGGCGGAAGGCGAGGGTGAAGTGCATGTCCTCGCCGCGCTTGACCAGCTTGACCAGCAGCCGGTTGACCCCTTGCCGGAGCGTGACCGGGAAGACGTTGTTGAACGGCGTCCACCAGACGCTCTCGTCGCGCTCGCCGGCCAGTTCGCCGTTCAGGTAGACGCGGAAGGACTCGTTGTTGCCGATGACGAGGTAGCCGGGGCGCTCGTCCGGGCAGACGACCTCTCGGTAGACATACGCGCAGTACGGCCCGCGCAGCCCGATGAGCCGGGCGAGGTCGATCTCGTTCTCGTAGGACGGGATCAGCGCGGGGCGGCCCAGCTTGCGGGACCAGGCATCGTACAGCGCAGTCACGTCCGGTTCGGGCTCCGGGATATACTCCTTCTCCAGCGAGACGTAGTGCTGGTTGAAGCGCCGTGCCTGCTGGACCGGGTCGTTCTCGTCCGGCAGCGCATCATAATAGATGCCGAGCAGCTTGTACAATCCTGTGCCCGCGACGCCGAATTGATGGCTTTCGCCGGTGGAGAGCCGTGCGGTGAACAGATTGCGCATCGGCCAGGTCTCCGGCGCGAGGGGCGCGTGGAGCGTGAGCGGCACGACGCGCTGCACCGGCGAGACGGGCGCGGTTGCGGGCACGACCGTCCAGCCGACCGGGCCCTCAACGGTCAGCGTGCCGGCCTCCGGCGCAACGCCTTCGATGTGGACGGCGACCTGGATGGTCGCGCCCGGCGCGGCTGCGGGCAGCCCCGCGTACTCCACACGGAGCCGGGTCGCGGGGGCCTGTGCGGTCGCGGGGAGCGGGGCCAGCTCAGGCGCGCCCTCGATGGTGATGCCGGTTGCGAGGTCACGCGCCAGCAGCACGCCCATGCGTACAGTGTCGCGCGCCAGCGCAGTCAGCGTCATTTCTGGCCGCCGGTACTGGATGCCCATGACCAGTTCGTCGCCGATGGGCGCCTTCAGGCTCTCCGGGATGCGGCTCGCGCCGAGAATCTGCCCGACGAACGCGGCCGCGGAGGCCAGCGTGCAGTCCGTGTCATAGCCGCACGCCAGCGCGGACAGCATGACCTTCTCCAGGTCGTTGCCGCCGTAGAGCAGCCCCAGGAAGGTGAACGGGATGTTGATCTGCGAGTCGCACGCCTCCGGGTGGCCGGCCAGCGCCATCAGCCGGTCGCGCGCGTCGCGCAGGCTCACGCCCTCGTCATAACACTGGAACGCAGCGCGCGTCAGCCGCTCGATGGGCGTGCCTGCAGGCAGGTAGTGGATGAACATGCTGGTGAGGCGGCGGACGTCGGGCACGAAGAAGGCCATCGAGGCCATCGCGGCCAGCATCCGCTCCGCGCCGACGGACTGCTCGGTGTGGTCGAGCGTGCCGTCGTAGGTGGCGTACTGCGCGGCTAGGTCCGGCGCGCCCGGGAAGACGTAGCCCCACACCTCCGACCGGATGGGGCAGCCCTCCCCGGTTTCCCAGAACTGGTTGCCGTAGCGGCCGGACATGGGTGGGTGGATGCCGAGCTGCCAGTTGCGGCGGAAGATGCCGTACTCGTTGAACGGGTACCAGCACCCTTCCAGCCACGCTGCGGCGAGGTCGTCTGCGGTCAGCGCGGCGCCCTTCTCCTCCAATACCTTGAGCCAGAGCACCTGCAGGTCGAGGTCATCGTTCGGCGGCATCTTGTCGGGGAACATCTCGGAAGCGGCAATCTCGATCCAGCCCTTGTAGCCCTCGAAGCGCGCGCCGATCGCGCCGCCCATGGACTTGCCGATCCAGCCGCCGAGCACCTGGTCCAGGTAGCGTTCGTATGAGAGTTGCATAATCCATGCCTTTCTATATTCTGGGCCACTCAACAGCCCTTACAGCCAACGGATGATTGGGAACCGGACCGCGTCCCAGGGCGCCGCGAAGATGTCCTGCGACCCGATGAACGCTTCGATTTCGTGCTTGAGCCGCCAGTGCATGTCATCGGCCTCATGAACCACGCGGTCAACCGCCCCGGCATCTCCGCTATCGACGGTGTGCAGGCGGACGAGGAGCTCGCGAGCGTCTGCTGGCAGGACGTACCAATCGTATTTCGGCGTTGCCGGCATCTCGCCGTCGAGCAACATCCTGATGTCCAGCACCAGCTCGAATGCCTTGCGCGCGGCCCACAGCGCAGCGGGGAGATTGCCCTGACCAAGAAACAGCAGCGCGGATCGCTTGATCGCCAGGTTCTGCATCCAGAGATAGCGGACCAGTTTTCGCCGTTCTGGGACACGCCAATGACTGCATTCAGCCAGCAGACCAGGCAGGAGATTATCGGGATCGTAGAGCGCAATCGCGCCCGACAGCCAATGCGGAGGCTCGTGTTGCCAGTGGGCATACAGAGCATCCAGCTCGGTGCGCTCCCAGGCCCAGATATCGAGGTCAGTGTCCTCCCAGACTGCACTGCCGAGCGGCCGGTCGCCACTAAGCTCGCGCGCAACAGAACCGATGAGAACGATCAGGCAGACGCCGGAGCGTTCGCGGAGAATGGCGGCGGCCTGTTCTTCTGCGAGACGGCGCAGCCCTGCCAGGCGGGCTTCAGGCGTATCTGCGCTGGTGAGCACGGCGCGTATGCGCTCGCGTGCGACCTCCATGTGTCATCCTCTCTTACCTACCCTGCTGCAAGGAATCTGATCTCTGCCGTGGAAAGCGGGGAGTGCGCGGCCGCGCAGCTATCGCGGACCTGCTCGACCGTCCGGCAGCCCACGATGGGGTAGACGGGGAACGGCTGACCGAGCAGCCAGGCGAGGTTGACCTGGTTGGGCGTGATGCCGTGCTGCCGTGCCAGTTCGGTCGCGCGGTCCAGCCGGTTGAAGTTCTCGGGCGTGAAGTACAGCCGAGCCGCGGTGGATGCCGGGGGCGCGGCCATCTGCTCGCGGCGGTACTTGCCGGAGAAGAAGCCCGTCGCCTGGGACGAGTACGCCAGGACGGGCAGGCCCGTCTGCTCGTGGTACGCGTGCGTGGTCGCATCCATGTAGAGCATCCCGGCGACCGGCGATATGCCGGTGTTCGCATCCGCCAGGCTCCAGCCGATCTGGTTGGCCTGGAAGCCGGTCAGACCGTGCTCGCGCGCATACTC
>JAKPQT010000166.1 GCA_029555885.1 Chloroflexota bacterium | reverse complement strand
GAACTCGCCTTCGACCTCGGTGCGCTCTGCGCCCGCGCGCACGACCTCCTGAGAGGCGCGATCGCCCAGTAGCAGGTTGACCGCGTCGATGATGATGGACTTGCCCGCGCCGGTTTCGCCCGTCAGGACGTTGAAGCCGGGCCCGAAGGTCAGTTCGAGATGGTCGATAATCGCCAGGTTACGGATACGCAGTTCGGACAGCATAGATCAACTCTGAGGTTTGCGGATGGCCGGCACGAGCAGAAACACGCCGGCTGCGCAGATGAGACAGGCTGACGCGCCCGCGATGATCGCCAGGACCGGGCCCCAGGCCTGCGCGACCGCGCCGCTGAGCAGCGAGCCGAACGGGCTGGTGCCGAAGAACATGAATGAGTAGACGGCCATGACGCGGCCGCGCAGATGGTCCGGCGCCAGGGTCTGCACCATCGTGTTCGCGTTGGTGCTCTGGGTGACGAAGCCCAGCCCGACCAGGGCCAGCGCAGCGAGGGCCAGCGGGAAGGAACGGACCGTCGAAAACAGGATGAGCGACAGCGGAAACATGAAGCTGCCCAGGGTCAGGTGCCAGCCGCGATAGCGCGAGCGGGACAGGCTGGCGACGGCCAGCGATCCGATCAGCGCGCCGACGCCGACCGCTGCGTTCATGTAGCCGTAGCCGGCCTCCCCGACCTTGAGCACATCCGCCGCATACGCGGGCAGCAGCACGGCATACGAGAAGCCGAACAGGTTGGTGATGCCGATGAGGATGATGAGGGTACGGGTGACGGGGCTTCGCCAGATATAGCGCAGACCCTCGCCCAGCTCCGCGGTCATCCGGCGGGTGCGATCCTGGTTGCCCACGTCGCGCGGCAAGCGCAGCGTCAGCAGCGCGAGGAGGACCGCGAAGAAGCTGGCCCCGTTGAACACGAAGCACCAGGATGCGCCCAGTTGGGCCAGCACCAGGCCGCCGATGGCCGGACCGATGATGCGCGCGAGGTTGAACATCATCGAGCCGAGCGCAATCGCGTTCTGCAGGTCGCGGCGGTCCTCCACCAGTTCGGGCGTCAGCGCCATGCGCGCGGGTGCGTCGAAAGAGTTCACCACGCCCAGGAAGAAGGCCAGCACGGCAATATGCCAGACCTGCAGGACGCCGGACAGCGAGAGCGCGGCCAGCGCAAATGCGCTGAACATCGCGCCCATCTGCGACCAGATGAGCAGCTTGCGCTTGGGCACCCGGTCAGCGATGACCCCTGCGGG
Source organism: Chloroflexota bacterium (assembly GCA_029555885.1). The sequence continues at coordinate 1,309 of JAKPQT010000166.1, read as the reverse complement.
CAGCATCAGGAACAGCGTGGGAATCGAACCAGCGAACGAGATGGTGCCGAGCGCCAGTTTGGAGCCGGTTAGCTCATAAACCAACCACCCCTGCGCGACCGCCTGCATCCACGTGCCCGCCAGCGATAGGATCTGACCGGCGAACCAACGCCGGAAGTTGGGGTAACGCAGGGATGCGAACGTGGGCGGCAAGCGGCTGAACGTGACCGTGTTGGCCTGGGCCATGATCTAGAGCAACCTCGCGTAGATGGTGCTGGCTGCCAGCCCGGCAAACAGCAGCACATCGAGCTGGAAGAACAGCCGCGGCAGGACGCGGAGAATTGCGGCGAACGGCATGCCCCCGGCCAGCGCGGGCACGGCGACCAGGAGCAGGCCGCCGAGCAGGATACCCAACAGGCACATGACCGCGGCCAGCCACTTCATGCCCGGCCCGCGGCGCCGGTTGACCGCGCGGCGGATGATTTCGGCAATCGCGCCGCCCGCGGCTGGCCCGGCTACGAACGCGATCAGGAAGCCGAACCAGCCGATGGCGCCCAGGATTGCATAGGCCAGCGCGCCCACCATCGCGCCGAGGATCAGCGCCACTCCTGCGATCAGGGGCAGGTCCAGGGGCGCGGCATTGTAGTACTTTGCCCGCTGCGCGCTCACGCACTCCCGACAGCGGTAGCCCACCTCGGTCAGCACCGCGCACTGGTAGCAGATGGGCTTGTCGCAGCGGTTGCAGCGCAGCATCGTTTCCTGGTTGGGATGGTTGGCGCAGTACAGGGTCGGAGGTTGGTCGGTCATGGGACTCTTTCTTGATTGTCGTGTTGTGGCCGGTCTCGGCAACCGGAGGTTGCCGAGACCGGCCACAGCAGGGCATTATCCTCGCCAGCGCAGGCGTTCCATCAGCGTGCGGTAGAAATAGGCGCGGTCCTGCATGTGGACAAAGTTGCAGGCGTGCGGGCTGGCGCGCACCTCCACCCGGTCGCCTTCGGCCAGCGCGATCTCGAACTGCCCGTCCACGGTCACGATGGGCGCGTAGTCGGCCTGCGCCTGCAGGCTCACGGTCGCGCCCTGGGCCAGCACGATTGGCCGGTCCATGCTCAAGTGGGGGCAGATGGGCAGCAGCAAGATGTTCTTCAGCTCCGGCGGCAGGATCGGCCCACCCGCGGCGAGCGCATACCCCGTGCAGCCGGTCGGCGTCGAGACGATCACGCCGTCTGCGCGGTAGGTGGTTAGATAGCTTTCATCGACCCACGTCTGCACGGTCACGATGCGCGCCAGCCCACCCCGGCTGATGACCACATCGTTGAGCGCCAGGTACGAG
>JAKPQT010000136.1 GCA_029555885.1 Chloroflexota bacterium | reverse complement strand
GACCGCAGCGCGGGCCTGACCACATACACGCCGCCGGGCTCGGTCGCGAACTCCGCATGTGGGCCTGCGGCATACAGGCCGATCAGCACGCCGTCGACCGACGCCTCCAGCGGGACCGCCGCGCTCACCCGGCATGGGTTGCCCAGGCGGGAGCGGATCACGGCCTCGACCAGCCGGCCTTCCTCCCAGCTCAGGTCCACGTCGAAGCCGCCGCGCGCCCGCAGCCCCGTAATGTGACCCTTGGGCCAGACCGCCGGCAGGGCCGGCAGCAGGTCCAGCCCGCCCCGGTGGCTCTGCAGCAGCATCTCTGCGACCGCAGCCGTATAGGCGAAGTTCCCGTCGATCTGGAAGGGCGGGTGTGCATCGAACAGGTTCGGGTAGACGCCGCCCCCACCCCGCATGTTGGTTTCCGTGGTCTCGACCAGGGTCAGCAGGTAGCGGATGAGGCTGTATGCGTGGTCGCCGTCGAGCAGTCGCGCCCAGAGTAGAATCTTCCAGCCCATCGACCAGCCGGTGGATTCGTCTCCGCGCAGCTCCAGCGACCTGCGGACTGCTGCGGCCAGTTCCGGCGTGCCTTCCGGGGTAATCTGGTTGCCCGGGTAGACGCCGAACAGGTGGGAGACGTGTCGGTGGTGGACTTCCGATTCGGGCAGGTCGTGGGGCCACTCTTTAAGCTGCCCCCGGCTGCCGATCTCGTAAGGGTAGAGCCGTTCGCGCGCGGCGATGAGCGTCTGTCGGAAGTCGGCGTCAACGCCCAAGACCTCCGACGCGGCGATGCAGTTGGTGAACAGGTCCCGGATGATGGCGATATCCATCGTCGGTGCGGCGCTGACCGCGGCCCGCTCGCCCTCCGGCGTGATGAAGTCGATTTCCGGCGAGACGCCGGGCGCAGTGACAAGGAAGGGCTGGCCGCCTGGCCCCACGCGCGGCTCGGTGCCGGGCGGGAAGCTGGCCGGCGCGTCGATGAGCCAATCGAGGCAAAACTCCGCTGCGGACTTCATCAGCGGGTACGCGTGCTCTGCCAGGTAAGCCCGGTCGCCGCCGAAGGCATAGTGCTCCCAGAGATGCTGGCACAGCCACGCGCCGGCCATCGGCCAGTTAGCCCAGACAGGGTTGCCGTGGAGTTCGCCGACGTTGCCGGTCTGCCGCCAGAGGTCAGCGTTGTGATGGGCCACCCAGCCACGACAGCCGTAGTTGATCGCCGCCGTGCGTGCCCCATTCACGGCCAACTCGCCGATGAAGTCGAGCAGCGGCTGGTGGCACTCCGCCAGGTTCGCGGTCTCCGCGGGCCAGTAATTCATCTCGGTGTTGATGTTGGTCGTGTAGTTCGAGCTCCAGGGCGGGCGCACTTCCTGGTTCCAGATGCCCTGCAGGTTGGCCGGCTGTGTGCCCGGTCGCGAGCTGGCGATGAGCAGGTAGCGGCCATACTGGAAGAGCAGTGCCTCGATGCCGGGGTCCGCGCCGGGGCGATACGCGCGCAGCCGTTCGTCGGTCGGTAGTGCCGCAGCCACAGTGTCGCCCAGGTCGAGTGTCACCCGGCGGAAGAGCGCCTGGTGGTCGGCCACGTGCGCGGCCCGGATGGCGGTGTAGTCGTTCCCGATTGCAGCTTCCAATGGCTCCAGTGCGCGGCCGTGCGGGTCTGCGCCGTCGAAGCCGGGCGAGCGGTCGAACCCGTTGAAGCTGGTGCCCGCACTGACATAGAGGGTGGCGGCAGACGCACCTGTCACCTGCAGTGCGCCATCGGAAATGGCTATGGCTCCTCCCTCGGTGAGGACGTGGAGATACACGGCGAAGTCCATGCCCTCGCCCTGTGGGTCGTAGATGACCGGGTCGCTGGATCGCAGGTAGCTTGGCCGCGCCTCGATGGGCGCTTTGCCGGTGAGACACAGGCGCGCGTCGCCTGCCGCCGAGACGGTGTAGCGCAGGGGGCTGTCGAGCGACACGCGGAAGGTCAGTCCGCCCGCAGCATCGCACGTGAGCCGGATCGCAATGACCTGGTCCGGCGCGCTGACCAACGCCTCACGGCGGTAGGTCGTGCCGCTGGCGGTGTAGGTGGTGGTCGCAATGGCCGTGTCGAGGTCCAGATCGCGGCGGTAGTCTGTCACGGAACCTGCGGCATCGAAGTGCAGCCGCAGGTCGGCCAGGGGCTCGTACGACTGGGTGAAGGGGCCCTGCATCTGCTGGGCGATCTTGTCCGCCTCCGCGTACTTGCCCTCGAAGATCAGCCCGCGGATGACGGGCAGCAGGTCACGCGCACGCGGGTTGTTCCAGTCGCGCGGCGCGCCCGACCATAACGTATCCTCGTTCAACTGCACGCGTTCATCCGTCACGCCGCCGAACACCATTGCGCCGAGCCGCCCGTTGCCCAGGGGCAGGGCTTCCACCCATGCCTGCGCCGGCTGCCGGTACCAGAGAGTCAGGTTGTTGGTCATGTTACCCTCGTTGTGTTACATGTTCACAGATCACGGTTCACAGGTTGCAGGTTAGAAGGTTGCAGGTTGTAGGCCGACCGTACCTAACCTGTAACTTTCAACCTGGCAACCTGCAACCGCTCTCACCGCACCGCCAGCTCCGCGGACAGGTCCAGGTACTGCTTGATCGCGCGCGGCGGAACGTTCCAAGGGATGTGGTTGCCGATGCACATCATGTAGCCGCCAGTCATCTGCGCAGTCCCGACCATGCGCCTGACCATCGCGGCGATTTCGTCCGGGTCGTTGCGCATGAGCACCCGGTTGTCGCCCTCGCCGGCCAGGAAGCAGTCCTTGTGCCTCTTCGCAATGGCGCGGTAGTCCGTGTACGGCTCGGTGATGATGCCGCGCGCGCCGCAGGCCATGACGTCGTCGGCATAGGCGTCCATGCAGCCGTCGGCCATGAAGATGACCTCCTTGCCCGCCGCCTTGACGATGCTCCAGAACTCCTCGTAGCGGGGGAAGATGTACTTATGCATCCAGCGGGGCGAGCAGGTCGGCCCGCGCGAGGTCACGATGTCATCGTGGCAGATGATGAAGTTGACCGGCAGCCGCGCGAACACTCGGAAGACGCGGCGGTTGATCTCCGCAAACTCATCCATCAGCCGGGCAAAGCGGGGATCGAGGCAGGTCTGCAGGAACAGCTCCCACCCGAACGTCAACAGCGGCCACATGAACATCGTATTATAGAAGCCCACGGATGACGTGGAGCCCGCGGGCGCGCGGTCGCCCCACTCCGCAGGATAATGCTGCCGGTATTCCCGGTACAGCTTTTCCTCGTCCGAGTAATCGCGCGATTCGACGACCGGAACGTTGGTGAAGTCGGCGTGCGCCAGCGGTGAGAATGCGAAGACGTCCTCCGCCGTGGGGAAGTTGTGACCCCAGTCCCAGTGCCAGGTATCACCATCGCCCCAGCGGACCCGGTGCCGCCCGTCGTCGTCCAGTTCGGAGCTCTGCCCGTCCAGGTCCAGGCCGGGGCGCGGCTTGGGGTCGTCGCTGTCGGGGATAGGCAGATCGAGCTGCGGGTAGAGCTCCGCCAGCTTCTGCCGGCAGAGGCGGGGGTGGTCGTAGTAGTCGATGCCCGTCAGGTAGGTCTCGGCGTCGGGGCAGGACCAGTGTTCCCAGTGGGGGATGCGTTTGGGCGCAAGGCCCATGTAGGCGTAGTAGCGGTCGGTGTAGGTGGCGTAGATGTCAGACATGGGCGGCTCCATCGGCGGCGGGACGTGGCGGGTATGTGTTATCCGTAACAGGGGTAAGGTAGCACGGGTCAGGGAGGATTGTCAAACGAGGGAGGGAGGTGAGTGCACTGCAAGCTAGTGGCGCATGGCAAACGCGACCATCCGCGAATAAGCGAATCAGCCCACGAATACGCGAATTGGTCCGCCAGAACGCGCACGATTCGCTTATTCGTGGCGCGCCCGTTGGCGCATTCGCGTATTCGCGGATGGCCGCGCCTCCTGATCGGTAGCTCGCTATTCCTTCGTCATCTTCCCCTTGTCCGCAGCATCCGCGTTCGCCATCGCGGCGGCGCGGTCGGCGGCCATCTCCTCGACCGTTTTGGTGTGCAGGCGGGCCGCGCCGCGCGTCTCGATCAGCTTGACGCGCGTGCCGTCGCGCTCCGCCTGCGCCAGCCGGGCCTGCGCGGCGGGGATCTCCGACGCATACTGCGGGAGCCATTGGGCCTGCGCGACGAGCATCTCGTCGGTCATCTGCCAGACTTCCTCGGGGTTGCAGACCGCACCGACGAGCGGGTCATGCAGCATCGCCTGCTTGAGCAGCGTCACGTCGCCCTTGACAGCGGCCTCCATGCCCAGCTCCTGCACCCGCGCAGACGCGGCGCAGGTGATGGCCGGGGCGAGCGGCAGGTCGCCGACCACCGGCATGTGGATGCCCGTGCGGTCCACGTAGCCGGGAATCTCGATGACGCAGCCGTCGGGCAGGTTGGGAATGTGGCCCCTGTTCTGCACGTTGAAGTGGCCGCGGTAGGTGCGGCCGGTTTCCAGTCCTTCGATGATGTACGAGCCATGCTCTTCGCTGCGCTTGTAGGTGGCGAGGTCGAGCGGCGGTTCTTCCAGCCAGCGCGGGAAGTCCGTCTCGAACCAGTTGCGGCCTTCAGTGCAGACGCGCAGATAGCCACCCGTCTCGCCGTTGATCCACGAGGAGAGGTCGATCCACTGCATGA
>JAKPQT010000133.1 GCA_029555885.1 Chloroflexota bacterium | reverse complement strand
TGGCAGTCCCCCGCACCCGTACTTCAAGGAGGAAGGTATGGATTTCGGTTGGACCAAAGAAGAGCAGATGTGGCGCAAGGCCGTCCACGACTTCGCACAGAAGAAGATTGCCCCCCGCACGCGCGAAATCGACGACAACAGCCACATCCCCGAAGACATCATCAAGGCGATGGCCGACATGGGTCTCTGGGCGCCGACCGTCTCGGAGGAGTACGGCGGGCAGGGCATGAACGTCACGATGGCGACCATCGCGGCGGAGGAGCTCGGTCGGGCGGAGATTAGCCTGGCACTGCCCGTCATGTATCTCGTCCAGGCAAGCTGGGGCTTCGTCTTCGACCGTTACGCCAGCGAGGAGCTCAAGCGGGAGATCCTGCCCGACGTGACCGCGGGCAAGACGTTCCTCGGCATCGCGTCCACGGAACCCGGCGGCGGCTCGGACATCGAAGGCGTCACCCGCTGCAGCGGCCAGCGCCAGTCTGACGGCAACTGGGTGCTGAACGGCGAAAAGCTGTACATCAGCGGCATCAAAGAAGCGCAGCGCATGGGCGGCGCGTACATGACGCTGGTGCGCACGGACCCCGATGCCGGGCACAAGGGCTTTAGCTTCTTCGCAGTGGACATCAAGGACAACCCGAAGGTCAGCACGACGCTGATCCATAACTGGGGACGGACAGGCATCTCGACCGGCGGCTTCACCATGGAAGACATGCCGCTGGACAAGAAATACCTGATCGGGGAAGAGGGCCGCGGGTTCTACTACGCGATGGAAGGCTACACCTACGCGCGGGCCCTCATCGGCGCGACCTGCTGCGGCGCGGCCGATACGGCCCTGAAGATGGGCGTGGATTACATCAAACAGCGCAAGTCGTTCGGCAAGCCACTGGCAGCCTACCAGGGCATCAACTTCCCGGCTGCGGAGCGGTTCACGGACATCGAGACGGCCCGCCTGCTCACCTACAAAGCCGCATGGATGGCCGACCAGATGTACAGCAAGGGGATGTTCAAGCCGAAGGACATCGCGCTCTTCGGTGCCATGGCGAAACTGCGCGCGCCCATTATGGCCTTCGAGACGTTTAACGAAGTGGCGAACTGGCTCGGCGCGATGGGCTACACCAAAGAGTATCCGATTGAGATGGGCATCCGCGGGGTCCGCTCCTACTCCATCGGCGCAGAGGGCGGCATGAACATCATGCGCATGATTATCGCCCGCGAGCTCATCGGCAACGAGTACACCAATCCCAGGCAGTAACAAGCACCGAGCATGTCGCAACTCGAACGCCGCTTTGAAATCGCGCACAATCGTGCCCGCGCTGACTGGGCCGCGGCAGACCCCGCAGCCTGTGCCGCGCGGGCCGGCTGCGAGGCAACACCGGAGGGGGTCATCGTGCCCTTCTTCAACCGGCGCTATCTCGTGGTCCACCCGTCCGGCGAGGTGACAGGGGCCGGCGGTGCAGCCGCCCATCCGTCCATCGCCATCGTCGTGCTGCACTATCTGATGACCGCAGACGGGAGCGCGCCCGCAGAGCCGGCGCGCCCACCGGCAGAACGCTGGCTGACGTTCCGCGAACTCCCCGACGGCCTGTTCTATGCGCAGGCGTTTGCCGTCCACGCCGAGGACCTGCTGGCGCGGCGCTTCGGCAGCGATGCAGCGGCGCTGGGCCGCGCGGCGCAGACAGTCGACGGACAGCCGCTCACGACGTCCGCCGGTGCGGGACTGGCCCCACCGGACGCGGCCTTCCGG
>JAKPQT010000130.1 GCA_029555885.1 Chloroflexota bacterium | reverse complement strand
TGGCAGTCGCGGTCGCAGTTGCCGTTGCGGTGTAAGTTGGCGTAGGCGACGACGTTGCCGTAGGCGTGTAAGTCGGCGTAGGCGACGACGTTGGCGTGTGCGTGGCCGTCGGGCTCGGTCCGACTGTTGACGTCGCGGTTGCAGTGGCCGTCGCAGTAGCAGTCGGCGTGTAAGTCGCCGTAGGCGACAATGTCGGCGTGGCCGATGGCGTAGGCGTGAGTGTCGGTGTCGCGCTGGGGCCAGTGGTGGCCGTCGCGGTCACGGTCGGCGTGCGTGTCACCGTGGCTGTCGCGGTGGCTGTCGGCGTGTAAGTCGGGGTGTAGGTGGGCGTAGGCGACGGCGCCTGGCCCGTCGGAGTCGCCGTCGGGAAGGCAAACAGCAGTTGCCACCAGAAGCGGGCGGCTGCACCGCCGCTCCGCTCGTAATACTCCACCACGAGCGTATGCGTGCCGGTGAACGCGATATCTATCGGATAGGCCACGCTGGCGTCATTGTCGTGCCACTCGTTGATGACCAGCCGGCCGTCCATGTACACCCGTATGCCATCATCCGCCTGCGCGAACAGCCGGTACAGGCCGGGCTGGAGCGTGACCGTGCGGCTCCAGCGCGCGGAGAAGCCATCCGCCGCAATGCCGACTGCCGGCGCGCCGGTACCCCAGTTGAAGTCGATGTTTCGGTCGTTGCGGGTCAGCGTCGGGTTGCCCGTCAAGTTCAGGTTCGACCAGTACTCGCCCTTCCAATCAGGGAAGGTGACCGGGCCGAGGCGTTCCCACCGCAGGCGCACCTGTGCAACGCCTGTCCGCTCGTAGTATTCCAGCCGGATGGTGTGGCCGCCGCGCGCCAGCGGCACGTCCGCGAAGACGTCACGCACGCTGCTATCGCGCCACTCATCCAGCACGAGCTGGCCGTCCACGTAGAGCCGCGCGCCGTCATCCACTGTGACGTAGAAGCGGTACGTGGCCGAGTCGAACTCGAACGCGCGCGTCCAGCGGGCCGAGAAGCCATCCGCCGGCAAACCGGCCGCCGGTGCGCCGCTGCCCCAGTTGAAGTCCACGGTCCAGTCGTTGCGGGTCAGCACGGGCTGGCCGCCCAGGTTGACATTCGCATAGTATTCGCCGCGCCAGTCGGTGATCACCGGGGTGGCGGTCGGCGGCACAGGCGTCGCCGTGGGCGGGACGCGGGTGGCCGTCGGCGGCACACGGGTCGCGGTCGGCGGCACGCGCGTGGAAGTCGCCGTAGGCGGGACGCGGGTCAGCGTCGGCGGCGCGACGGTAGGCACGAGCGGCGTGACGCCCGCTGTCGCGGTTGCGGTAGCCGTGCCCGTGGGCAGCGTCACGCCGGTCAGGCGGAACGCCGCAGACACGCGTTTCTGGATGGCCGTGTCCACCGCGGTAATCAGCATTTCCGGCGTGCTGGCCCAGCGCGGGTCCAGCGGGTATGTGAAGCGCACGACGAAGTCGCCCGCGTCGGTCACGATGGCGGATGCCTGGTCGACCGCCGGCACCTCGCCGGTGCGCGGGTTTTCCAGGCGGATGAATACGGTGTTGCCGGGCCGCCAGCCCTTGCCGGTCACGGTGATGCGCGTGCCCGGCCCGCCTTCGCGCGGCGTGATATCGAGCACCGGCGCGACGATGGGCGAGGCCGTCGCCGTGGCAGTCGGCGTGCCTGCCTCGGCCTGCACAGGCACAAGCTGCGGCAGCACGTTACAGCCGGCTGCGATGGCGCCCACGCCGAGCAGCGTCACAAGCAAGACGATGCCCGCGATAATCGGCCCCGGTTTCAACCAAAGCCCTTTCGTGGTCGGTTCCCCTTCCATAACTCTCCTCCGTACAATACACAATTACTACATGTATAGACGTATGAAAGTCGGAAGGGTTCCGTTTTGTCGAAAGGGACAAAGACCATAGCACGCAGATGACACTGATTGGACTGATTTGCCTGATCGTCTTTGAGTACATCATGTTGATCGGTCAAATCAGCGTCATCAGCGTTCCATTATCTCTCGGTGTCCTCTGTGACCTCTGTGGCTACTTCAGGAGTGGGGGCAGGGCGGTCGTGCCGGCCTGGACGAGGAGGCGGGGTGCGCCGCCGATGATGCAGGGGCGGTGGGTGCAGGTGGCTGCGGGCAGGTCGAGCGTGTACGCGCCGCCCACCGCGCGCACGGTGCGAACGTCGCCGCGCTCGGTGATGAGCTGCGCTTCCGGCGCGATCGCCCGCACCCGGACGCGCGTGGCGCGCATTGCGTTCGTCCAGACGACGGTCGTGGTGCGGTCCCCGCGGTCAAACCTGACCGCGGTCACGACGCCCTGCCGTTGCAGTGTGGCTGTGCGGAAGTCGCACAGGTAGGTTGTCGCCACCTGATACGCGGTGAAAGCGGGCCGCCGCGAATCATCCCCGCGCAGCAGGCCGTAAGGCTCGATGGACTCTGGGTGGTCGCTGCTGTTGCGTAGCTTGTAGAACTCGACGCGCGTGGCGCCCGACGCGAACGCCAGGCTGAACTCCTGGAGGACGAACGCGGCCTGCTCGTCCAGCGTAATCTTGAAGCGCGGCGGCGACCACGGCAGCTCCGCTGGGTCGTTCGACGGGGGCGCATTCGTCTCGTTCAGCCAGATTTCCTTGCCTGCAATGCCGTGCGCCTTGAGCGTCCGCTGCGTCTCGGCCAGCACTTGCGGGGTCTGGCTTGGGTTGAAGTAGAGATGATAGACGGCCGCATCGAAGTAATAGCCGTGGCTCGCGGCCTCAGGGTCCGCCGCGATGACATCGAGCAGACGGTCGAGGTAGCGTTTGCGATTGTGCGACCAGTCCCAGAAGTAGGTCAGCCCGGCGATATGGACCTGCTGGTCAGGGTCCACACCCTTGATGGCGAGGTAGGCTGTCTTGAGCAGGCGGGCATAGTCTTCGACGCTGCCCGCCCAGGTCTGGCCAGGGTGACCGGTCTGCCAGACATCCGGCTCGTTCCAGATGATCCAGTGGCGGATGCGCCCGCGATAGTGTTCGGCCATCCGGCGGGTGAACGCGGCCCAACGATCCATGTCCGGCACGGCGCGGGCGCCGTCCGCCGGGTCGACCGCGGCCCAGGCGGGCGTACCGATGAGCACGGCCACCACCTCCCGGCCCGCGGTCAGTTCTGCGGCCACGAAGGGGTCGGGGACGTTGGCCGGTTTCCAGTCGTCCGGGCCGCCGGGCTGGATGACATCCCAGCGGAGGATGATGCGCGAATAGCCCGCGCCGGCCTCGGTCGCGGCGGCGGAGTTGACGTAAGCCTCGACGATGCCGAAGCGGGGGTCAGGCGGCAGCGCGTCGGCGTCCGCGAGGGCGGCGACCGGCAAGACCGCAGTCAGTATCAACAGCCAGAGCAGCACACGGTGCATAGGCGTCAGTCCGAAAGGTAGATTAGACAGGATTCACAGGAATGATCGGATTTACTGGCTGGCATAGCAGCTCTCCTGTAATCCTGTCCAAAAACATCCATCCTGTAAATCCTGTGTATCCTGTCGAAGACCTAAAATTGGAACCGTTTGAAGGCTTCCGCGGCGGGATAGCCGGGCTTGATGCCGGTCTCGGCCACGCGCTCGCGGATGCGCTCGGCCAGCTTCTCCGGGTCGCCCACCTGGCTGGCGTGGCGCAGCAGCGCGGCTATCCGGGCGTCGAGACAGCACGAGATATCCTCCCAGTAATCGGGGCTGTCGGTCCAGAACAGGTAGACCTCCTTGACGCGCCAGGCATCCACGCCCTCCACGAGCTGTTCCGGAAAGATGTACCACTCGCGTGCGGCCCAAATCGCGTCGAGCGCGGCCTGCCCGGCCGCGCGGTGGTCCGGGTGTAGCTGGTAGGGCCGCCAGGGGTCGATGGCAAGGACGACATGGGGGCGGTGCTGCCGGATGATGTTGCACAGTTCACGGCGCAGCTCCATCGTGTTTTCGAGCAGTCCATCGGGCCGGCGGAGGAAGATGACCTGCTCGACGCCGAGGTCCGCCGCGGCGGCCCGCTGCTCGCTCTCGCGGCGCGCCGCCAGCCGGCCCGGTCGCAGGTCAGGGTCGTGGCTGCCCTTATCGCCGCTGGTCAACAGCACGTAGGTGATATGCTTGCCGGCCTGCGCCCATTTGACGATCGTGCCGGCGCAGCCGAACTCGGGGTCATCGGGGTGCGCGGCGATGACCATGACGCGGTCGAGAGGTTCGGGTGTTTCAGACATGGGATGATGACTCGCTGGATCGGAATGTGTGGCGAATGGAGCGGAGGATAGCACCATGCAGGGTTCCTGTCAACGCGACGGATTGGCGTACCAGGATTTTCCTATGTACGAACACACCAGCGTCCTGAGCGGGTGGACGGTTCAACGTCGTTGACGGCATGCCGCCAGTCGAAGGATGCGGCTGTGACGGCCCGCGCCGGCGTCCTTCGACTGCGCCCGCTGCGAGCGGCGGCCTCCGCTCAGGATGCCTCCACTCTCCACACTGCTGGAATTGCCTGATTGACGCAAGTCGGTCACAGGGCTAGAATGGCACCATGAACACCACTCTGCTGGACAGATCGCTGCGCCGGCTGGCACACCCAGCGGCGGTGGCTGCACTCGGCCTGCTGCTCCTCAACGACCACCTGCTGCGCCGGCTCTGGCCCTCGTGGTTCACCGGCAAGCTGGGCGACGTCGCCTGGCTGTTTGTCGCGCCGCTGGCGCTGGCTGTGATCCTCAGCGCGCTCGCGGGCCGGCTGCCGCTGTCTCGCAGGGCACGCGAGCGCCTTGTCCTCGCCGCCGCCTGGGGCAGCGTGGGAGCCGTCTTTGTCCTGGCGAAGACCGTGCCCGCAGCCCACACCTGGCTCGTGGCCGCGGCCAGCCGGGTGTTCGGCTTCCTGGTCGGCTGGCGGCTCGACCCGACGGACCTGCTGGCGCTGCCCGCGCTGGTCCTCAGCGGGTGGTGGTGGCTGCGGAGCGGAGCGAGACCGGCCCCCGTCCCGCGGCGGGGGTGGGTGCTCCTGCCGCTGGCCGCGCTGTTGACGATGGCGAACTCGCCCGCGCCCGATCCCGGCATCTTCTGCGTGCTCGCGCAGGATGACCGGCTGTTGGCGTTCGCCGGGTATGCCGCCTATAAGAGCACCGATGGCGGACTGAGCTGGCAGGCGGACACCACGCTCGGACGCGATGAGTCCTGCCGTGAACCGTGGAGTGGCGAGGAAGCCTCTGGTCCGGCTGAACGGGTCCCGTTGAGCGACCCGGCGCGGCCCGCTGTAATCTACCGGTATGGCCGCGGGCAGCCGATCGAGGTGTCCGCGGATGCCGGTGCAACGTGGCAGGTCGGCTATGAGCTGCGGCCGGCGACCGAGGCCGAGGTCGCCCTGATGCAGCGCAGCCTGAAGCGCAACCTCACCTGGTACGATGGCCCGCTCGACGCAGCCGTGGACCCGGCCACGGGCAACGCGGTCTTCGCGATGGGCAACCTGGGCGTGCTGGTGCACGTGGCAGACGGCGCCTGGACGTGGGTGGAAGTCGGCTCATATCACCAGGTACTGATGCGGCCGGGCGATGTCGTGAGCCTGCTGTCCGCGCAGCTCATCCTTGCATTGGCGCTGGCTGCTATCACCCTCAACACGCTGGCGATGCGCCTGGGCCAGGGCGGGCCGCTGCCCATCCTGCTGATCTTCGCGTGGATGCTCTGGCCGCTGTGCGTTTTTCTATTCTCGCCGGAGATTGCCAACGGCTACGGCCTGTTGTTCGTGTGGCTCGGCGTGGGGGGCCTGCTGCTCCTGCTCATTCCGGCGACGATCCTCAGCATCCTGCGCTTGACGCGCAGCCCGCGGCCCGTGGTGCGGCGCGTGGTGATCGTCGCGGCGGCTGCGGGGCTGCTGTTTCTGCTGCCGTTCCTGCTGTGGGCGATGAACGCGATCCCGCTCTACTGGTGGGCGGCGGGGTTCGCGGTCGTGCTGGGCTTCGTGACGCTCGTCGCGGGGGCACGCTGGGCGCGCGGAACCTAATCGCGCGTTATTGCTCCCCCCTGTGCACCCCAGGCCGCGATGCCGCCCTTGAGGCTGCGCGCGGCGTAGCCCTGCTGCATCAGCCAGCCGGTGACGCTGTACGAGCGGTTGCCGTGCGCGCAGTAGACGACGATATCCGCATCGCGCGGCAGCTCCGTCAGCCGCGCCGGGATGCTGTTCATGGGAATGTGCAGGTTGTCTGGGATGTAGCCCTGGCGCCGCTCGTAGGGCTCCCGGATGTCCAGCAGGAATGGCGTCCGCGCGCCGTCCGCCTTCAGCTCGGCCAGCAGTTCGCCCACCGTTACCTCAGGGACCGCGACTTCCTCCCGCGGCTGCGGCCGCGATGAATCCGTCCTGACAGCTTTCACCGGCGCATCCGGCTCTGCCCGGCTCACACCCAACGCACGTTTCACCGCATCGAACAACCCCATGCTTCCGCCTCCTGTCAAATGAGCACTGACCTTCGAATAATGCTGTCACTATAAGCGACTGCGCGACCGAATTCTAGAAGCCAGCTTCCAGGAGACACGCGGATAACGGTCACCTTGCCACTGCCACGCGCTGCGTGTACAATACGGCCTGTGAAGTTCTGCACCTGATGGCACACAACGCGCCATCCATTGTCTGTCAGCACAGCCCCATCCCTATCCTGTGACAAGGACGGCCGCACCCATGAAGCTCCCACTCTGGCCCCGACCCTCCACCCGCGCGTTCATGCGCGAGGCGCGGCGCACGTCGGGCTATAGCCTATTTGATTGGCTGCACGGCTACATCTATGCCCGCTGGCCCTATCTTTACATCGGCATCGGCACGGGCGAGCATCCCCTTGCCAGGCGCGCAAAACCGATCGTGGCCCGGCTGGATGCCCTCATCCGCAGGCGCGGGGCACAGCATGCTGGGGCCGTGTCAGCGGCGGATGGCCCGCCGGTTGTCGGCTTCGCGGATACCTATCACGGCAAGGTCGTCACCCTGGAGACGGCTACCCGCCTCGTGCAGGTGGACCGCAGCGTGGACCTGGGTGACCTGGAGCAGGTCATCCCGTATGCGCTGGCGCGGGACATCATCCTGCAGAACCCCGACCACATCGTCGCCCTGGAATGTCCCTGCCGGAGCGCGCGGGCCGAGCCGTGCCTGCCGCTCGACGTCTGCCTGATCGTGGGCGAGCCATTCGCCGGCTTCATCGCGGAGCACCAGCCAAGGAGGTCGCGCTGGATCACGGGCGATGAGGCTGCTGGCATCCTGCAGGCCGAGCACGCGCGCGGGCACGTCCATCACGCGTTCTTCAAGGATGCGATGCTGGGCCGCTTCTATGCCATCTGCAACTGCTGCTCGTGCTGCTGCGGCGCGATGCAGGCCCACCGCAACGGCGTGCCCATGCTCGCGGCGTCCGGCTATGTCAGCCAGGTGGACGAGGACCTTTGCGCCGGGTGCGGGCAGTGCGTCGAGATGTGTCAGTTCGAGGCGCTGGCGCTGGACGGCGGACGGTCGGTCGTGGACTTCGATAAGTGCATGGGCTGCGGCGTGTGCGTGGATCACTGCCCGCAGGGCGCTATGGCCCTGGTGCGCGACGAGCGCAAGGGCCTGTCGCTCGATATGCAGGCGCTCCTGAGCGCGGCTGAGGCGCGGGCATGAATTGGATGCCCGCGACGCAACCGCACATCCCATCCCCACGGGTGGATCCGGCCGCGCTGCCGCCGGTCATCCGCACATCGGAGCCGGGATCGTTTGCGCGCAACACGCTGGCGGTGCGCGTTCCGGCCATCCTGCGCGACACACAGGCGACCACTGTCTATCCGCTGGACATCCACGCCGCGCTGGATGAGCTGCACGCGGAGCTAACCGGCGGCGTCATCCGCGGGCTGCACGAAACTGCGCCCGATGCGGCCTTCTGGAATGCCACCGCCGCGGCCTATCTGGGACGCTCCTGGCTCGATGTGCCGTGGTACTGGGCCGAGGCCTACTTCTATCGGCGGCTGTTGGAGGCCGTGCGTTACTTCCAGCCAGGGCCGTGGCAGGGCGTGGACCCCTATGCGTCCACCAAGCGTCGCGAGTGGGCGGCGGAGGCTGCACCCGCCGCCGTTGGCGCGCTCCTGGAGGCGCTGCCGGACGATGTCGAGGCGCGGTTCGAGACCCTGCTGCACGCGAGCTTGTGGGGCAACCGTACCGACCTCAGCTACATGGTTGCGGCGCACCTCGGCGCGACCGGCGGCCCGGACGCCGAACGCGCCAACCTGCTGGTTGATGATGCAGAGCTGGTGTGGCGACACTTGCTGCGGCGCAGCGAAGGCCGCGTCAGCCTGCTGGCCGACAACGCCGGAACCGAGCTGCTGATGGATGTTGCGCTGGCCGACTTCTTGCTGGTGAGCGGGCTGGCCTCCGAAGTCCACTTCCACCTGAAGCCGTGGCCGTTCTTCGTCTCGGATGCTGTGCCTGCGGACCTGGTGGACGGCCTCGATGCGCTGCTGGCCGCGGGCGGCGCAGGGGCAAAGCTCGCGCGGCGGATGGACGGGCATCTGACCGCGGGTGCGCTGACTGTCTCCGCACACTGGTTCAATGCGTCGAGCCTGTTTTACTATGAATTGCCGGATGATTTGCACGCTGCGCTGGCTGCGGCGGACCTGGTGATAGTCAAGGGTGACGCCAACTACCGGCGGCTGTTGGGCGATGCGCACTGGTCGTATACGACGCCCTTCGTCGCGGCAGTCGGCTATTTCCCGGCGCCGGTCGTGAGTCTGCGCACGCTCAAGTCCGAGGTGGCTGTCGGGCTGGCGGCCGGTCAGGCGGAGCAGCTCGCGGGGGAGGACCCGGACTGGCTGGTCAACGGTCGCCGCGGGTTGATCCAGTTTGCGGAGAACAGCGGCGCGTAGGCACGGTTCGATCGCGGAAGACACCGACCACGCGGAAGAACAGCTTCTTCAAGAGCTGTCCTTCTGTGTGGTCCGCGTATTCCGCGGTAGCCTTTACAGCCGCCCGCCGAGGACGCGCGGTGAGGTGGGGCCGGGACTGCCGCTGGCGGGCTCGATCGTGATGCCCAGTGCCTCATAGGCGTCCAGCGGCTGCGCGAGTTCCATGAGCAGCAATCCGTACCCCTTGGGGGACACCTGGAACACGCCGCCGCTGTCGCGCTCGCCATTGCGGATGAGCCACACCTGGTAGGCCATGCCTTCGGGCAGCGTCGGCATGTCATAGACGCACAGCAGGACCCACCCCACCCCACCCGGCGCATAGACCACCCCGGCAGCATGGCTGGCTTCGTCATCCGCGTACAGCGTTGCCGTTGGGACCGGCGAAGCCGCGTTGATTGCGGCAACCTGGGCCGCTACCTGCTCCTCCAGCCTGCCGAGCCGGCCAAACCAGTAGACGTTCGTGAGCACCAGCGCCAGCAGCGCGGCCGTGACCAGCGGCCACGCGAGCCGCGGCCCCACGCGTTCCCAGAGACCGGCAAGACCGGTACGTGCGGCCGGACGGCCGCTGCGGGCGAGCCGCCGCGCCAGGTGTGCACCGGCGTCTGCCGGCGCAAAGCTGCCCGGCACGGCATAGAGCAGGTCGTCGGAGAGCGTGTGGTAGCTGGCGAGCAGCGCGCGGCATTCGCCGCACCGCTCGAGATGCTCGGCTACCTGGCGCGTCTCGACGGCGTCCGTTGCTCCGAACGCATAGGCCGGGATCAAGCCCTGGCACTCCTCATGAGGCATCTCGACCGGGTCTGTTGTTGTCGCAAAAATCTTGCCCATGCTTGCTATCCTGCCGCCGGTTCCCGGCGCGGTCAGAGACCGGCCTGGGCCGGTCTACCGCCACATATTGCGGACCAGCGCACTGCACCTCACGCAGGCCACTAAAGGCGCTCGATCCGAATCTGCACTGTCATCGAATTGGGTGTTACCTAATCCTATATACGTATTTTCCCTGAGGTATGGATCACTCTAGCGGCCACAAATTCAACGCACTGCATGTCGCATCTTTCACAGCAGATTTTTGGCCAACGTGATCCGGGCATAGGCTGGGCAACGTAGTTTTCATCAAGTGCCAGTGTGATCGAGTCGCAGCAAAGTCAGCACAACTGGTGATTCAGATGTATAGGAGGCAAGGAATGTTACGCAAGTATCTGGTGGTATTGATGGCTATCGCACTGTTCGCCGCCGTGGCGACCACTGCCTGGGCCGCCAACGAACGGAACTTTGTCGCTCAGCTCTCGGGTGAAAACGCGGGTCACCCCGAATCGCTCGCACGCGGCGTCACGATCTTCCACCTTAACAAGGCCGGCGATGAGTTGTCCTATAAGTTGATCGTGGCAAACCTCGATAACGTGACCGTCGCCCATATACATTTGGCTCCGGCACCCGGGCCGGTGGTCGCCTGGCTATATCCGGATGCACCGCCGACCGGCACTCCGCCTTCCTCCTGGATTCCGGGCACTTTCAGCGGTGTCTTGTTCGAGGGGGTCATCACGCAGGCAGACCTGATCGGACCGTTGGCCGGCATGACCCTCGAAGACCTGTTGTTCGCCATGCGCAGCGGTGGCGCGTATGTCAACGTACACACCAATGATTTCGTGGCCCCGACCAACACCGGACCGGGTGACTTCCCCGCGGGCGAGATATCGGGCACGATCATGCAGCACGGCGGCCCGACGGATTGAGAGGGCAAGGGAGGAACTGCCGTTCACCCGCTCAGGCTGCTTCCCGGTTCCTTATGAGGCCCGTCTGTCGCAGAACAGGCGGGCCTTTGTGCGCCCTGATGCGCCCGGAATTGTTTGTGCTGCACCACACAAGTATGTGCGAATCTTGACAAGCTGCATGGTCAGGGGTATGGTGAGCTTGTTAGCTTACAAAGTACCGGTGAGGAGGAACCATGCAGAAGAAGCTATTTGTGGTATTCGGTTTGGTGGTTGTCCTGGCGCTGGTCGCGGCGTGTGGCGGCGGCGAGGCGTCTGGGACGGGCAGCGGGGCTGCGGGCAGCGCGAGCAACGGAGAAGTTCTGTTCAAGCAGGCGCTCGTCGGTCAGAATCCAGGCTGTGCGACGTGCCATTCCGTGGACGGGACACAGTTGGTCGGGCCGACGCTGCAGGGCATCGCGGGCCGGGCGGCCTCGCGCGTGCAGGGCGAGAGCGCCGATGAGTACCTTCACCAATCGTTGGTCGAGCCGAATGCCTACGTGGTGGAAGGGTATGTCGAAGGCGTCATGCAGTCGTACAAGGATCTGAGCGAAGCCCAGATCAATGACCTCGTCGCGTATCTGTTGACGTTGAAGTAGCAGAGCGCTTGGGGCCGCAACTACTGGCCCTCACCCCCTAGGCGAGCTTCGCTTGCACCCCCTCCCCCGCACGGCGGAAGAGGGGGATTCTTTTGCTCAATGACTTGGCCCCGGCTCATCCAGCCACAGCCCGCGCAGCTTCTCCAGCCCCAGCCGCAGACGGCTCTTGACCGTGCCGAGCGGCAGGCCGAGGTATTCGGCCAACTCACTGTGGGTCAGGCCGGCGAAGTAGGCCAGCTCGATGATCTGGCGCTGGTCGGGCGGCAACTGCGTAAGGAGCAGGCGCAAATGCTGCCCGCGCTCCCAACTGGCGTGATCGGTCGGCGGGAGCAGTTGTTCGAGGGTGGGTTGGTCATCTCCCTCGCCCGCGGCCAGCTCCGCGGCCACCGGGCGGCGGCCATCGCTGCGCAGGCGGTCGATCGCGGCGAAGCGGGTGACGCTGAGCAGCCAGCTCGAAAAGCGTCCCCGCGCGGGGTCGAACTGGTGGCCCTTCTGCCAGAGCTTGATGAAGATGTCCTGGGTGACTTCTTCTGCCCGCCCGACATCCTGCAATACACGCCAGGCCATGCTGTAGACCAGGTTGACGTAGCGTTTGTGCAGAGTCAGCAGCGCGTCCTCATCCCCGCGTGCGATGCGCCGGAGCAGGGTGATGTCGTCC
>JAKPQT010000127.1 GCA_029555885.1 Chloroflexota bacterium | reverse complement strand
CAAGATCGTCAGCCGCATCACGTCGGACACGCAGGACCTGGCCGAGGTGGTCACGCTGACGACGAACCTGTTCAGCCAGGTGCTCTTGGTCGTGTTCCTGACGGTGTGGCTGGTGCGCATCAACGTGACGCTGACGCTGCTGCTGCTGGCGATGGCGCCCTTCGCGGCGCTGATTGCGCTGAGCTTCCGGCGCATCGCGCGCATCGTGACGCAGCGGTCGCGCCGGGTCACCGCGAAGATCAACGCGCAGATCCAGGAGTCGGTCAGCGGCATCGTGGTGGCGAAGAGCTTCCGCCAGGAGCGCGCCATCTACGATGACTTCGTCACCAACAACCGCCAGGCCTACGGCGTCGGGTTGCGCCGGGGGCTGACGCTGAATACCATCTTTCCGCTGCTGAATGCGTCGTCCGGCGTCGGTGCAGCCGTACTGATCTACATGGGCGGGCTGGCGACGCTCGGCGCGGCCGGCGTGTCGCCCGGCGACTGGTATCTGTTCATGCAGGCGGTGGGCTTCTACTGGTGGCCGCTGACCGGCATCAGTTCGTTCTGGAGCCAGTTTCAGGACGGGCTGGCCGCGGCCGAGCGGGTGTTTGCGCTGATCGATGCGGAGCCGAAGGTGGTGCAGACGGGCGCGGAGCCGGTGGACCGGCTGGACGGGCGCATCACGTTCCGCAACGTGCGGTTCACGTACACGCCGGCGGTCGAAGAGCAGCGGGGCGGCGAGATCGTGCTGCCAAATTTCAACCTGGAGATTCGCCCGCGCGAGACGGTGGCGCTGGTCGGGCATACGGGCGCAGGCAAGAGCAGCGTCGCCCGGCTGGTGGCGCGCTTCTACGAGTTCCAGGAGGGCGAGCTGCTCGTGGACGGCCGCGATATCCGTCGGCTGGACCTGCAGAGCTACCGGCGGCAGATTGGGACGGTACCGCAGGAGCCGTTCCTCTTCTCCGGCACGGTGCGCGACAATATCCGGTATGCGCGGCCCGAGGCGAGCGACGTGGAGGTCGAGGCAGCGGCTGCGCAGGTGGCGGGCGGCGAATGGGTGGCGGACCTGCCGAAGGGGCTGGACACTGACGTGGGCGAGCGCGGGGCCAGCCTGTCGATGGGCCAGCGGCAGCTGGTCGTGCTGGCGCGCGTGGTGCTCAAGGACCCGGCCATCTTCATCCTCGACGAGGCGACGGCCAGCGTGGACCCCTTCACCGAGACGCAGATCCAGGAGGGGCTGGACACGCTGATGCACGACCGCACCGCGATCGTCATCGCGCATCGTCTGTCGACGGTGAAGGCGGCGGACCGCATCATCGTGATGGATCACGGCGAGATCATCGAGGAAGGCAGCCACGATGCGTTGATGGTCGCGGGCGGGCACTACGCCGTGCTGTATAACACCTACTTCAGGCACCAGTCCCTCGAATACGTGGAGAGCTTCCAGCGGGCGTAGCGGCGGGTGTGTCGCTGCTGCACCCGCTGGCGCAAATCGGCCGAAGCCGCGATTCCGCAACGTCAGGTTTGGCTACAGCCGCTCTCCCTTCGCCCGCGGCCCCGCACCGGACACATCGACGGGCTGGAAGCCCAGCGCGAACGCGGGGGAATCCAGCGCGAGCGTGAAATCGCACGCGGCCACATCCCGGAACAGCGGGTCTGCGACGAGCGAGTGCAGATCGTTCCCCTTCGCCTGCCACTCTGCCAGGCTCAGCCCGGGTACGGGCTGTGTGCGCCCGCTCTGCCGCGGCCCGGTCAGTAGCGGCTCGCCTGTGAGGTCCCAGAACAGGTTCAGGTCACTGATGATGTCACGGCGGGAGAAGTCGCAGCCGTAGCCGCCGATGAAGATGGGCTGGCCGTCGGTGAGGACGATGTTGCGCTCGAATGTGAACGAGAGATGATCCCCCGACCGGCCCAGCGCAATCTGGCCCTCCCCGCCGAACGCAAAGACGTTGTTGCGCACCGTCGCCTCGCGGCCATAGTGCATGTGGAACGGCTGGCTGGTCGTGCGGTAGCACAGGTTGGCCTCGACCACGATGTGCGAGCTGCCCTCGTCCAGGTAGACGGCCCAGCCTCCATAGTTGGCCTTTTCCACATCGTGAATCCAATTGCCCCGAATCACCGTGCCCGGCTGGACTCCCAGCGTGTAAATGCCGCCCATGTCGCTCAGCCAGGCCTTGCCGAGGTGGTGGATGTGATTCGCCTCGAAGCGGTTGTCAGCGGAGATGTTCTCCGTGAAGCCCCAGACCCAGCCGCAGGAAATGCCGCTATAGTAGAAGTCGTGAATGTCGTTGTGGCTGACGAGGTTGCCGAAGGCGTGTTTGAGGAACACGCCGATGCCGCTGTGATAGACGCGGCCCCCGTCGTGGATGTGGTTGTCGGTGATGCGGTTGTGGCCCGTCCGCAGCGCAACCGGCCCGAGCGCGTCCGCGCCATTGACCTTCACCCCGCCCGCGCCCAGGTCGCTGATATCGTTGCCGATGATCCGGATGCCGCTGCACCCGCCGGCCAGCTCGATGCCGTAATAGCCGGCGTGGCGGATGGTGCAGTCTTCTATTGTGCAGTAGCGTGCGGCGGTCAGGCTGAGCGCGCCGGGCACGTGACTGGCGGCCTGGGGTGAGGCTGCATATTTGCGCGTGGCCGGCATCCCCGTGTCCGGCTCGACCGGCACATCCAGCTCGCGCCAGTCTGCATGCTCGAAGGTCAGGCCTTCGAAACGCAGGTGCTCGACGTACCGGTGGTTTACTGCATCGCCCGTCAGGACCAGCAGTTGGTCCGTCACCGGCGCGTAGACCTCGGTCGTGTCCGGCGTTTCCCCCGTCAGAGGCAGGTAGTACAGCCGGCCTGCGGCCCGGTCCAGATACCACTCGCCTGGCTCGGTCAGCGCCTCGAAGACGTTATCCACGTAGTACTTGGCGTAGCGGGCGCGGAAGTCATCCTTCAGCGCGAACATGCTGTAGCGCGTCGAGACGACTTCCCGGGTGGCCGGGTCGAACGCGGCGACGGGCATGCGCTCCTCGATCCAATAGTGCGCGACGACGACTTCGATGTCTGCCAGGTTGCGCCACGGCTCGAACTGCCCCGGTTCCGCAGTGAAGCGGTCGTACCCGTCGAACAGGTCCACGGTCGAGGACGCATCGAAGTGGATGTTCGGGACCGCAGCCATGCGGTAGAAGTCGTCGCGGCCATCGCTGCCCTCCGTAATCTTGGGCAGGCGCGGCCGGCTGCGGCGGTCGCCGTTGACGAAGAGTGACCGAAAGTGCCACTTCCCTGCAGCCACATCGGGCAGGTCAACTACCCAAGCCGTGCGACCGTTGACCTCCGCCGTGCGCCAGCCGGTGATGCGCCGTGCACCGTCGAGAACTGGCTGCTCGCTGGCGTAGGCCGCGTAGGTGACGGGCCAGGCGTCGTCGGGCGTGAACGTGAGCGGTGCGGTGAGCGGGTAGCGCCCCCCGCGCAGCCATACCGTCACCGGTCCGGCCAGTTCACCCTGCCGCCGGGCCGCGCGAATCACGTCGCGCGCCTTCCCCGGCGTCGCAAAGGGGCCGTCCGTCCGCTCTGCGTTCGGCTCGGCCAGCTTGCCCGACCAGCGGTCGTGCCCCTGGGTCGAGACGTATAGTTCGTGCTGCGGTGTCTGCATATTCCTGCTCCTTACTTTGTGAATGAGCATGTGTGCCGGGGATTACCATACCGGCCCTGGTGCATCTATAATAAGCGCAATATATCACACTGGGTCAGCCAGTTAGGGCATTGTGCCTCATGCTTGACTCCCTTGCCGCATTCTTGGCCGTCTTCAGCGTCGCGGTCCGCCGGTTGTGGTCCGGCCGCGGGCTGGCTCTGGCCGCCGCGTTCGGCCTAACCGTCATCGTGGCCTTCACGCTGGGCGTGCCGCTGTATACCGATGCAGTGTATCACCAGGTCCTCACGACCGAAATCGGGCGGAGCGCGAGCTGGCGCAAACCCGCGTTCGCCTTCCTGTTCCGCTTCGTCGCGCGCGGGAACGTGGATCCGGGTGCGGATATGTGGATGCATCTGGAACCGGCGGACCGCTACATGACGGACGAGGTGCCGGGTGTCCTGGGCCTGCCGCGGCGGCTGTATGTGCGCTACTTCAGCACAGACAGTTTCCCGGTCTTCCCCACCACGGGCGGCGATTCCAGCCGTACGGCCACCTACGATGCCGGGCAGCAGGCTCTGACGTACCTGTCGCTCGGCCACCTGAGCGACCTGCCGGAGCACGTCACGCTGGATGGGCGCTGGCCGCAGGAGATGGCCGGGCCGGACGATCCGATCGAAGTCCTGGTGAGCCAGAGCGCGGCCAACGAGTTGGGGCTGCAGGTGGGCGAGCGGTACGTCGTCTATGCGAACAAGGTTGCGGGCTTTCGCGGCCAGATGCTGGCGGTGATCACCGGCATCTGGGCGCCGAACGACCGGAACGAGGCCTACTGGTTTACCGATCCTTATGTGTTCGATTCCGTGCTGCTGACGACGGAGCGGAACTTCGCCGCGTTCGTGACCCCCATGCTCGTGGGCGACACCGCGGTGGCGCAGTGGTACATGCAGTTCGATGATGCCCTGGTGCGATCCGATACGGTCACTCCCTTGTTGGAGCGCATGGCACGCGTCCAGACCCACACCGCGACGCTGCTGCCCGGCACCCGGCTCGAAGCCTCACCCGAACGCTCCCTCAACCAATATCAGCAGAAGAGTCGCCAGCTCACCGTGAAACTGCTGGCGTTCAGCATGCCCCTGCTGCTGCTGCTGTTCGCCTTCCTGACCCTCGTGGCCGGGCTGATGGTGGATAACCGGCGCAACGAAATGGCGGTGCTGCGCAGCCGCGGGGCCAGCGCCTGGCAGGTCGTCGGCATTGCAGCCGTGGAGGCCTTGCTCCTGGCGGGGCTGGCCGCTGCGACCGGGCTGCTGCTCGGCATCAACGTGGCCCGGCTGATGGGCCTGACGCGCAGCTTCCTGGCGTTCGATAACCCCACCGGCATTCCGGTCGAAGTCACGCCGGCCGCGCTCCGCATCGGCGCTATTGCCGTGCTCCTGGCGGTCCTCGTCATCGTGCTGCCGGTCTTCGGCGCCGCGCGCCACACCATCATCACCTACAAGCAGCAACGCGCCCGCAGCTTACGCGGGCCCTGGTGGCAGCGCGCCTGGCTCGACGTTCTCTTACTCATCCCTGCGGCATACGGCACCTACCTGCTCCGCGGACAGGGCACCGTCGCCCTGCCCGCGGCCCTGGCTACGGTCAGCGAGGACGCCTTCGGCAACCCGCTGCTGTTCCTGGTTCCGGCTTTTGCCATGATTGCAGTCGCTCTGCTCCTGCTGCGGCTGATGCCCATACTGCTGCGCGGCCTGGCCTGGCTGCTGGGCCCCATGCCCGGCGTGTCCCTCGTCCTGGCTACCCGGCAACTGGCGCGTACACCCGGGTTCTACGCGACCCCGCTCCTGCTGCTGGTCCTGACGCTGGCCCTGGCGACCTTTACCGCCTCACTCGCCGCAACGCTCGACCAGAACCTGCTCGACCGGGTACGTTATCGCGTGGGCAGCGACCTGATGATCGTGGAGATGGAAGGGACATCGCCTTCTGCCGGCTTCGAGCAACTGGCAGAGGCTGCACGCGGGGGCCAGGCGGCCCAGCCGGCACCGGCGCCGAATACGTCCGGTTCGATGTCCAACTATGCGGCGCTCGACGGTGTGGCAGACGTGACGCACGTCGGGTCATACCGGGCAACCGTCCGGTTCAGCAGCAGGAACGTCACCGGCCAACTGATCGGCGTGGAGCGGGTCGGTTTCAGCCGGGTCACGTTCTGGCGCCGCGACTTTGCGGACCAGTCGCTCGGCGCGCTGATGAACACCCTCGCCGGGTCCAGCGATAGCCTTCTGCTGCCCGAATCCGTCATGCAGGAGCAGGCGCTCAGGATCGGTGACCGCGTGCAGGTGATCGTCACCCTGGAGGACGGCCACGCAAGCATTCCGTTCCGGGTGGCCGGAACCTTCCGTCTCTGGCCCGGCTGGTATCCGGATCCGGAGGATGACCGGGCGGGTTCGCTGTTCGTCGGTAACCTGGACTATATCTGGGATATGGCGGGCTTCCAGTTGCCCTATCGTGTCTGGCTGAAGCTGGAGCCGGGGACCCACCCTGTGCA
>JAKPQT010000095.1 GCA_029555885.1 Chloroflexota bacterium | reverse complement strand
GGCCTCGGCCAGGATGACCTCGCTGAGCACGGGGTTGTGGCCGTGGACCGCAATGTTGACCGCATCGGCCTTCAGGCAGCCCAGGTTGGCGCGGCCGAGCACGGGGGCGGGCGTGCCAAAGATGATATCGGAGAGGTCGGTGCCCAGGTACATGCCGGTGTAGTCGCCCACCGCACACTTAATCGCGCCCAGCAGCACGTTGACGGCGTCTGCATCGACGCCGTTCGTTGTGCGGTGCATGACCTCGGCCACGGTCGAGTCGAGTCCCGGCGGCACCAGCCCGAGGCTTTGGAGCTTCTTCATGCGGGCCGGCGTGACGGTGGTCTCCAGCCAGACCGGCGGCTCTTCGCGCTCGGAGAACTCGGCCAGCGCCAGGTGGGCCAGCTCGCCGGCCAGCTCCCGATCGCTCTTGCCGTCGCGGGCGATGCCGACGCGGGCGAGCACCGCATCGAACTTCGCGTGGTCCTTGATCCCATAGTCGGGCGCATCCCCGCGGCTCCACTTGAGCAGGGTGTGCACCAGGTGTTTGGCGTGCGCGGAGTGTGACGCGGTGCCGCCCGCGATGCTGCGCGCCAGCCCGCGCGCGACGATGGTATCCGCGTTGGCGCCGCAGATCCCCAGCTTGGGCCCCGTCACGCCAAAGGGATCGATGCGGCAGGGGCCCTGCAGGCAGTGGCGGCAGCAGAGGCCGGTCTCGCCGAAGCCGCACTGGGGCAGCTGCGCCTCGTAGCGATCCCACGCGAGGGTGACGCCCGCGGATTGGGCGGCCTTGATCATCAGGATCGAATCAGGGCTGATCGAGCGTTCCATGGATTGTCCTCCTTAGCCCAAACGCGGCTACTCTTCGAGCGTGTGAACGAGCGTCGCTTCGCGGACCTGACGCGCCGCAGCCAACACGGCGCTGGCGCGCTGCCGCGCCTCGTGGCTGAAATCGTCGCCTTCCACGAACAGGATCGCACCGGTCGGACAGGACTCCACGCAGGCGGGGATGGGCCGGTCCGGACAGAGGTCGCACTTGACCGCCATGACGCGGTAGCCCGTGGGGGAGAGGTCATCGGGCGCCGCGCCGCGGCCGATCATGCCGAAGGGGCACGTCATGATGCACATGCCGCACGCGATGCACGCATGCTTCCCGCCTACGTTGGTCACCTCGTCGCGCGGGCCGCGGTGCATGGCCTGGGGTATGCATGCGGCGATGCACGGAGCAGGGTCGCAGTGGCGGCAGGCCATAGGTTGTTTCAGGATCTCGAACGGAGGGACGGGTACGGCTTCGACGTAGACGCGGGTGTGGGGCGGGGGCGATTCCATCATGGCCCCCAGCAAATTCTGGCTGCGGGAGTGTGCGACCGCGCAGGCCAGCACGCACGTCTTGCAGCCGGTGCAGAGCTCCGGGCGGATGAACAGTTTCTTCATCGACAATCCTCCTGTGATCACCGGTGAACACAGCTCGCTGCAGGCAGGGCGAGGGAACGGCAAACGAGGGCCGTTAGAAGGGACGGTCCCCGGATCGGTCGATGCGATTATCTGGTGACAATTTAGCACCGTTGGCGAGGGCTGTCAAGACAACGTCTTTTGGGGCAGCAGTTCCAAACGCGGCTAAGGGGCGACCCTTGCGGTCGCCCTGGGACACAGTCGAAGGATCCGGCCTGGTTGAACCGCTCCGGAAGGCCGGAGCAACCTGCCCTTGGCCTTCGACTGCGTCCTACCCACGGCCGCCCAGTGCGAGCCCGGCTGCGGTGCAGAGCAGGGCCAGGTAGGGCAGGATGTGGTGCACGGTGCGGATGGCGGGCGACGGGACCTTGAGCGCGCTCAGCAGGCCGCCGGTCACAAGCAGCGCGATGAAACACAAGGCTGCAGCGATCACCGCGGCGAGCTGCCATGCGCCCAGGCCAGCGGACCGGCCGAGCCGGTGGATCGTCACCGCCAGAAACACGATCGCGGCCAGCGCGATCAGCTTGTGGAGGGTGAACAGCGCCCCGTTATAGGGCCTGCCCGCCCGGCTCAACCAGAAACCGCTCCCGAAGATGCCCACGAAGAACAACGCAGGCCATACCAGCCTGGCCACCGACGCGCTCATTTGACCTCCATTCGTTCATCCTGCCGGGCGGCTTCGCGTCCGGCGCCATGATGCGCGGCCATCTCAATCTCCGGCCGCCGCCTTAATGCCATCCCAAAAGATCTCAAACCCCATCTCGATCAGCGCCGCGCGATCCGTGCGATCCCCCTGGCCGCGGATGAAATCCGTCGTTGCAACGATGCCCGCGTACAGGAAGCCGCCGATCAGGTCGATGGGATAGGGCTTGACGAGTCCCTCCGCTAACCCGGCCGCGATCGTTGTATAGTAGAAGTCGAATAATGCCGCGGACTCCTGCACGACCGAGGCTGAGATCATCCCCGAATCCCGCACCTGCCGGACATATTGGTAAGCGTCCAGGTGGTCCAGGAACCAGCCTACTGAGCTGCACCAGATCTCGTGGAAGGTCTCCTTCACGGAGAGATTCGCGGCCAGCAGGCCCTTGATGGCCGCAGCCTGCTCCCGGCCGGTGTTCAAGACCAGTTCGTGGATCAGGTCCTGTT
>JAKPQT010000092.1 GCA_029555885.1 Chloroflexota bacterium | reverse complement strand
CATTGCTCATGGCGGGTGAGGCAAATCGGGGAGCGGGTAGGCGTACCGACTGGACGTTATTGCGGGCTGCGCCGGTGCCCATCGGCGTGTCCGCACGACATGTCCATTTGTGCGCTGAGCATCTGATTGCCCTGTTCGGGCCGGGCCACGAGCTTGCGCCGCGCAACCCGCTGTCGCAGCCGGGGCAGTTTGCCGCGGAAGAGACTCTACTCGTGGCGGGCCCTCGCGGCGCGCTTGAACACGTTCGGGTGCTCGGGCCCGTGCGAGGCAGGAGTCAGGTAGAGCTCGCGGCTGGTGACTGCCATGCCATAGGGATTCCTGCGGTAGTGCGGGATTCCGGCGACATTGCCGGTTCGCCGGGCGTTGTGCTGGTCGGCCCTGCGGGATCAGTTGCGCTGACCGAAGGCGCGATTGTGGCGGCGCGCCATCTACATATGACCACGCTGGACGCGCGTCACCTAGGGATCGCCAATGGCGACTTTGTGGACGCGATTGCAGGCGACGGCAGGCGGGCCGCCATGTTCGACTCGGTGGTATGCCGGGTGAGTGATTCATACCGTCTAGAGCTGCACCTCGACACGGACGAAGCTAACGCGGCCGGATGCCGCAGCGGCGACACGGCGTGGATCGTGAGCCCGAGGATTATGGCCTCGACGACTGCCGAAGGAGCGGCGGGGACTACGCGCGCGGGCGCAGCGACCGGCGCGTCTGCGCCTGTGTCTGTTCTTGCGTCTGTGCCTGAGGCTACCTGCGAGCCAATTGATCTGACGGCTCGAGTCGTGATCACTGAGGAAGACGTACTCGAGGCCGCCCGGTCGCAGCCGCAGCGGGCGATCGTAGCGGCGGCCGGCGCAATCGTCACACCGCTTGCTCGCGATGCAATCAGGCGAACCGGGGTGGAGCTGATGACTGAGTGAGCAGTGTGAGCGCGCGCACGACTGATGCGGACAGAATCGAAGCGGCCGGGGTAGTGGGGGCGGGGGGAGCGGGCTTTCCCACGCACATCAAGGCACGCGGCGCCGCAGACGTGGTCATCGCTAACGGGGTAGAGTGTGAGCCTGTACTTGCGAAAGACAAGGCCATTATGAGGGCTCGTCCCGACGATGTGGCTCAGGGGCTCGCCGTGATGATGGGGTGCGTAGGGGCATCCAGGGGCATCATTGCCGTCAAGCGCAAGAACAGCAGGGAAGTTGACGCCATGAAGGCGGCGGCTCGGGCGTACGCCAATGTG
>JAKPQT010000084.1 GCA_029555885.1 Chloroflexota bacterium | reverse complement strand
ACCCCGCCGTTTCGCGCTGCGCCAGCAGCTCCAGCAGCAGCGCCAGGACCCGCTCCCGATCCTGGCCCGCCAGCGCCAGCGCCAGTTGTGCGGTCAGCAGCCCATACTGGACCCCCACGTCGTACCGGTACCAGGGCCGCTCCAGCGCCAGGTAACGTTCCTTGCCTGCCAGTTCAGCCAGCGCCTGCGAGAGCGTGACGTGCGTCTGACCCTCGCGCATGGCGCGGCCGAGGATGTCCATGACGCTCGCCGTCAGCACGTGAAGGCCGAAGAAACACAGGTAATGGCCCGCGCGCAGACCCGGCACGAGCAGGTGTTGCTCGGCCTCGGTCGGCGTCGGCTTTTCGAGCACGTTCTCGATGACGTAGAGGTCCTGGCGTCCCGGCACACGCCGCCCGCCCACCGCGCCGAAGTAGGGCAGCAGCGTCTCGCGCGACGCCTGCACCGCGGAGACCGCGCACGCTTCCTGCGCCGCCACCTCGACGAGCTGCTCCGCACAGCCCTGGCCGTTCCGGCTCACCCACAGGTGGTCGCCGACGAGGTGCAGGAAAGGCTCCTGCCCGGTAAAGTCGCGCGCGCAGTAGATGGCATGGCCGTAGCCGCGCGGCTCAGGCTGGGGCATGAAGGTCAGCCGCGCGGCCACGTCGCCCGCTGCGCCGGCATATGCGGTCTCGTCGCCGGGGCAGACCACGATGCCGATCTCCTCGACGCCTGCGCGCAGCGCTTCTTCGACGACGATGCGCAGCACGGACTTCTGCACGCCATCCCGATCTACGAGCGTCTGCAAAGGCAGCGCGCGCTGGCGCGGGCTGGCCGCGGTGATGACGGCCTTACTGATCTTCATGGCATGACCTCGCTGGCGTTAGCTATGCCGCTACTGGCCGGCTATCAGCGCATAGTCAAACTCCGCGACCCCCGCCGAATCTGCGGTGCTGTTCCCCGCGCAGTTCAGCGTGCGCAGCGTGTAGTAGTAGTTCGTCGCAGGATCGCCCACGACCGGTGCGACGGCATCCACGTGGCTGGAGTTCTTGCCGCTGTACACCTTCTGGCTGCCGCCCGTACCCGGCGTCACATACGGCGCGGTGCTCCGCCACAGCTCATAGCTGTCATACGGCGAGCCCGGCCACTCGGTCAGCGTGTAGTGCAAGGATTGGATGGCGATGCCGGGCTGCGCGGCGGTCGCCGGGCCGCAGATGCGCGTGCTGGCCCAGGCCGTATTGCTCGTTCCGCTGACGGTGACGGTCGCCTCATTGGTGATGGTGGTATTGGCGCCCGCTGTGACGTTCGCCTTGAAGCCGAAAGTTGCGCTGGTCGCCAGCAAGCCCACCCGCACATCCACGCTGCCATCCGGCACCTTGCCGGTCGGCGAGCCGCTGCCGCTGTAGTAATAATACTTCGTGGCCTGCGTGCCTGCCAGGTTCTCCGCACCGATGGTCGCGACCGGGTTGGTGACGCCCAGCAGCGTGTTGAACCCCGGCTCATATGCAAACCAGATGTTGTCCGTTCCGTCCTCGATCCAGATTTGGAACGAGAACTTCTCCGTGCGGCCCTTCAGGACGGCATCTTCCCATTCGATGACCGTGTGCAGCCTGCCGTTCAGCACCGTCAACACCAGGTACATATTGCCGCCGGTCAGGTCCAGGTCCGCCCAGAACGGCACGATAACGTTCTCGTTCTCATCCCGGGCTTCGTTGGCCGGAATATTCTTCGGCGTGTTGGAAGGACAGAGCGGTGAAACCGGGATGCCGGCGCGCATGACGCCGTTCATGGAAATCACCACGTCAGTGTAGTGCTGGCCCAGGTAATAGAAGTCCATGTCACCGAGCAGGAAGCAACCAGTATCGCGGTTGAGTCCGGTCAGGTCTGCCGGCGGAATGCCCTCGGCGGCCATGCTCTGGTAGCCGCTGCGGTTCTCCTCGCTCCAGGTGAAGGATGCCGCACCCAGGTTAACCGAGCCGCTCAGAGTGTTCGTACCGCTGTTGTAGGTCCAGCCGCCCGTGTTCGAGCCGCCGACGAACGTCGTGCCCGCAGGGACGACATCGTTCACAGCGAAGGTGCGTGCCTGGTTGACGGTGTTCTTAACGGTGACTGCGTACGTGATCTGTGCGCCGGTCCCCGCGCCCGCCGGCGTGGCGGTCTTCTCGATCATCGTCCTGTCGGTCGAACCGGCCACCCGGATCGCCACCGGGAAGTGCGCATCCGGCGCCAGACCGCTGGCCTCCGTGTAGACGACCTGGCCGAAGTACCATTGGCCCGGCATCAGTCCGGTTACATCGGGGATGTTGACGCCGAGGCTCTGCGTGCCGCCCGCCGCGATGGTGAAGCTGGGAACGGTCAGCGTCCCTTGCAGGCCGTTCCTGCCGGTGAAGACACCGTTCCAGGTCATGCTCTGGCCGGTGGGGTTGCGCACGGTACGCGTCCAGCCGCACGACTTATAGCAGGCGTCATCCGCCATCGAGGGATAGTTGAGCGTCTTGGGGTCGCCGCCTGTCGCGGGGTTGGCTGCAAGGTACTCACTTTCGGTGATATCCAGCAGCAGCCCGGCGTTGAGCGCGTTCGCGATGTTCACCCGGCCCGCGCCCCGGTCGAAGGGATCGGTCGGCCTGATGCCGTCTTCCTTGCGCACCGTGTTGTCATAGACCGCGGTCGTCATCAGCGCGGATTGGATTTCTGCCACGGTCCACGCGGGAGACTTCGCCTGCATCATCAGTGCACCCGCACCGGTCATGTGGGGGCTCGACATGGAGGTGCCGCTGTAGAACTCGATCTCCGGCGCAGTCTGGCCCAGAGAGGCGACCGCGGCCAGGATGTCCACGCCGGGCGCCGTCATGTCAGGCTTGATCAGGTCGGGCACCTGGTTGTTCGGCCCGCGCGATGAGAATGCAGCCATGATATCGCCGTTGTTGGCCTCGATGTCCTGCACCGTCCCCTGGATCGCGCCGCGGTGGTTCGTGTCGCCGTTGTTCAGCCAGGCCTTGAGCGCGATGCCTTCGTTGTACGTGATGTGGACGCCGGGGATCGCATACGCGTCGCCGATTTCCTCGTCGCCGTTGGACGCAGCGTTGACCAAGATCATGCCCCCGCCGCCCGCGGCCTGGACAACCTCCGCCTTCTCGACGCGGGCATTCACCCCGCGATCACAGATGACGATCTGGCCGGCAAAGACGCTGCCGCCCCAGATGCCCGGCTCGCACAATGCGTTGCCATAGTTGCCCGCATACACGATGCTGGCGAGCGGCAGTGCCGAAGTCACGCTGCGGCCGTAGATATCCGCCAGTTGCGTGCCCTGGTCGGTCGTCAGGTTGATGATGGCATTGACAAGCGCACGGTCGTGCGTGGAGGCCGCAGTCGTCGTCAGCCACGGGCTGCCGTGCGCGACCGTGCTGGCGCCCGGCCCGGAGTTGCCCGCCGAAGCCGAGACGAACGCGCCCGCGATGCGCAGGTCGAGGAACGCCAATTCATCGGACGCGACCCAGGGGCTCTGGCCTGAGCCGCTGATGGAGTAGTTCAGCGCGTCCACCTGATCGGTAGCGGCCTGCTGCAACGCGGCAATCAGGTCGTCGGTGGGGCAGCCATCGATGTCGCAGGCATCGTAGGCGATGATGTTGGCGTGCGGCGCCACACCGGAGATGTTGAAGGTGAGATCCACAGTGGGCGCGTCCAGCACGATGCTGTTCAGTCGGTTGCCGGCCGCGGTGCTGGCCGTGTGTGAACCGTGGCCTTCTTCATCCTCAGGGTCATTGCCGCTGTTCGGATAGCTGTAGACGCCGATCAGCTTGTCGTTGCAGACCAGGGCCGGGTCATACTTTGCATGGGATGGGTTACACCAGCCGTAGAACTGGCCGCGCGGGTTGGTGTGGTTGTAGCCGTCGCCGCCGATATCGGCAAACGAGGGGTGATCCATGTTAATGCCCGTATCGACGATGCCGACGACCATGCTCTCGCCGCAGTTGCCGCCCGCACAGTCCGGCGCTGCGCCCCAGGCTGCCGCCGCGCCGATCCACTGCGGCCCGCGGTCGGTGAGCAGTTGGCGCATCTCGCGCGGCTCGACATGGACGACACCCGGCAGCGTGGCCAAGAGTGCAGCCTCGGCCGGCGTCAGCTCGACCGAGAAGCCATTGAGGATGACGTCGTAAACATAGCGCACCTCGAGCCGACGCCCCAGCCGTTCTTCCGCGCGCTGGAGCAGTTCCGCGCGCCTCTCGGCCAGGAAGGCCAGGTAGGCTTGCGCCGCCGGGCTGGCAACATCCAGCCGGGCCGCGCCTGTGACCTCGATATTGGTCGCCGCCAGGCCGTCGATCCCGCCCCGGTAACGCGCCAGCGAGGGGTTATCCAGCCGGACGATATACGTGCCCATCGCATCCAGGGGCGTAAGCTGCAAGGCACGGGGCAATCCGGCAGCGTCTGGGGGCACGGGCGCCTCCGCCGCGGCCAGAGCGACCTGGCCGGTAAGCACCAACGGGACAAGCAGCGTCATAACGGTCAGCCATGCGAATAAACGCCGAGACATGCAGCAACTCCTTAAGCGGCACACAGAGATCGCGGTGGGCCGATGTGTGATGAACCCCTCTAGCGGGTCGGCAGGATGGCATTGTATCACGCCTTGGGGCCAAAGTCGCAAACCAGGATGAGGAAAGCCGTTGCCCGAAGCCGCCCGCCGTTCGTGCCATAAATTACTTGCAATGATGGGCCTTTTAATGTAAAATCCTCTATGCGGCTGGTGCCGCGGCTTCTGCACGCCCATGGGCTGTCATCAGTCGAGCTACCGGTTGAAAGGCCAGACCTGCCAGACTTTCGCCGGTCAATAGGCAAAATGAGCCGCCCGACGAGCCTGTATTTCCGGCTGTGCACCCCTGGAAAGGATCAGCATGTCCGATATTGTCAGCGCGACGATTACGCCCACCGAGCAAGGCTTCCGCCAGTTGCGCCAGG
>JAKPQT010000055.1 GCA_029555885.1 Chloroflexota bacterium | reverse complement strand
CCTGGCCGCGACCTGCAACATCCGCAGGATGCTGTAGTCCCACTGGTAGATGATGATCGTCGGGTGGTGCAGCAGGTCCAACCCTGTCTGCACGCGCTGCGGGTGGCTGATCAGCACGTCGTACTTCAGCCCCGACTTCGCCAGCCACTCCTCTCGCTTCGACGCCTCCACGACGACCTTCGCCGCCTTGATCCCGTGCGCGGCCAGTATCTTGATCAGCCGCGCCGTGATGTCGGTCCTGTCCGTCATCTGCAACGTCACCAGCACCTTCCGCTTCGCGGCCAGCTCCTTCTGCACCGTCTCCACCAGCCACCGCTCCTTGGGCAGCAGCTCCGCCTCATGCACCGCCTTCAGCGGCCCGAACACATGCCGCGTGTGCTGGTCTTGGATGACATACGCCTTGAACGGGTTCTCCGGCAGTTGCAGCATGGCATGGATGCACGCGCTCAGGATCTTCATCGACCCCTTGGCGATGCTCGACGCCATCAGCTTCTGCAACTTAGCAGTAATGTCCAGCACCTCCGCCTCCATCGGCCCCAGCGGAATCGGCAGCACCTGTTCGGTCAACTCCGGCAGGTAGTCGGCCACGTCCCTCAGCCCGAAGTACGTGGCGTACATCATCGTCAGCAGAATGAACGACGGCGCCGACGACGGCAGCTCCTTCTGCCGCGTGTTGGCCGTCGACCGCGTTGAGTACGCGGCCGTTGTCGTCTGGCTCTGCCCATCGCGCTCCGTCGTGATCGTCCGCATCGACCCGTGGTCGCGCGCGAACGCCTTGAACGCGCCCTGGTACTCGCCATAGTTGGCCAGCAGCATCCGGCGGAAGCCGGGGTTCGTCCGCGCCAGCATCCGCGCCGTGTCGGCCGTATACCCGCCGTGCGGCGTTCCGGTCAGCCCGGCGTTGTAGTCCGCCACGGCGCACAGCGACGACGCCCACAGCCCGCGCGCCGACGTCTCGCCCTTATACTACTGCGCCTCGTCCATGATCGTGAACAGCTTCACCGCCCGGCCGCGTGTCCGGCAGTGCCGCTTCCACGCCCGCTTGACGTATGCCGCCAGCGGCACGCGCTTCGGCTGCGGGCACACGTGCCACAGCGCTGACCGGCACTTCGGGTTCCCGCAGAACTGCACCTTGCCCGTATTGAGGTCGTTCAGCCTGTAGACGTTCCCGTTCTTGTCCTTCTGCGCCTCGCCGCACACCGGGCAGCGCACGGCCGCGTGCATCTGGAACCGCTCCGGGTCCATGGCGATCCGGTTCGGCTGCGCGTCGATCCGCCGCCCAGGCCGCTGCCCCTGCGGCAGTACCCGCACAGCTGAATACGCATCCTTGTCAAACCCTTCGCTCATGGCTTTGGGGTCCATCTTG
>JAKPQT010000054.1 GCA_029555885.1 Chloroflexota bacterium | reverse complement strand
CCATGCGCAGCGCGGACCAGGCCGCCGCACCTGAAGCCGGCTCCCCGGAAAGCGAGGTGCTCAAGCATGTGGGCAACAAGACCTTCCGCCTGCTGGACGGCGCATGGGTCGATACTGCGTTCGACGCTGCGCAGATAAAGCCGGAGCAAGTCATCTTCGGCTCGGAGCGTTACTTCGCGCTGCTGCGCCAACTGCCTGAACTCGGCCGCTACCTGGCCCTGGGTGACCGCGTGACCGTCGTGCTCAACGGCAAGGCCTACGCGATCGCGCCAGGAAAATAGGTTGTTAGCCACAGAGGACCCCGAGGCCGCAGAGGTTGATCAATCTCGATGGCCTCGGGGCCCTCTGTGGCAAGACTCATCTCATCCTTGCGCTTTTCGTAACCACCCCGCTTTATTGCCATCAACCCCCTGCCGTGCTATAATCCCTCCGTTTATGACCTGCGTCATACTGCATTGCCCCCGGAGTCATTAATGGATCGGCGCGATATACTCATGGCGTTGCCGGTGTTCGCCGGCCTGTCAGAGCGGGACTGGGACAAAGTCACCGACCTGTTCAGCGAACGCCAATATCAGAAGGATGACTACATCTTTCTGGAGGGAGAAGCGCCGGAAGCCCTCTACGTGGTCAAGACCGGCAAAATCAAGGTGCTGCGCCATTCGACCGACGGCAAGGATGTGGTCCTGCGCGTCGCCAGCCCGGGCCAGATGCTCGGCTCGGTTGCAGTGTTCGACGGCGGCGGCTATCCGGGCACGGCCCAGGCCATCGAGGACTGCTGCCTGCTCGTCATCGCGCGTAACGACTGTCTAACCCTCGTCACCCGTTATCCGGTCTTTGCCCTCGCCGTCATCAACGACATGGGCACGCGGCTGCGCGGCTCCGCCGAGCAGATCCGCAGCCTCGCGGTGGAACGGGTCGAGCAGCGCATCGCGCGCGTCCTGCTCAAGCTGGGTGCAAGCGCGGGCGCCGACACAGCAGACGGCCGCGTAATCGAGATGCCCCTGACCCGGCAGGATGTCGCGGACATGACCGGCACGACCGTCGAGACCGCGATCCGGGTGATGAGCAAGTTCCGCCGGCTGGAACTCATCCGCACGCGCCGCGGCAAGGTCGTCCTCGTGGACCTGCAGGCGCTCCAGGATATTGCCGAAGCGGGGTGACGACGTGAAGAGGTGAACAGGTGACGGGGTGATGCCGGATTGCAGGTTGAGTCTCCTGTCCATTCTGGCAAGTCATCCCCTCTCACCAGAGCCCTCCGCAGCCACATCCCCTGTTCTTCTGCTCCCCTGTTCTCCTGCTCCCCTGTTCTCCTCTTCACCCGGTCACCCCGTCACCTTTGACCCACAATCCCTCTTATGTTAAAATACCGTTGCTTGCCGGTGAGCCGCCGCCTCGGGGCTTGACCCCGGGAAGGAACTTCCCGACTTCCACTCTGCCGGGCAGCAGGCTGCATGCAGCACGCTGCTCGGGTGGAGAAAGCCGCCTCACGAAATCACAAGTGAGGGCAGTTGAGGTCAGGCGCAAGCCTGACACGCTGACTACAACCGCAACAGAAAGCAAACCCGCGAAGCTCCAGCCGAGATCCTGTCTCGGCTGGAGCCGTGAGGGCTGAAACGGTGGGGTAAGAGCCCACCGGCGGCGGCAGCAATGTCGCCGGCCAGGCGAGCGTGCGGCTGGAAGCAAGGTGAGTGGGCTGGGCGTTCGGGTCATCCCGGAGGGGCCACCCTGCGTGGTTGCCCGTTCGTTCGGTCTCATCGCAGCGGCGCCGGTGAAGGCGGGTAATTCCCGCCAGGCCAGGCGCAGCCACGGACCTGCGTGAGCAGGCGCGTGAGACAGATGGCGGCAGGCCCACGGTTACACCGTGGGCCGGACAGAATCGGGGGTATGATCCGGCAAGCGGGTTAGCTTCGCTAACCTTGGCAGTTTGTCGCGGCTTTGCGCCACAAACTGCAGGTTGAAGGCGAAGCCTTCAAACGCCGACGTGGCGGAATGGCAGACGCTGCAGACTTAGGATCTGCTGAGCATAGCTCGTGGGGGTTCAAATCCCCCCGTCGGCACTCATCCGGCTGGAGAAGCCGGCACAAAGACCGTCCGAAACCGTGGGTTTCGGACGGTCTTTGTGTTCAGCGGCCATATGATGATTTGACAGCTCGCGACAGGTCGGGTATTATCCTCTCGGATAATGGTTCTCCATAGACTATAGATTGCGACTGATGCCCAGTGATACCTGATTCTGAGTCTCGATTCCAGCAGTTGGCAGCCAAGCTCAAGGGGAGCGATTGTCGCCTCACCCCCCAGCGCATGGCGCTGCTGCGGCTCATCGCGGCCAGCGACGGGCATCCCAGTGCATCCAGCCTGTATGAGCAGATCAAGACCCAATTCCCGACGACCAGCCTGGCGACGGTCTACAAGACCCTTCACCTGCTGAAGGAACTGGGCGAAGTGCTCGAGCTGGGCTTCAGCGACGACGACAATCGTTACGATGGCAGCCAGCCGGAGCCCCACCCACATCTGATCTGTGTGCGTTGCCGGAAAATCATCGACCCCCAGGTGAGCCTGGTGGACGACCTGACCCAGGAAGTCGCTGAGCTGACAGGGTACCAGGTCCTCAGCCACCGGCTCGATTTTTACGGGCTGTGTCCTGAT
Source organism: Chloroflexota bacterium (assembly GCA_029555885.1). The sequence continues at coordinate 9,749 of JAKPQT010000054.1, read as the reverse complement.
TGCCAGCACAAGAATGAGTCAAGATCCCACGTAGCGCGGTCCAACCATACACCCTACAAAAGGAGCCAACAGGATGAGTGAAGTAAGCCAATCCCCGACCACGACCAGGACACAAGAAGATATGTTCCGCCGCGGCACGTCCAACCGTGACTGGTGGCCGAACCAATTGAACATCAACATTTTGCATCTGCACTCGCCCCTCAGCAATCCGCTGGGCGAGGACTTCAACTATGCGGAGGAGTTCAAGAAGCTCGACCTGCAGGCCGTCAAGCAGGACCTCTATGCGCTGATGACCAACTCGCAGGACTGGTGGCCGGCGGATTACGGCCACTATGGCGGGCTCTTCATTCGCATGGCCTGGCACAGCGCGGGCACCTACCGCGTCAGCGACGGCCGCGGCGGCGCAGGCTCCGGCAGCCAGCGGTTTGCCCCCCTCAATAGCTGGCCCGATAACGCGAACCTGGACAAGGCGCGACGCTTGCTGTGGCCTATCAAGAAGAAGTACGGCCGGAGCCTCTCCTGGGCCGATCTCCTGGTCCTGGCGGGCAACTGCGCGCTGGAGTCGATGGGCTTCAAGACCTTCGGCTTCGCGGGCGGCCGCGAGGACATCTGGGAACCGGAAGATGAAATCTACTGGGGCCGCGAAGGCAAGTGGCTGGCCGACGAACGCTACACCGGCGACCGTGAACTCGAGAACCCCCTTGCCGCAGTGCAGATGGGTCTGATCTACGTGAATCCGGAAGGGCCGAACGGCGTGCCGAGCGCGGTCGCTTCTGCCCGCGATATCCGCGAGACCTTCGCGCGCATGGCCATGAACGACGAAGAGACCGTCGCGCTCATTGCCGGAGGCCACACCTTCGGCAAGGCCCACGGCGCCGGTCCCGCAACTCATGTCGGGCCCGAGCCGGAAGGTGCGCCAATCGAAGCGCAGGGCCTCGGCTGGCTCAGCAGCTACGGCAGCGGCAAGGGCGATGACACCATCACCAGCGGCATCGAAGGCGCGTGGACCCCGAACCCGATCAAGTGGGACATGGGCTACTTCGACATGCTCTTCGGCTACGACTGGGACCTGGTGAAGAGCCCCGCGGGCGCATGGGAATGGCACCCGGTCAACGTGGCCGAAAAGGACCTTGCGCCGGCCGCGCATAACCCGTTAAAGCGGGTTAAGACCATGATGACGACCGCGGACATGGCCTTGCGGATGGACCCAATCTATCGGGAGATCTCCGAACGGTTCCACAAGAACCCTGAAGAATTCGCGGATGCCTTCGCCCGCGCGTGGTTCAAGCTGACCCACCGCGACATGGGCCCGCGCGCGCGCTATCTCGGCCCGGAAGTGCCGGCGGAAGAGCTGGTCTGGCAGGACCCGGTCCCCGCTGTCGATCACAAGTTGATCGAAGCCGCCGACATCGCGGCGCTCAAGGCGCGCATTCTGGCATCGGGGCTCTCCATCTCGGAGCTCGTCACGACCGCCTGGGCATCGGCCTCGACCTTCCGCGGCTCCGACATGCGCGGTGGCGCAAACGGCGCGCGTATCCGGCTTGCCCCGCAGCGGGATTGGGAAGTCAACCAGCCGGCCCAACTCCAGAAGGTCCTCCACACTCTGGAGAGCATCCAGCAGGAGTTCAACAGCGCGCAGGTCGACGGGAAGAAGGTTTCGCTCGCCGACCTCATCGTGCTGGGCGGCTGTGCAGGCGTCGAGAAGGCGGCGAAGAACGCGGGCTACGATGTGACCGTGCCCTTCACGCCGGGCCGCACCGATGCCTCGCAGGAGCAGACCGACGCGCTGTCCTTCAAGGTCATGGAACCGACCGCCGATGGGTTCCGCAACTACCTGCGGGCCAAGCGCGGCATGACGCCGGAAGAACTGCTGGTTGACCGGGCGCAGTTGCTCACGCTGACTGCGCCGGAGATGACCGTGCTCGTCGGCGGGCTGCGCGTCCTGGGCGCAAACTACGGCAAGTCGCAGCATGGCGTCTTCACTCACCAGCCGGAGACGCTCACCAACGACTTCTTCGTCAACCTGCTCGACATGGGCACGGCATGGCAGCCTACCGCAGAAGACGGCGTGTTCGAGGGCTACGACCGGGCGACGGGCACTCGGAAGTGGACCGGCACCCGCGTCGATCTGATCTTCGGCTCGCACTCGCAGCTCCGCGCGCTGGCGGAAGTCTATGCCTGCGACGATGCGAAGGAGAAGTTCGTGCATGACTTCGTGGCGGCCTGGGACAAGGTGATGAATCTGGACCGTTTCGACCTCGCCCGCGCGTAGACGGCATACCGCTTTCGCCGACGAGGGAGACTCGAAGCCACCCAGCAGCGCCAGGGTACTGACAAGACGTCCGGAACAGTGTTCCGGACGTCTTTTTGGCGTTCCTGGCACAGAATCGCACGCAGCAGCCGTGTGCGGATTTTAACATTTGGCATTTGTCCGCAGAACGGTTATCATATTTCCGCGGTCCCACAGCACAACGGTGGACACAGCAGCTCCACGCCGAGCCGCCTCCGCAGCCTTTCAATCTCGCCATGCCTCGGCCCTTGCTGCCCTGACCGTAGTCGGCCATACACATCGCTTCATGCCATATCGGCGATAGGAGGAGAACAGCTATGACCCACGAGACAAAACACATCAGCCGGCGCAAGTTCTTCCGGCTGGCCGGCATGTCGGCTGGCGCAGCCGCGCTGGCCGCCTGCGCCCCGCCGGCAACCACTACTGCACCTGGCCCGGCTGCCCCGGCAGCCGAAGGTGAGGCCGCCCCGGCCGCGACGACTGCACCAGCCGTCGCGGCCGGACCGACCGAAATCGTCATCGCCCAATATGCCGATGTCGTGAGTCTGGACCCGCACGACACCAATGACAACGCTTCCTACGGGCCCGAGAAGCTGATGTTCGAAGGGCTCATCGGCTTCAACGAAAAGATGGAAATGGAGCCCATGCTGGCCGAACGCTGGGAAGCATCCGACGATGCCACCACGTTCACCTTCTACCTGCGCCAGGGCATCAAGTTCCATGACGGCGCGCCGTTCAATGCCGAGGCGGTCAAGTACAACTTCGACCGCGTCACCAACCCCGACAACAAGCTCAAGCGCTACGGCCTCTACCGCATCATCGCCAAGACCGAGGTGATCGACGAATACACCGTCAAATTCACCACGGCCGAGCCGTTCGGCGCCATGATCGCCACCTTTGCGCATCCCGCAGGCGGCATCGTCAGCCCACTGGCGGCTAAAGAGGGCGACCAGGTGCTGGAATTCGGCAAGGCCCCGGTAGGCACGGGCCCCTACAAGTTCGTCGAGTGGGTCCCCGGCGACCACCTGACCGTCGAGAAGTTTGCCGATTACTGGAACCCGGAGCGAGCCGGCAAGGTGGACCGCTTCGTCATCAAGCCCGTGCCCGAGGCGGGCACCCGCATCAGCATGCTCCAGGCCGGCGACGCGCAGTTTATCAACCAGGTGCCCTACCCGCAGGTCGAGCTGCTCAAGGGCAGCGCAGATGCGTCCATCGTCGAAAACGAGGCCATCTACACCTACTGGGTCGCCATGAACACCCAGAAGGAGCCCTTCACCGACAAGCGGGTGCGCCAGGCGCTCAACTATGCGGTGGACAAACAGGCCATCATCGACTCGGTGCTGGCGGGCTACGGCCAGATGATCGACTCGCCGCTCGCTCCGCGCGTCTGGGGCTACAAGTCGGTCAAGACCTACGAATATGACCCCGAGAAAGCCAAAGCGCTGCTGGCGGAAGCCGGCGTGACGAGCTTCAAGACGACGATGTGGACCTCCGATGCAACTGACGCCAAGCAGGTCGCCGTCGCCATCCAGGGCCAGCTGGCCGAAGTCGGCGTCGAGGTCGAAGTGGTGAACATGGAAGCCGCCACCCTGAGCGCGGAACGGTTCAAGCCGATGGAGGAGAACCAGAGCATGCTGAACTTCGCCGGCTGGTCACCGTCCACCGGTGATGCGGACTGGGGTCTGCGCCCGCTGCTGGCCTCGGAATCCATCCCGCCGGCATCCTTCAATCTGGCGTTCTGGAACAACCCGGACTTCGATGCGCAGATCAAGGCGGGCCTGGCGACGGCGGATGAAGCCGTCCGCAAGGAAGCCTATGCCAAGGCGCAGGAGATTGTCATGGAAGAGGCGCCCTGGATCTTCCTGTGGCGCACGACCGTGCTCGGCGGCATCAGCAACAAGGTCGCCGACATGTGGATCCAGCCCGACGGCATCGGCTACTACCGCAAGGGCTACATCAAGTAAGTCGCGTAGTTGACTTGCAGGGCCGGTGTGCCTGGCAACTGAAGTCACGGCCACCATTGCCAAGTCTGCCTGCGCAGACTCTAGGACGTCAGGAAGGCTGACGTACAGTCTCCGAAGGGAGACTTGGTACTGGTGGCAGCGGTTTCAACCGCCCGAAGACAGACTTTTCAAACAGTCGCTGAGATCGGGTCTGAGGTCAGTCACTGCCCGCAGCCGGCCCATGAGGTGCAGCGCGTGTTCACCTACCTCCTTCGCCGCCTGGTGATCGTCATCCCGACGCTGATCGGGGTGTCGATTGCCGTGTTCCTGCTGCTGCACATGGTGCCCGGCGATCCGGCCCGGCTGATGGCCGGGCTGGACGCCACCCAGGCCGATGTGGAGATGCTGCGCGAGTCGCTCGGCCTGAACCGCCCCCTGCCTGAGCAGTACCTCACCTGGCTTGGCAACCTCTTGCAGGGCGACATGGGCCGCTCCACGCGCACGCGCAATCTGGTGACCTATGAGATCGGCCTGCGCCTCCCTGCCACCGCGCAACTCACCCTGGTCAGCATCACCATCGCGGTCATCATCGGGCTGAGCACCGGCATCATCGCGGCCACGCGGCGCAACTCCCCGCTGGATTACACCAGCATGGTCGTCGCGCTGCTGGGGATCTGCACACCATCGTTCTGGCTGGGCCTCATGCTGATGTGGATTTTCGCGGTCGAGCTGCGCTGGCTGCCGACCAGCGGCCGTGGAGACTGGCGTCACCTGATCCTGCCCGGCGTGACGCTGGGGGTGGGCGCGGCGGCCATCATTGCGCGCGTCACCCGCTCCAGCCTGCTCGAAGTGCTGAACCAGGACTACATCCGCACCGCGAAGGCCAAGGGCCTGCGGCAGCAGACCGTCGTCTACCGGCATGCGCTCAAAAATGCCCTCATCCCAGTCGTCACGGTCATCGGGCTGGAATTCGGCTTCCTGCTCGCGGGCGCGGTCATCACCGAAACCGTGTTCGCCTATCCTGGGGTAGGTCGCCTGCTGGTTGACTCGATTGCCTTCCGGGATTATCCGATGGTGCAGGCCATCCTGCTCATCCTGGCCGTCCAGTTCGTGCTGGTGAACCTGGTCGTCGACGTGCTCTACGCCTGGCTCGACCCGAGGATACATTATGACAACGGCTAACGCCACGGCCTCCGCTGCGGCCACCCTAACGTTATCCCAACGCCCGCGCAGCCTGTGGCGCGACGCGTGGGCGCGGCTCGTCCGCAACCGGGCCGCGGTGTTCGGGGGCGTCATCGTGCTGCTGCTCATCATTGCGGGGCTGGCCGCACCGCTGCTCGCGCCCTACAGTCCCATCAAGCAGGACCTGCGCAACAGCGTCAAGCCGCCCTCCATAGAACATCTCCTCGGCACCGATGTCCACGGCCGCGACATCCTCAGCCGCATCATCCACGGCGCGGCCTATTCGCTGCGGATCGGCTTCCTGGGCGCGTTCCTCGCCGGGCTGATCGGCTCGGTGCTGGGCCTCATCTCCGGCTACTACGGCGGCATCGCCGACCTGCTGGTCATGCGGCTGATGGACATCCTGCTGGCCTTTCCGGGGCTGCTGCTGGCGATTGCCATCATCGCGGCCATCGGGCCGGGGCTGAACAAAGTCATCATTGCCGTCGCGATCTTCTCCGTGCCCACGTTCACGCGCGTCGTGCGCGGGTCCGTCCTATCGGTCCGGCAGAACGAATACGTCGTCGCGGCGCGCACGGTCGGCGCGACCGACAGCCGCATCATGCGCCTGCACCTGTTCCCCAACATCCTCGCGCCCTTGATCGTCCTGGTCACGATGCGCATCGCCACCGCCATCCTGACTGCCGCCAGCCTGAGCTTCCTCGGGCTGGGCGCGCAGCCGCCCACGCCGGAGTGGGGCGCGATGCTGAGCGACGGCCGCGATTACCTCGTGCTGACCCCACATGTCGCGACGTTCCCCGGTCTGGCGATCCTGCTCGCCGTCCTGGGCTTCAATCTGCTGGGCGACGGGCTGCGTGACGCGCTGGACCCGCGCATGCGGCTATGAACGCATGCGCCCGCATGCGGCTATGAACATCTGCGCCAGGACGCGCCTGTGAGTAACCCCACCCCCCTGATCGGTATCGTCGGCGGCGTCGGCCCCTATGCCGGACTCGACCTGGCCGCGAAGGTGTTCGCCCAGACGCGCGCGCGGCGTGACCAGGAGCACCTGCCCCTGGCGCTGCTGTCGCTGCCCCACACCATTGCCGACCGCACGGCCTACCTGCTGGGCGACGTGACGGAGAACCCGGCCTATGCACTGGCGGAGGTCATTCGCCGGCTGGAGACGCTGGGCGCGACGACGGTTGGCATCCCGTGCAACACCGCACACGCGCCGCGCATCTTCGACGTGCTCCTGGCTGAGCTGGCCCGCACAGGCAACCGGCTCCGCGTGCTGCATATGATTCACGAAACGGCTCGCTTCCTGGCGGAGACCCAGCCAGGCGTGCAGCGGGTCGGGGTGTTGAGCACCACGGGCACGGCGCGCGCCCGAGTCTACCCGGCGGTCCTACAGGCGCTGGGCATCACCGCGCTCGCGCCGGCGGATGACGTGCAGGCGCGCGTGCAGGCCGCGATTTACGATGAGACATACGGCATCAAGGCGCAGTCCAGCCCGGTCACCGCACGCGCCCGCGCCGAGCTGCTCGCCGCAGCCGGGCACCTGCATGCTCAGGGCGTCGAAGCCGTTATCCTGGGCTGCACTGAGATTCCCCTTGCCCTGCCGGAGCGCACCGTCCACGGCCTGCCCGCCATTGATCCGACCCTGGTGCTGGCCCGCGCGCTGATTCGGGAGACCTACCCGGACAAGCTGAAGCCCCTGGCCTGAATTTGCCCAACGGGGCATCGTTGGATAAAATAGCAAAGCGATAGGGAAACGGAGATAGATGGATTGAGGATGCAAATCTTCAATCTGCAATCTGCAATTTTCAATCTTCCATCGTACCCGGGGCCCGTGGCCTAGCGGGAAGGCGTCTCCCTTGCACGGAGAAGATCGCCGGTTCGAATCCGGCCGGGTCCACTGAAGGTAATGGGCGCAGTTCTTGACAGCCTGAGAGAAACGAGTATAATGCGCCCTGTAAGTTCGCACAAACCCACAAACCCATAAGCCCGCGGGTGTAGTACAGTGGTAGTACGTCTCCTTGCCAAGGAGAAGGTCACGGGTTCGAATCCCGTCACCCGCTTAGTCGCTGACCAGGATGGCTGATAGCAGATTGCTTGCCCTGAAAGCGTAACACCCCCGTGTTACCGGCCTTCTGCATCAGCCATTTCTTATCTTGCCGAGGTAGCTCAGTTGGTAGAGCACGCGACTGAAAATTGCGGTGTCCCCAGTTCAAGTCTGGGCCTCGGCACTCGGGTGGATTAACCCGTTCATTCGGGGGTCGTTCAACGGCAGGACAGCAGCCTTTGGAGCTGCGTATCGGGGTTCGAATCCCTGCCCCCGAGTTGGAAGGGGGCAGGAAACGAGCGTCTCAATGCGTGCCACGCCCGTCAACGCCCTATGCATGGTGGCCATAGCTCAATTGGCAGAGCACCTGGTTGTGGCCCAGGAGGTCGTGGGTTCAAGCCCCACTGGCCACCCCTCCGCGAAGTGTCCGGCGTCCTGATGGGATGGCCGGACATTTTGGTTAAGCCGGGGCAGGCCGCAGCGTGAGGTCCGGCGATTGAAGGTCGAAGATTGAAGATTGACTCAAATAGCAATCGGCAATCTTGAATTTTCAATCGGGATACCACCATGCAGCGCGTCCTGGTCCTGAATGCAACTTACGAACCGCTGAGCATCATCTCCGTGCAGCGGGCCATCATCCTGCTCTTGAAAGAGAAGGCAGAGATGGTGGAAGCAGCCGCGGAGTACCTGCACGCGGCCTGCACGAGCGTGCCCGTGCCCCTTGTCATCCGCCTGGTCTATTACGTCCGCATTCCCCATCCCGTCACGCTCGCGCCCACCCGCCGCAGCGTCGCACTGCGCGACCGCTACACCTGCCAGTATTGCGGTCAGGCCCCCGGCCGCAGCCTGCTGACCATCGACCACATCATCCCGCGCAGCCGCGGCGGGCAGACCACCTGGGATAACATCGTGACCGCCTGCCGCGCCTGCAACATGCGCAAGGGTGACCGCACGCCCGAAGAGGCCGGCATGGAACTCCGCAAGCGCCCCGGCCGCCCGCATTACCTGGCCTTCCTGATGCTCTCCGAAGCGGGGCCGCGCGATGTGTGGGGGAAGTATATCTACGGTTGAAGGTTGGCAGGTTGCGGGTTTCTGGTATGGCCGCTTAAAAAGACAGGGTCCGGAGCGGGGATTGGACCCGTCCCGGACCCTGCTTGGGCACCGTAGCACTACCCATTAAACCGAGGTGATGCTACGGTGCCACACTTACGACTACATTGGTCCATTTGCATCACCTCCTCGGCAGTAGGATGGCGAGGTAAGGTATGTCTTTTCAGACACGAGAGTCATTATCGGTGAAAATCCGGATTTGTCAAGTAACCCAAACGCCAATGTAGGACGGGTTGGCAACCCGTCCTACATTACCCCCGTTCAGGCTTGAGCACCACCACCGCGAGCGGCGGCAGCGTCATCGTCACCGAACACGGCTGGCTCTGCCAGGGCGTCGGCTCGGCCGCGAGCGCGCCGCTGTTGCCGACGTTGCTGCCGAAGTAGAACTCCGAGTCGCTGTTCAGCGCCTCGCGATAAGTCGTCAGGCTCGGCACGCCGAGCCGATAGCCGTGGCGCACGACGGGCGTGAAGTTGCAGATGACGACGAGGTGGTCTGCCGGGTCCTGCGCCTTGCGCACGTAGGACAGGACGCTGTTCTCCCAGTCGTTCGCGTCGATCCACTCGAAGCCTTCCCAGTTGAAGTCCTGCTCGTGCAGCGCGGGCTCGGCCCGGCACAGCCGGTTCAGGTCCGCCACCCACCGCTGGAGCTTCTGGTGCGGCTCAAAGCCGGTCAGGTGCCAATCCAGGCTCTTTCCTCGCTCCACTCGTTCCACTGGCCGAAGTCCTGCCCCATGAACAGCAGCTTCTTGCCCGGATGCGTCCACATAAAGCCGAAGTAGAGGCGCATGTTGGCGAACTGCTGCCAGAAGTCGCCCGGCATCTTGTTAATGAGCGAGTGCTTAAGGTGGACGACCTCGTCATGCGAGATGGGCAGGATGAAGTTCTCGCTGAACGCGTACATCAGGCCGAACGTCGTCTTGTTGTGGTGATACTTGCGGTACACCGGGTCGAGGCTGATGTAGTCCAGGGTGTCGTGCATCCAGCCCATGTTCCACTTGAATGTGAAGCCCAGCCCCCCGAGATAGACCGGGCGGCTCACGGCGGGGAACGAGGTGGATTCCTCTGCGCAGGTGAACGTGCCGGGGAACTCGCTGTGCGTCCGCTCGTTCATGCGCTGCAGGAACGCGATGGCCTCCAGGTTCTCCCGCCCGCCGTACTCGTTGGGCAGCCACTCGGTGCG
>JAKPQT010000038.1 GCA_029555885.1 Chloroflexota bacterium | reverse complement strand
CAGGTCGAACTGGCCGCCGGTATAGGGCAGGCTATAACGGAAGAGCAGCTGGCGCACGTTCGTACCGGGGCGCAGCGGGAGCCTGTCCACAAAGCCCTCACCAGTCAGCTCGAAGCGACCCGAGCCATCATCGCCGTCGATTTCGACGTTCTGTGCGCCCGCAGGCAAGGAGATGCGCAACACCGCGTTGCCGTCGCCGATGTATGTGCGGTTGCCGTCCAGGCTGAACAGCAGTAGCTCCGCAATGAGGGCCCGCCCGCTTTCGAATTCGACGATGTAGTGCACCCGGTCGGTGCGCAGGCTGGCGGCCTCGTTCGTGGTCTCGAACACCGCGAGAGACAGCTCCTTGGAAGTCTCCCCCTCGCCGAAGCTGACGAAGTCCGTGTTGTACGGCACGCCCGCGGGATAGTCGGTGCGCACCACGTAGGCCAGGCCCGGGTCCGTGTCTAGCTCCGTGAAACTGTACACGCCGTTGGCGTCGCTCACCGCGGTCTGCTGGCCGAGCAGGGCGGTGGTGTCGAAGATGCCGAGCTCGACGGTCAAGCCGGGGAGTGGCTCGCCGGTCGTCTCGTTGGTTACGGTGCCGGTGATGACGCCCGTGCCCTTCGCCAGCGGCCCGCGGAACAGCCGCCCGCCGAACGACAGCCCGCGCGTGTACTCCAGGACCGCAGCCTGCTCCTCGGCGCTTAGTTTGTCGGCAAAGCCGGGCATCTCGCCCTTGCCCGCGGCGACGGCCTGCGCCCAGGTCACCTGCGACACACTCGAAGTGGCGGCGAAGTCGGTCAGGTCAGGCACGCCGGGGGGCGAGGCGGCTCCCCTGCCATCCGGGCCGTGACAGGAAGCGCAGTTGGCCTCATAGACCTGCTGGCCCAGTTCCACCTCGCCGGCGCTGGTATGCAAGGTCCAGGCATAGGCCACCGTATCCCAGATTTCCTGGTCAGTCAGCCGCTCTCGCCAGGGCGGCATCATGCGCTGCATGTTGCCGTTCTTGGTGATGTCGAACCACTCGGCCAGCGACTTACTCGCGGCAAGCTGCTTGTCGCCCAGTTTGGCCGCCGGAACGCCCAGACCGGAGGCTGAGGGCCCATCCCCCTGGCCGGTCTCGCCATGACAGGGCGCGCAGTTCTGGGCATAGCTTGCTGCGCCTGCCAGCGGTTGCGGAGGTGTTGCGGTGGCGGATGTCTCCTGGGCTGAAGCTGGCATCGCCAGCACGGCTGCCAGGAGTGTGCAGGCCAGGAGCACGCGGATCGCTCTACTCGTCATCACAAGTGTGCTGTCGCTTTCTAGGGATGTGCCGAACCAAAAACGACCGCCCGCTACATCGTTGCGACGCCTGCGGGCGGGCGACCGTTGTTACTGCTTGCCGGCGATAATATCACGGACCGGGAGGATGCGCTAACTTACTTGATGGCCTCGACCTTGATCTCTTCGTAATCCTCTTCATAGCGCGACGGGCACTTCAGCAGGAGGTTGTTGGCCTCGACGACGCCGTTGGGCCCAAGCGTGCCTTCGACGATGGCGCTGGACCCCTCACGGGTGATCTGGTCAGGCTGCACGCCGTGGAAGTGAATCGCTAGTTGCTTGCTGGGGTCGGTCGGGTCCGAGATTCTGAAATTGAGGTCAAGCGTAGCCGCATCGTACGTGATGCTCTCGGTCACGATGTTGCCGCTGACCCGGAGGTTCTTGTCGATCAGGGTCGCCTGCTGGGCGACGACTTCGCCCACCTCGCGGTAGTACGCCCCGGCACTGGAAATCGAGGAGATAATCAGGTACGCGATCAGCGCAACGATGACGACCCCGCCGATGATGAACTTGATTTTGCTGTTGGCTTTGCTGGTCGTGACCGCGCCGCGCAAGATCGTAGAACTCTCAGCCATCCTGCCTCCGAGTGGTGCGCCGCCTGGGGACTGGCCCATGCAACGCCGCTGTAAGTGACGCCTGGAGTATAGCATCGAAAGAGCCAGGTGTCAACGACAAAAGTCACGTATGAATTTGGCAACGAAATCGTACTCTTGCCCCGAGCCGGTTGTTGTGGTAAAATTGATGTGTAGCACATCACAATCCCATCCCCTTCACAGAGCGGAGCGTCGGGCAATGCCTATCAGCGTCTTGATTGCTGACGACCACGGCATGGTGCGCCAGGGCTTGCGCATGTATCTCGCGCTCGACCCCGAGATTGCGGTCGTAGGCGAAGCCTCCAATGGAGCAGAAGCCGTCCAACAGGCTCATGAGCTGCATCCCGATGTGGTCCTCATGGACCTGTTGATGCCAGTGATGGATGGCATTGCGGCGACAGGCACCATCCGGCGTCAGTTGCCCGACACGCAGGTCGTTGCCCTGACGAGCGTGCTGGAAGATGGTTCCGTCAGTGATGCCGTGCGCGCGGGAGCCATCGGCTATCTGCTCAAGGACGTCGCGTGCGATGAACTCTGTCGGGCCATCAAGGCAGCCGCCGAAGGGCAGGTCCAGCTCTCCCCGAAAGCGATGGCGCGCCTGGTGCGCGAGGTGAACGTCCCCGGCAGCCCTGAAGTGCTCACCGAGCGCGAGACGGACGTGCTGCGGCTGATCGCGCGCGGCTACTCAAATAAGGAAATTGGCCGCACGCTGGACATCACTGAGAAGACGGTGAAGAATCACGTCGCCAGCATCCTCAGCAAGCTGAACCTCACCAGCCGCACGCAGGCTGCCCTGTTCGCCGTCCGCGCCGGACTGGCCGGGCCGGAGGCACCGGGCGGCCCGAAGTAAAGTCCGTTTGGCGTGTATCGCCCTTCTAGGCGCCAACCGGCGCCTAGAAGGGCTTTTTCTTTACAGTCGCGCCCCGCGCAGGCGCAACGAGTTGGTCACGACGAAGATGGATGAGAAGGCCATCGCCGCCGCGGCCAGCCACGGTGCGTCATGCAGCAGTCCCGCCGCTGCGACAGGGATCAACAGGACATTGTAGAAGAACGCCCAGAACAGGTTCTGCTTGATCGTACGCATGACCTTCCGGCTCAGCGCAATGGCTCGGCCGACACCCGCCAGTTCGCCGCTCATCAGCGTCACCCCCGCGGTCTCCATCGCGACATCCGTGCCTGTGCCGATTGCAATGCCCACATCCGCCTGCGCGAGTGCGGGCGCATCGTTGATGCCATCGCCGACCATCGCCACCACGCTGCGACGGCCCGCCGCGCCATCCGTGTTGAGCGCCGTGAGTCCCTGTTCCTGCAACCGCTTGACCTGGGCAGCCTTGTCGCCCGGCAGGACTTCCGCCATCACGTGCTCGACACCGACCTGTTGTGCGATGGCCTCCGCCGTGCGCCGGTTGTCGCCGGTCATCATCACCACGGTCAAGCCCTGGCTCTTTAGCTCCGCGATGGCCTCCGCTGCGCCCGGCTTGACGGTGTCTGCAATGCCGATCACGCCCATGACCGCGTTATCGAGCGCGACGGTCACGGCGGTCTTGCCTTCGCCCTGCAGCCGGTCAACGATGTCCTGCCCGGAACCTTGAACACCCTCGTTCTGCAGCAGCCGGCCGGTGCCGACCACGATCCGGTGACCGCCCACCTGTGCCCGAATGCCTTGGCCCGCGACAGCCTCGAATGTTTCCGGCGCATCGAGCGTCAGCCCTTTGTCCCGCGCGGCCTGGACTATGGCTTGGCCCAGCGGGTGTTCGGACCCGCGCTCCGCGCTGGCCGCCAGCCGCAGCAGTTCATCCTCCGTCCAAGGTCCATTCTCCGTTACAACGACATCGGTCACTGCCGGCTTGCCCTGCGTGATCGTGCCTGTCTTGTCGAGCACGACGACCTGGAGCTGCTGGGACCGCTCCAGCGCCTCGGAGTTGCGGAAGAGGATACCGTTCTGCGCGCCGCGGCCCGTGCCAACCATGATGGCGGTGGGCGTCGCCAGCCCAAGTGCACACGGACACGCGATGACCAGCACGGCGACCATGTTCACCATCGCAGCCGTGAACCCGCCGCGCGCCAGGAAATACCAGCCCAGGAACGTGAGCAGCGCAATGACAATCACGATGGGCACGAACACCCCTGACACCCGGTCTGCAAGCGCCTGGATGGGAGCCTTCGAGCCCTGGGCCTCTTCGACGAGGCGGATGATCTGCGACAACGCGCTCTCTGCGCCGACCTTCGTGGCCTGCACGTGGAGCAGGCCCGACTTATTGACCGTGGCGCCGATGACGGGGTCGCCGGGCCGCTTGTCTACGGGCAAGCTCTCGCCGGTCAGCATGGATTCGTCCACTGCCGAGCGCCCGTCGAGCACCAGGCCATCCACCGGCAGCTTCTCGCCCGGCCGCACGATAACGGTATCCCCCGGACGCACATCCTCGACCGGCACGTCCTGTTCGGTGCCGTCACGCAGCACGCGCGCGGTGCGCGGCTGCAGGCCCATCAGCGCCTTGATGGCCGCGCTGGTGCGGCCCTTCGCCACTGCCTCCAGGTACTTGCCGACCTTGATGAGGGTGATGATCAGGGCCGAGGTCTCGAAATAGACCACATGGCCCAGGCTCGGGAACAGCATCACTGCCACGCTGTAGAAGTATGCGGCGGAAGAGCCGAGCGCAATCAGCACATCCATGTTGGCGCTGCCGTTCTTGAGCGCCTTGTACGCGCCGGTATAATACTGGGAACCGACATAGAATTGTACGGGCGTCGCCAGCGCAAACATGGCCCAGTTGAGCCACGGCGCGTGCGGCAGGATTCCGAGCATGTTCGCCATGCCAAGCATGAACACCGGCAGGGTCAGGATGACGCCTACCCACAGCATCCGCCGCTGTTGGGCGATCTCTGTCTCACGCGCTTGGGCCTCTGCATCCGCCGGCTGGATGCCGGCCTGGCCCTCGATGACACCGTAGCCCACGTCCGCGATCTTCTGTTTGAGGTCGTTGTAGTTGACGAGCGTCGGAATGAAGTTCACGGTCGCCCGTTCATTCGCGTAGTTCACGCTGGCATCGACGACCCCCGGCATCTTTTTCAGGCTGCGCTCGATGGTCGCGGCGCAGTTAGCGCAGGTCATGCCGCTGATCGGCAGCTCCAGCTTCGCGGTCGCGACGCCGTAGCCCAGGTCTCCGATGAGCGACCGCATCGCGTCCTCGCCGGTCTGGCCCGGATCGTAGGCGACCGTTGCCTTCTCCGTTGCGTAATTCACCGCCACATCCGCTACCCCGGGCATCTTCTTGAGGTTGCGCTCGATGGTCGCGGAGCAGTTGGCGCACGTCATCCCGGTGATCGGGAGCGTGATTTGTTTGGTTTCAGCCATTTCATAGCCCTGTGTCTAACGCACGAAGGCGAACCCGCGGTTCGCCTTCGTCGGTAATCGCAAATTTCGTCCTTTAGTTCGCCGCCGGATACCCGATTTCGACCAGGGTTTCCTTGACGCGCGGCAGCGCGGCATCGGTTTCCAGTACAAAGGTCGCGGTCCTGGTTGCGGCATCGGCCTGCACCTGTTCGACGCCGGGCAGGTCTGCGGTCTCGCGCTGGATGGTCATGACGCAGTGATTGCATGAGATGTTCGGGACGCTGAGCTTGATAGTGACGGACATGATCTTCTCCTTTTGAAAAGGTGGACTTATGCTTTGTTGGTGATGCTGAAAACGCCGAGAATCTCGTCGATGACGGCCTCTCGACGCTCGGCGTCATCGCCACGGATAGCGGTGGTCACGCAGGAATGCAAGTGTTGGTCCAGCACGATTTCCTGCACCTTGCCCAGCGCAGCCTGCACCGCGCCGATCTGTTTGATGACATCGATGCAGTATTTATCGTCCTCCACCATGCGCTGGATGCCGCGCACGTGCCCTTCGACACTTTGCAACCGCCGGATCACCCCCGCTTTGGTCTGGTCGTCCATGTGCTGACACCCTTTCATGTTGAATCTGTGGGCAGGATACTGCAAAAGCGGGGCAGGGTCTGTAGGGAAAATACCCATCCCCCCTGGGGGGGGTAGCGGCCATCAACGAATTGGGGCAACGAATGAACCGTACGGCCGTGCGGTTCATTCGTTGCCCCAATTCGTTGATGGCTACAGGGAATTCGTTGACGGCCCCGGGCCAGCCTGCACCAGCGCGCGCTGCATGACCCCGCGCACGCCTTCTACGCGGTCCAGCAGGCCGATCCGGTCGGAGTCAACGTGGTCGTAGGCCGAGCCGAGGGTGTAGGCCAGCAGGCCGAGGTAGACCACGGCGAGCGCCGCGCTGCCGACCGGCGTACGCACCGGCGGCGCGAGCTTGACGAGGCTCAGCCCGGCGTTGACCTTTTGGACCACGCGCGCCTTCGCCGCATACTGCCCGGCCAACTGGCCGATCTGGTCGCGGGCGGCGTTAAGCGCGTCATCCGATCCCTGGTATGCGGTCAACCAGCCGCCGATTTCCGCCTCGATGGCCCGCGTGCCCAGCACCCGACCTGCCACCTTCGCGAATACCGCACCGCTCTGCAACTGGTCCAGCCAGCCGCCCAGCGCCTTCTGTGCCGCCTTCTGTGCTTCGGCCAGCGCGTTCAGTCCGGTCAGTGCAAGGATCTTCTCGTTGGCGATGAGGACGAAATCGAGCGCACGGCTGCCGACCCGGACCAGGTCTGCGGCGAGTTCCTTCGTCAGGTCGCTGCCTACCATACCCAGCGCAGTACGCAGCGTGCTGAAGTCGATAAGGAACATGCCCTGGACAATGGCGCTGCCCGCGGTGACAGCATTGTCGCTGATGGCCTCCAGCGCAACATGGACCGCGGGCGGCAACTCTGTGGCCGGGCCGGACAACGCGCGCGTCCGGGACCGCGGCCGGACGCGCATCTGCGCGGCCTGGGCGGCCGCTGCACCGACCAGGTATGCCTGCGGCGCTTCGATCATGGCGCGCAGTTCGGCCAGTTCGTTGAGCGACGCGAGCGGCGGCGCGTCGAGCGTCCGCTCCTCCGTGGCGAGGCTGCGTGATCCAGGGCCCGGTCCCGCCAGGCGTTCTGCGACGAGCAGGTCGAGCGCAGCGCCGGCCAGAAGCTGCACCTCTGCGGCCGCGGTCTCCAGCGGGTCGCCGGTCATCAGGCCGGTCTCCGCGGCGGCGCGGAGCGCGTCGGATTGCCCCAGCAGGGCATCGACATCTGCTGCGGCCGTGCGGGGCTGCGCGCTGCGCAAGCCGGGTGTGGGGACCAGCAGCCGCGAGACGGCGACGGCATATGCCGCACCGCTCTCTCGGCGTTCGGCTGGAGTCGCTGTGTTAGCCATACTGCCTCCTATGTCCGCAATCTATGTGCCTCGTCGCCCATGCCCTCAACGAAAAGGGCAGAAGCGTCTCGTCCTGCTTCTGCCCTACATGCTCTCTGGCGTCGGTCGTCTTATTCTGCCTGCGGCGATTCCGCGGGCGGCACACGCTCCGCTGTAACCGCAGCCGGCACAGGCCGCGGCCGTCGGTGGTTGATGATGAGCCCGGCCACGCCGATGAGGATGCCGATGATGCTGACCCATTGGGCCGTCGCGAGCCTGCCCATGACCCACGCGTCGGGCCGGAACATCTCGACCCAGATGCGGCCGACGGGGTACCATATGAGATACATCAGGAAGATATCGCCGTCGCGCAGCCAACCCTTGAAGCGCCGGCCGATGAATAGCAGCAGCCCCGCGCCGATGATGTTCCAAATCATCTCATAGAAAAAGGTCGGGTGGAAGCCGTTTGTCGCATACCACTGGCGTGCATCCTCGGTCAACCGTTCCGGGATGCCGCACGCCATCGGTGAACCGGCCGGCTCCTGGCACGGAAAGTTCGGGTTGATGTGGAAGGCCCACGCCGCATCGGTCGGCGGGCCGTAGAGTTCCTGGTTGACCCGGTTGCCCAACCGGCCGATGGCCTGCGCGACCAGGACGCCCGGCGCGGGGATGTCCAGCCAGCGCAGCAGGCTCAGTTTAGCGCGCCATGTGTAGATGATAATGGCGAGCACTCCGCCCAACACCCCGCCGAAGATGCCCAGCCCGCGAAAGCCCCCGTCCCAGAACTTGATGATCTCGATCGGGTTCTCCCGATAGTAGGACCACCCTGCGAAGTTGCCGGTCGGCGTGGAGAATACATGGTAGAGCCGCGCGCCGATGATGCCGAAGACGAGGCACCATGTCAGCACGTTCCAGACGTGCTCCGGGTCTTCGCCCCGGCGCGACGCCTCTTTCGTCGCAATCCAGGCCGCGATGACCGCGCCGGTCACGATCAGCAGGCCGTACCAGGTGACCTGAAACGGGCCGAGGTTCAGAATGATGGGATTCATGGGCTTTCCTTCTCACGTTAGGGACCCGTTTTCTGAGGTGAAGCGCAGCTTCACACGAAAACGGGTTCCTCAACACCACTGGCCTTTACGCCTCGCGCCGGGCCCGCCGGGCCGCGCGATCATCCGCCGGTGCGTCGCCGCCCGCGGCGGCCGCGGCCTCGCGCGCCAGCTTCCGCTGGTACCGCAGCCAGCGCATGCAGTCCTCGTCGTGGCCCATCAGCATGTCCGCGGCCATGATGGACTTCTTGAGTTCCGGCTTGAGCGGGTTGGTGATGGCGCTTGTCATGCCGGCCGCAATAAGCATGGCTACGAAGTTGGCATTGATGGCCTCGCGGTCGGGCAGGCCAAAGGAGATGTTGCTCGCGCCGCAGACCGTGTTGCAGCCGAGCTCCTCCGCAATCCAGCGCACCAGGTCCAGCACGGCCTTGCCCGCGCCGGGGAGTGCGCCCGCGGGCATGACGAGCGGGTCGATCAGGATATCTTCGCGCGCAATGCCGTAGGATTCGGCCCGTTGCACGATCCGCTTGGCGACCTCGAAGCGCACCTTCGGGTCGGTGCTGATGCCCGACTCGTCGTTGGAGATGGCGATGACCGCGCACTTGTACTCCGCCACCAGCGGCAGCACCTTCTCCATCCGCTCTTCTTCGCCCGTGACAGAGTTGATGAGCGGCCGGCCGCCGGCGGCCTTTAGCCCCGCAATCAGGGCGGGCACGACCGACGAGTCGATGCACAGCGGGACGTCCACCACTTCCTGCACTGCCTGGACTGCCTTGACCATGACCTCCGGTTCGAGGTCGTGCGCATTCGCGACGCCCAGCCCCGCGTTGACGTCCAGGACCGTGGCCCCCGCCTCGACCTGCGCGCGGGCGTCCGCCTTAACGCGTTCGAAATTGCCTGCCAGCATCTCGGCGGCCAGCGCCTTGCGGCCGGTGGGGTTGATGCGCTCACCGATGACGGTAAAAGGATGATCCGGGCTGATGATGGCTTCGACGCCCGTCTGAGAGCGAAGGATAGTCTGCATGAGCGATTTACTCCTGGGGAATGGTGCGGCGGCTCGACTACGTCGTGACTACTGAGCACAGCCAGAGAGCATTATAGTGCAGGCACTAAGTGGGTGCAAATCGCACTCGGATTTGAGTGTATAGCTCATGCGGTCTGCTCGAGGGCACGCGCAAGCAGATCGCTGACGGCCAATTCCTCAGCCCATCGGCGCAGGTAGGGCACGTCGAGCCGGCCTGCCTGCACGCGCAAGACGCTCAGGATATCGCGCCACTGGCGGTCCGATACCTCATCGCCCAAGCGGTACCATACCAGCTTTGCGAGCACCGTATCCTCCGGGCTGGAAAGGTATGCAGTGCGCGGCGGATCGACGGAGAGCTGAGTAGCCCGACGGCGCTCAAACTGTGCCCGATCAAATGGGCGCCCTTTATGGACAAAGACATCCACCTTGAACATCGTCTGCAGATGGATCAGGTTGAAGCTCCCCCGATTGAGCACCGCCGACCGTACCGTGTCAGGATCGAGGTAGAACGCATCGCGCAAAGCAGCGACAAAGGGCGCCACGTGCTCCGGCCGCAGATCGGCGACGAGATCCGCGTCGAGCGTAGCCCGGGCCGCGCCCTGTGCCGAGCTGGCGAACGACCCCCCCAGCAGGTAAGGGATGCCCAGCGCATCGAGCACATCGATCACCGTGAAAGTGACCGCCAGCGGTTCCGAAAGCGTCATCGTACGCCTCCGGAGACCCGCGCACCGTACACTTTCTCTGCCATCTCAGGTCCCAGCAGGATATCGGCCACCAGGCGTCGCACCTCACTCTCGCTGGCATGAGGATGCCGTTGGCGTACACCGCTGAAGACCAACTGCTGGAGCGCCTCGATCATGCCGCACATGATTTCGATGCGCCGCCACTCCGGCGCGTCGCGCAGCAGCCCAACCAGAACTTGTTGGGCTTGCGGGTCGGTGTCATAATCTAGGTCGTTCATGGTACGGGCAGTATACCGCCGCCACGATTTGGGAGCAAGGACGCATCTCTCTCCACACAGTCATCATGGGCCGAAGGTGTGGGCCTGCCATACTATAGTCGAAGGCAGTGATTTGCGCGATTATGGCGTCTCTGCTAGGGTAGTCGAACACCCGCATAAAATCGTTTTCAGGATGATGCAGCATGCGACAATTTCGTTATCCGCCCGGCACGGGCTGGCTCAAGGGCAACACTCACATCCACAGCACCGCCTCCGACGGCGGGCTTGACTTCCCCGCGCTCACTACGCTGTACGCGGGCGCCGGCTACGACTTCCTGTTCCGCACTGACCACTGGGTGCTGTCCGACACGGCGAACGACACGGCCGCCTATCCGCTGCTCTGGCTCGACGGCGTGGAGCTGCACGGCACCGACCAGACAGGCGCGATGTATCATGTTGCGGTCCTGGGCCGGGTGACGGGCCTCCGGCAGGAGGAGGGACTCGTGCCGGCGATGGTCGCGGCCCGCGAGCAGGGCGCGCTGCTTATCCTGGCGCATCCGCATTGGTGCGCGAACACCCTGGACGACGCGCGGCGGCATCATTTCGACGGCGTCGAGGTCTACAACCATGTGTGCCGCTGGCTGAACGGCAAGGGGGACGGCGGGGTCTACTGGACCACGTTGTTGGAGCGCAATAATGCCGTCCTCGGCCTGGCAGTGGACGACGCACACATCCGCGCCGAGCATCCCGGCTGGAACGGCGGGTGGGTCATGGTTGCCGTGGCCGAGCGCACCCCTGCAGCCATCTTGTCTGCGCTGCGCGCAGGCCACTTCTACTCGTCCTGTGGCCCGGTCATCCACAGCATCGCCTACGACGGCCGACGCGTTAGCCTCGAAACCTCGCCCGTCCAGTTCGCGCGATTAGTTGGCCCGAACAGCCACGGCCAGCGCGTCGGCAGCTTCGACGGCCGCCGCCTGACCTCGGCCGCGTTCGACGTGCCGGACGACTGGCGTTATGCGTACCTGGAGGTCGAGGACGACATGGGCCGCCGCGCCTGGACCAACCACTTGTTCACGGAGTAGCCACAGAGGTCACAGATAAACGGTTGCAGGTTAGCAGGTTGCAGGTTTCGAGGATGTACTGTTCAACGGAACAACCTTCAACCTGCAACCTTCCAACCTGTAACTACCTCAGCGCGAGCGCGGCCGCGATGTCCTGTGCAATCATCTGGCGCTTGCTCTTCTCGATGAAGAAGCTTGGCCCCGCTTGAAGATAGGAAGGAAAAGCCCGGCCGCCCCGGAAGGTGTACGTCCCCCCGCGAATCTTGTACGTGGACCCCGCCGGGATGACACGCGGCTCGCCCGTGCGCGCAGCGATCGCATTGACCGCCTTGATCGCCACATCGCCCATCAGCAGCCAGGCATTGACGTGCTGGAAGGGCGCGAGCTCCTGTTCCAGCAGGTGCGAGCATTGTTTGATGGTCGCGGTGCTGATCCCGTAGCCCATCTTGCCACACTTGACTGCAGTAGTCAGATACACGCCCAAGTCGAGGATGTCCTCCAGCGAGCTAACGGCCGCCCCCGCATCGCGGAAAGCCTGGACGGTCGTCTGGCCGAACAACGGGTTGCCCGGCGCATAGTAGTCGTCCGCAGGGTTCTGCGGTGCAGCCTCGGAGATGAGCACGATGGACACATGCTCTGGCTGCACATCGACGTTCGGAATGACATAACATTCGTGGTTGACGTCGGCGCAGGGCAAGTCCGCACAGTGAATGAGGTCGCCTATCTTCATATGCTCGCTCCCTCCTTGAGGTGACAGGCATATTATAACTCCGTTCAGCGAACCTGTAACCTTAAACCTGTAGCCCCCAGCTTGCAAGCCGCAGCTTGCAAGCCGTTTGCCTTGTGGCCCCTTTTGGCGTACAATCGCACCGTCATTGAATCACCTTTGCCAGTGAGTCGCCATGTCTCTC
This sequence comes from Chloroflexota bacterium, assembly GCA_029555885.1. The sequence goes on along the minus strand of JAKPQT010000038.1, from coordinate 11,372 downwards.
AATTCAGCCAAAACTCATCGTGTTGTGTTCCAGCCTTCCGGCCGCCAGGGTGAAGTCGCGGACGGCACGAACCTGCTGGACGCAGCGCGCGCGCTCGGCGTCGAAATCGAGTCTATCTGCAGCGGCCGCCAGACGTGCGGCAAGTGCCAGGTCATGGTCCAGGAGGGGCACTTTTCCAAGCACGGTATAGATTCGGCCGCGGACCATCTCTCCCCGCCCGATGGTCGGGAGACGCGTTACTTCGACAAACATCCCGCCCTGCCGGGGCGGCGGTTATCCTGTTCCTGCGAAGTGCACGGCGACCTGATGATCTTCGTGCCCGAGGAAAGCCAGGCACGCAAGCAGGTGGTGCGTAAGGCTGCCACCGTGCGCGCCATCGAGATTGATCCGCCCATCCGCCTGTACTATGTCGAGATCGAGGAGCCGACGCTGGAACATCAGCTTGGCGATTGGGACCGCATCGCCAATGAGCTGGCCGAGCGCTTTGATCTGCCCGGCGTGCATCTCGACCCTATCCTGCTGAACGACCTGCAGCGCGTCGTGCGCAAGGGCGACTGGAAAGTGACGGTCACGGTCTGGCAGGGCCGCGAGGCTGTGCGCGTGCAGCCAGGCTATGCTGAGGAGGCCTACGGCCTGGCCGTAGACATCGGCACGACGAGCGTTGCAATGCACCTGTGCGACCTCCGGACCGGCGAGGTACTCGCGACGGTGAGCCAGATGAACCCGCAGGTGGCCTACGGCGAGGACCTGATGAGCCGGGTCAGCTATTGCGACCTGAACGGGGCCGAGGGACTGGCAACGCTGCACGACGCGATTATCGCCGCGCTGAATGAGCTTGCGCGACAGGCCGCGGCCGAGGCCGACATACCGGTGACCGCGATCACTGACATTGTGCTGGTCGGCAACAGCGTCATGCATCACATCTTGCTCAACATCCCGCCGCGCGAGCTGGGCCAATCGCCCTTCGCGCCGGCGATCAGCGATGCCGTGGACGTAAAGGCTCGGGAGCTCGGATTGCGTCTCGCGCCAGGCGCGCAGGCGCATGTGCTCCCCGTCGAGGCCGGGCATGTCGGCGCGGACAACGTGGGCGTCATCCTGGCCGAAGAGCCGGACAAGGCCCCGGAGAACGAAGTCTGGCTCATCGTGGACGTCGGCACCAACGGAGAACTGCTCTTGGGCAATTCCAAACAGCTCTTCTCCGCGTCCAGCCCGACCGGTCCCGCGTTCGAGGGCGCGCAGATTCGCCACGGTATGCGCGCGGCGCCGGGCGCCATCGAGCGCGTGCGCATCGACCCGGAGACGCTGGAGGCACGCTTCAAGGTTATCGGCCGCGACGAGTGGAACGACCAGTGGACGAGCGGCGAGAGCGCCGACCCATCGGGACACAATCCGGCCCGCGATGACGGTATGCACGTCGAGGACGCCGAGCCGGACGTCGCTTCGTTCGACGCGCCCCGCCACAAGCGCCGGCTGCGGCCCGGCGACGCACCGATCCTGGCTGCAGGCATCTGCGGTTCGGGCATCATCGAGGCTGTGGCCGAGCTATTCATGGCGGGCATGCTGACCCCCGACGGTCGGTTTGCGCCGGAAATCGAGTCCTCGCGGCTGAGTTGGCAGGGTGCGAAAGCCGAGTACGTGCTGGCCTGGCCGCATGAGACGAGCACGGGCCGGCCGGTGGTCATCACGAGCGAGGACGTGCGCAACATTCAACTCGGCAAGGCCGCACTCTATTCCGGGGCGCGGCTGTTGATGGATCGCATGGGCGTGGACCGGGTGGACCGCGTCATGCTGGCCGGCGCGTTCGGCAGCTACATCGACTCAAAGCACGCGATGGTGCTCGGCATGATTCCCGATTGCGACCTGGCCCGGGTGACCACCGTCGGCAACTCCGCGGGCGATGGCGCGCGTATCGCGCTGCTTAACAAGAACGAGCGCGAAGATGCGCGGCGGTTGGCGCGCTGGACGAAGTACATCGGCATTGCGCTCGAACCGCGCTTCCAGGACACTTTTGTGGAAGCCATGCCGCTGCCGCATTCGGTCGACAGCTTCCCGCACCTGGCGGAGATACTCGAAGCTGCGACTGCACGGCGGCGGGCCCGCGGCGTCTCTGACATCGTCAAAGCACGCAGCCGGCGGCGACAGGTGGTAAGCACGGAAGGAGGGCAGTAGCGATGACCCAAGCCACGACGGCAGCCTGGCCGGATGTCCTGGCGCTCCTGCGGCAGACCCCGCGCACGCTACGCGATCTGACCGCGGACGTCTCGCCGCACATCCTGCGCACGCGGCCCGCGCCCGATCAGTGGTCGGTGAGCGAAATTATCAGCCATCTGTGCGCGGTCGAGCCGCCCTATCGTGCCCGTCTGGTGCGCATCACCCTGCAGGAGAATCCCTACGTCACAGCCATCGGGCGCATCACGGGCGACTATGACCCCGACACGCCGGTTCCCATCCTGATCGAGACGTTCACATCGTTGCGCACTTCCACGCTCGACTTTCTGGAAAGCCTGGCGCCTGTGGCCCGGGCGCGGCCCGCGGTCCACGCGGAGCTGGGGCCGATCACGCTGCGCAGCCAGGTTGAGGCGCTCCTTGCCAACGACGAGGAACAACTGGCCCGCATCCGGGCCATCCTGGACGGCGCTGCATAGATGTTCTATCCGGAATCTGCTCTGGTCGGTCTCGGCAACCGCAGGTTGCACAACCGAGCCGGAGCGCGTTTAAGCTGGTGTTGTAGAGATCACTTGTTGTCAGGAAGGTGTCATGTCTGAGTTTGCCAACCTATCGCCCGAACTGCAAGAGCATTACACGAACATGCAGGATGACCTGTACGACGGGCTCAAGGAGGAAGTGGTCGAGGCGACGCGCAAGGCGCTCGCCTGGGGTGAATCGCCGGCCAATGTGCTGAACTATGGCCTTGTGGCTGCCATGGACATCGTGGGCCGCGACTTTGGCGCGGGCATCCTGTGGGTGCCGGAGGTGCTGCGCGCGGCCAACGCGATGAAGGCTGCCATGGAGATCCTGCGCCCGCTCTTGACGGAGACCGGCGCGCCCAAGATTGGCATTGCCGTCATCGGCACGGTCAAGGGTGACATCCATGACATCGGCAAGAACCTCGTCGGCATGATGTGGGAGGGCGCAGGCTTTGAGGTGCACAACCTCGGCATCAACGTGGACGCGGATAAGTTCATCGCGGCCATCCGTGAGCACAACGCCGACATCCTCGGCATGTCCGCGCTGCTGACCACGACCATGCCCTACATGCTTAACGTCATCGACCGGCTCAAGGAAGAAGGGCTGCGCGAACGGGTCAAGGTGCTGGTCGGCGGCGCGCCGCTCAACAGCGCCTTTGCAGAAGATATCGGCGCGGACCATTATTGCAAGGATGCGGCAGAGGCGGTCGTGACCGCAAAGGCCGTGATGCAGGCACAATAGCAGACCGTTCGGCAGGCATAGCCGAAAAAGAGGAAGTGTGGACAGACTGACCGATTTCATCCGGGCGCACACCGTGGTGATTGGTGACGGCGCGATGGGGACCATGCTGCAGGCTGCTGGGTTGACGACCGGCGGTGCGCCCGAAGCCTGGAATGTCGCGCGTCCTGACGCAGTCAAGGGCATCTATCAGGGCTATGTCGATGCCGGCTCGCAGATCATCACCACGAACACCTTTGGCGGGACGAGCTACCGCCTGGCGCGTGAGAACCTGGAGTCGCACGTGCATGAGTATAACGTCGCAGGCGCGCGGCTGGCACGCGAGGTGGCCGATGCGGCGGACCACGAGGTGCTGGTCGCCGGTTCGATGGGGCCGACCGGTGAAATCATGGAGCCGCTGGGCACGCTGACGCCGGAGGGAGCCCGCGCCGCGTTTGCGGAGCAGGCCGCTGCGCTGGCCGAGGGCGGGGTGGACTTCTTCCTCATCGAAACCATGAGTGCGCTTGACGAGGTCCAGGCAGCAGTCGAGGGCATTCGATCCGTCTCTGACCTGCCGATTGCCGCGACCATGACCTTTGATACCCGTTTCCGCACGATGATGGGCGTCAAACCTGTGCAGGCTCTCGCCGCGCTGCACGATCTGGGCGTGCGCGTGATCGGCGCGAACTGCGGCAATGGGCCGGACGAGATCGAGCGCGTCATCTCAGAGATGGCCGCAGTGAAGCCGGATGGGGTCTTTCTGATGGCGCAGTCGAACGCCGGCCTGCCCAAGTATGTGGACAAGCAGATTCACTACGACGGCACCCCTGAGGTCATGGCCGAGTACGCAGCCAAGATGAAGGCGCTGGGCGTGAGCTACATCGGCGCGTGCTGTGGCAGTACCCCCGCGCACATCGCAGCGATGAAGCGGATGCTGGCAGAGTAGAGACCTTCTGGGGGCCATGGAGTCACTCCGCCAGGCCGAACTGCTCGCGCTGGTCGAGGCCGAGCAGCGCCATATGCGGGTGTTGCTCGGCCGCCTCAAACCCGCTCATCTGGCGGCGCCCGGTGTCACCGGGTCGTGGACAGTTAAGGACCTCCTCGCCCACATTACCTTCTGGCACCGGCGGCTGCTGCACATCGTCGAGGCGGAGCGTCGCGGCCAGCGCGCGGCGCCGCTCATGCGGCCGGGGGAGGACTGGCCCGCTGCGCTGGCGCGCATCAACGAGCAGGTGGCGGGGCTGAGCCAGGCCCAACCGGCCGATGTCGTGCTGGCGGACTTCCGGCAGACCTCCCAGGTCGTGTACGCACTGGTGGCCGGGCTGCGCGATGCGGAGCTGGCCGCACCCCTGCGGACTACCGGCGAGCCGCTGCTCACCCTGATCCTCGACCTGGCCTACGAACACCCGCACACGCACCGCCTTGAGGTGCAGGACTGGCTGCTGCGCGCGGAGACTAAGAAGTGAACCGCGAAGACGCGGCGGACGCAAAGAGGGAAACATGGGCATCTACTCGAATCAACTCACCAGCGAGGTCCGGCTGGAACGCATGACGCCGGAGCAGATCGAGGCGGCGAAGGCGCGGCGGCCCGCGATTTATGTGCCGTGCGGCTCCATCGAGTGGCACGGCTATCACAACGTCGTCGGGTTGGATGCGCTCAAGGCGCACGAGCAATTGGTCGGCCTGGCGCAGCAGCACGGTGGCGTCGTCTATCCGCCCCTTTTTCTGGGATCGGGCGGCGGCCACACCGACTGGCCTAGCTCGTTCATGGTCAGCAGCAAGCCAATGGTACAACTGATGAGCGAGTTGTTGCATGCGTTCGAGCGCGACGGTTATCGCCAGGCCATCCTGTTGTCCGGCCACTATCCCAACCATCCCGAATACCAGCAGCCTGCCGTGGATCGTTACCGTGCGACCGGCGGCAAAATGCGCGTCCTCTCGCTGATCGAGGTGCAGGCGCCCGGCGTCGAAGGTGATCACGCGGCCAAGCAGGAAACCTCGTACATGCTCTACTTGCATCCGAACCTCGTTCACATGGAACGCCTGCTGGACGGTCCGCAGAACGACATCGGCGGGCCGGATGAGCGGATTAATTACATGGGCGACGAGTACAAGGGTCATCCTTGCTATGGGCTGGTCGGCATCGACCCGCGCACCCACGCGTCCGCAGCCGTCGGCCGCGCTAACACGGAGCGGCTGCTGGCATTCCTGGCGCAGTGGCTGGAAGAATAACGCATTACTTGCTACTCATTCTGAATCAGAAATGAGTAACGAGTAAACCTCGAATTTTCGGAGGACCTATGGACCCACAGGCATTTGCACAGGACCGCACCCAGCGCGCGGACGCGCGCAGCGATCCCCGGTTGGACTGGTGGCGCGCGGCGCGCTTCGGGTTGTTCATTCACTGGGGCCTGTACGCCATCCCCGCGGGCCACTGGCAGGGCCAGGCCGTGCCCGGCATCGGGGAGTGGATCATGCACCGGGCGCGCATCCCCGTGGCCGAGTACGAGCCGCTCGCAGCGCAGTTTAACCCGGTCAAGTTCGACGCGCGCGAATGGGTGTCGCTGGCGAAGGCCGCGGGGCAGAAGTACTTTGTCATCACGGCCAAGCACCACGATGGCTTCTGCATGTACAAGACCAACCTGACGCGTTACAACATCGTGGATGCGACGCCCTTTGGCCGCGACCCGATGGCCGAGCTGGCCGCAGAGTGTGCGCGGCAGGGCCTCCGCTTCGGCTTCTACTATTCGCAGACGCAGGACTGGCATCACCCGGACGGGGACGGCAACGATTGGGACTACGATGAGAGCAAGAAGGATTTTGCGGGCTACATCGAGGACTACGTCAAGCCGCAGGTGCGCGAGCTGCTGACCAACTACGGGCCGATTGCCCTCATCTGGTTTGATACGCCGAAGGGGATCACTGCGGAGCAGAGCCGGGGACTATTGGAAACCGTCCACGGCACCCAACCCGACACGCTGGTCTGCGGCCGGCTGGGCAACGCGCTGGGCGACTATGCGTCCGCGCGCGACAACGCCATCCCTGGTGCGCTGGTGGACGCCGACTGGGAGACCCCCGCGACCATCAACGATACGTGGGGCTACAAGACCGACGACCATAACTGGAAGTCCACCGAGGACCTGCTGCACAAGCTGGTGGACATCGCCAGCAAGGGCGGCAACTACCTGCTGAACGTGGGACCGACTGCGGAAGGGATCATTCCGCAGCCCAGCGTGGAGCGATTGCGGGAGATGGGGGCATGGCTGGCCGTCAACGGCGAGAGCGTCTATGGGACGCGCGCCGGACCGGTGCAGGGCTTGACCTGGGCGCGGTCCACGCGCGCTGGCCGCAAGACCTATGTGCATGTCTTCGACTGGCCGCCTGGTGGGAAACTGCAACTGCCCCTTGCTGGTCCCGCCAGTGTCGCGTACCTCCTGGCCGACCCAAGCCGCACGCCGTTGAAGATACAATCATACCGGAACGAGCTGGCAATTCACGGCCCCGCTTACGCGCCGGATGAGGTTGATTCGGTGGTGGTGGTCGAAGGCTGATCCGAACGGGAAGTAACCACGAAAGACGCGGAGCACATGGAAACTCGATTACCGGTTTCTTCTATCTGCTCCGCGTCTTTCGTGGTTGGCCGTGATTGTCAGTCCAGCTTCATCATCCCGCGATAGTATCCCGGCTCGGAGTCGGGGATTTCAACTGCGCCGACCGCCTTGCGGTAGAAGTCCTTCGGCCCGGCCCAGCCGATGGCGCAGTACGCGTAGCCCTTCAGCCGCATATCGAGCAGGCAAGCCAGCAGGAGAGCCTTACCGGTGCCCTGCCCGCGTTCGGCTTCCTCCACTCCGGTCGGTCCGAACATGCCCAAGCCGGTCGCGTCGTAGCACGCGAACCCGATCATTTGCTGCCCGGCCTCCCCGCGGTCCTTCACCGCAATGAAGCACGTCATGGGCCGGTTCGCCAGCGCGCAGGCCGCTTCTGCCGCCCAGCCATCGTCGAACGTCTTGCGAATCCACGCCAGCACGCCGTTGTGCTCCGGCCCGATCGGCTTGCGGATGGTGATGCCGAGGGCAGCCTGCTGCTCCACGAAGCTCCAGTCGTTCTTGAGATCGTACAGCTTGACGAGCATGTCGGTCATGCGACCGCCTCGGTTTGCGCAGTGGGCCGCGCCGCCCACGTCAGCCCCAGTTCGGCCAGGTTCGCAGCGGTCGGCACGCCCGTGCCGTCCCACCCGGACATGCCGTAGTAAAGCTGGAGCGCGCGGCGGAACTCCTCGCGGTCGATCGACCGGCCCTGCAGGTGGCCGTTGTTCAGGCCCTCGAACAGGCGGTCGGGCAGCGTGTCATCTGCTGCAGTGAACCCCTCGCGCAGGTTGAACAGCCGGTACATCGTGTTGGCGCGCTCGCCGACCTTCATCATCTCGAACAGGCTCATGTCCCAGCCGGTCGCGCCGTTGATATAGTCGCGCAGCATCTCCAGCCGCAGCGCGTTGATCGGTACGCCAACGAAGTCGCACATGCCGACGCTGTTGTAAAGGTTGAAGGTGGTCTGTGCGTAGCTGAACGCGCGCACCTTGTCTGGGCCGAGGTCGAAGCGGTCCACCGGCTCGAGCAGGCCGAGGGGCTCCCAGCCGGTCTCTGCAATCCCCAGCGACTCGAACGTCGGATCGTGATCGGCCTCCATGTGGTCTGCACCCGTCGGGGAGACGGCGTAGGCCAGGCCCACGCCGACTTTGCCGCGCGGCTCGTGCATGGGCAGTTCCTGCCCCTTGACGTGCATCGCGTACCGCTCAGCCCCGCGGCCAATCTGCTCAGCCGCACGCTTGACCCCCTCCGCTAGCACGCTGCCGATGCCGTCCCGACGGCAGATCTTGTGGATCATCTCGATGGCAGCGTCCGCGTTGCCCCAGCGCAGGTCCAGCCCGTCCAGGTCGTCGCGGGTGAGGATGCCGTTCTCATAACACTCCATCGCGAACGCGATACTGACGCCGCACGAGATGCCATCGACGACGTAGCGGTTGACCCACTGCGACATCTCTGCGACTGCGCCGAGGTCGCCCACGCCGATGAGCGAGCCGAGCGCGCCGATGATTTCGTATTCCATGCCGCCAAACCGCGGCTCGACCCCGCGCTCCGGCACGGCCACCTCGCGCTTGCACGCGACCGCACAGGCGTAGCAAGTCCCGCGGTTGGTCAGGATGGTGTCGGACATGGTCTTGCCGGTGATGGCGCGCGCACGCTCGAACGAGCCATCGCGGAAGTTGCGCGTGGGCAGGATGCCGTCCGCATCCAGATCTTCGAGCCCGCCCGCTGTGCCGTCCAGGTGCATCCCATCGTGCTCGTGATCGTAGACTTCGCGGAAGCGGCGCAGGACATCTTGCGTCGCGGCCTTGTCGGTCGGGCCGATACGCTCCCGGCCGCGCGTCACGATCGCGCGCACGTTCTTGCTCCCCATCACCGCGCCCAGGCCCGCGCGGCCGTGAAAATGGCGCAGCTGGTTTGTGATGGCCGCATAGCGCACATGGTTCTCGCCAGAGATGCCCGTCTGCAGGACGCAGATGGCGCGGTCGCCGAGTTCCGCTTCGAGCCCGTCCTGCACCTCTTCGGAGTACTTACCCCAGTAGCGGCTGGCATCGCGGAACTCGCAGACGCCGTCGTGGACGAACAGATAGGTCGGTTGCGCCGCCCGGCCGTGCAGGATGATGCCGTCGAACCCGCTGCGCTTCAGCTCCGGCCCCCAGTAGCCGCCCGCTTCCGCCTCCCCGAACCCGCCGGTCAGCGGGGACTTGCCCGCGGCGGTGTAGCGGTTCGCGCCGGAGAGCGGCAGGCCGTTGATGATGCTTGTCATAAACATCAGCAGGTTGTCGGGACCGAGCGGATCGACGCCGACCGGGAGGTCGCGCAGCAGGAAATAGCTCGCCAGCGCGCTCCCGCCGAGGTACTTGCGGTAAACCAGCGGCGGCAGCTCCTCGACCCACCAGCGTAGTTCGCTCAGGTCAACGTGCAGGATTTTGCCGTAATAGCTGTCAGCCATGAGGGTTCCTCCGGGGCAGGGGTGTAATCTGTGTCACAATGCTGGGGATAGGATATTACGGCGAGGGGATTGTGTCAAACAGAGCGCGAGAGCGGAAGCCGGAAACTGGAAGCTGGAAACTGCAAGCTGGAGGGTGTTGGGAAGTTTGACGCAAGGTGCGCGAAGACCTATACTTGGGGCTAGAGTGAGGACCTGCACATGCTAACTCAACACGCGATTCAACAGGCCGTCAAGCGTATCCTACAGGTGTCGGAGCCTAGCCGCGTCATCCTGTTCGGCTCTTACGCGCGCGGAGCTGCATCTCCTGATTCCGACCTTGACCTTATGGTGATATTGCCGGGAAAGCCGGACAAATACGCGGAAAGCCTGCGATTACGTCGCGCGATCGGATCAGTCGGAACCGGCGTGGATGTGCTGGTGTTTTCCGAAGACGAAGCTCGTCGCCGCGGCCAGGTGCCAGGTACCGTGATCTACTGGGCCAACCGCGAAGGAAAGGTCTTGTATGAAGCCGCACCTTGAGGAAGCTCATCGCATGCTTCGTTAGAGGAATAGCCAGGAGCTCCATGCGCACTGAACAACAGATGTTCGACCTGATCCTTGCTACTGCGCGGGACGACGAACGCATCCGCGCGGTCATCATGAACGGCTCGCGGGCCAACCCCAACGCCCCGCGCGACTTCTTCCAGGACTACGACATCGTTTATGTGGTCACTGATGTGGAGCCGTTCCGCCACAACCTGGCATGGATTGCGCGCTTCGGTGAGCTGATGATCCTGCAACTGCCGGACGAGATGGAGGATCCGCCGCCTGTCGATGCGCCGGGATTCGCCTATCTGATGCAGTTCGCGGACGGCAACCGCATCGACCTGAGCTTCTTCCCGGTGAGCCGGCTGGCAGAACTAGAGGAAGACAGCCAGACCATCGTGCTGCTGGACAAAGATGGTATTCTCCCGCCCTTCCCGCCCGCCAGCGACCGCGACTACCTGCCCAAGCCGCCGACAGCCAAGCAGTTCGGTGATTGCTGCAACGAGTTCTGGTGGGTGTCGCCATACGCGGCGAAGGGGCTGTGGCGGCAGGAGATCGTCTACGCCAAGCAGATGCTGGATGAATATGTGCGCACACAGTTGATGAAGATGCTGGTCTGGTATGTGGGCATGCAGACCGGCTTTCAAGTCAGCCCTGGCAAGTATGGCAAGTACTTCGAGCGGTATCTCGAACCCGAGCTGTGGGATCTGCTGCTGCGCACCTACGCCGATGCTGACTACGACCACACCTGGGACGTGCTGCTGACCATGGGCGACCTGTTCCGCCGTGTCGCGACAGGTGTCGCAGCGCACTTCGGCTTCGAGTACCCGTACGGTGACGACGCGCGGGTCAGCGCCCATCTGCGGCACGTCCGCGCGCTGCCGCGCGATGCAGCGGAGATGTACTGACGCACGCTCTGCCGCACAGGAGCAATGATGGCTTCTCGCCCGAATATCGTCATCTTCAACCCGGACCAGTGGCGCGGCGACGTCATGGGGCATCTCGGCGACCCGGCGGCATCCACCCCGGTGCTCGACCAACTGGTCAGCGGGGATGGGGTGTCGTTCCGTAACGCCTTCTGCCAGAACCCGGTCTGCACGCCCAGCCGCTGCTCCTTCATGACAGGCTGGTATCCCCACGTGCGCGGGCACCGCACTATGCACCATATGCTGCACACGGAATATGGGGAACCGAACCTGCTCCAGATCCTCAAGGCGCACGGGTACTTCGTCTGGTGGGGCGGCAAGAACGACCTCATACCGGGCGGGCAGCCGCTCGACGCGGTGTGTGACGTGCGCTATCGCGCCGACTCTGCGCCGATGTGGCAGGCGGATCGCGCGGCGGAGTGGCGCGGCGCGCCGGGTTCGGATAGCTTCTACTCGTTCTACGTCGGCAAGTTGCCCCAC
>JAKPQT010000035.1 GCA_029555885.1 Chloroflexota bacterium | reverse complement strand
TGCCCGCCCTGCACCACGCAAATCAGGTCCGCGTCGCGTACGGTGCTGAGCCGGTGTGCGATGATGACCGCGGTGCGGCCCTCCAGCAGTCGCTTCAATGCATCCTGAATCAGTGCCTCGGTGATGGTGTCTACGCTGGCGGTTGCCTCGTCGAGAATCAGGATACGCGGGTCGGCCAGCACCGCACGCGCAATGCAGATAAGCTGCCGCTGGCCAACGGAGAGGTTGCTGCCGCCTTCCTGGATGACGGTTGCATAGCCGTCCGGCAATGCGCTGATGAACTCGTGCGCGTTTGCCAACTGCGCGGCTGCAATGACCTCCGCCTCTGTTGCCTCCACGCGACCGAAGCGAATGTTGTCATCGATCGTCCCGGAGAACAGGAATGGGTCCTGCGGCACCAGCCCCATCTGGCGGCGCAGTGAGCGCTGCTGCACATCGCGCACGTCCAGCCCGTCGATGAGCACTGCACCCGTCTGCACATCGTAGAAGCGCGCAATGAGGCTGGCAATCGACGTCTTCCCGCCGCCGGTCGGCCCGACGAGTGCAACCGTCTGGCCCGGCTCGATCGTCAAGTTGACGTCATGCAACACGGTCTGGTCTTCGAGGTAGGCGAAGGATACATCGCGCAACTCGATGCGCCCCGCGATGGGCGGCATCTCGACCGCGCCGGGCCGGTCGGCCACCGCAGGCTCGGTGTCCAGCAACTCCAACACCCGCTCGCCGCCGGCCATGGCAGACTGAACCGTCGTGTAGAGCTGGCTGAGTTCCTGGATGGGCTGGAAGAAGCGCGAGACATAGGCGAGGAACGCGACCACCACGCCGAGGGTCAGCTCATTCGCCGCGACGGCCTTGCCCCCGAACCACAAGACCGTCGCGGTTGCGAGCATCCCCAGGAACTCCACGGTCGGTAGGAACACGAAGGAAAGCGACATCGCGTCAATGTGCGCGTCGCGGTTGGCGCGGTTGACCTCCTCGAACCGCTCATACGACGCGTTCTCCTGCGCGAACGCCTGGATAACGCGCATCGCCATGATGTTCTCGGCCAGGTCACCGACCACTGCGGCGACACGCGCCCGCGTGTTGCGGAACGCGATCTGCGCGCGGCGTGTGAACAGCAGGGTGGCGAGCAGCATCAGCGGCAGCACGGTGAAGGCCAGCAGCGCCAGCCGCGGGCTCATCGACAGCATGACGCCAATGATGCCG
>JAKPQT010000026.1 GCA_029555885.1 Chloroflexota bacterium | reverse complement strand
ATCCGGGCGTTCGGGTTCGGCGAGCATTTCTACGGCGACGCGAGTTCAGGGAAATATACCACGGCGGCGAACATGGAGATGCCGGCCATCTGGACCATCGAGTTGCGGCAGGAGATGTACCGGACGCTGATCTGCAACGTGCTCGACTACACTGTGTCGCACGCGCAGGCGCGGCGGGTGCTGCCGGCCGATATAGATGACTACTACGACCTGGACTTCCCTGACGCCGTGCCGACGGACGCGAGTACGGTGCAGTTGAAGATGAGCAGTCTGGTGCAGGGCGTCACTGCGGGGCTGCTCGACCCGTGCGAGGCGGCGTATCAGGCGTACCTGGCAATCGGTGCCAATGACATCGACGAGATACTGGAGCGGCAGTTCGGGCCGCCGGGGTCCGAGCCGGAGGAGGTCGCAATTGAGCCGGAGCCGGAGGAGCCAGAGGAGCAGGAGCCGGACGGTGACGCGGGCGGCGCGGTTGCGGAGGCTGTCGCGGTGCGCGCGACGGTTGCTGCGCGACGACGAGAGCGACTGGAGCGAGAGTTTGCGGGAGCAGTACAGCGGCGCTTCATCGCGCCGTGGCACGCGCAGTTGAGCGGCTGGCTGCGGTCGCAGGGGGAGACGATCCCTGAGCGCGGCATCATGCTGACGCGGCTGGAGGCGGTGCGGCCTGACGGCAGCGTGTTGCTGGGGCTGCTGGATGACTACATGCTGCGGGCGGCGAACCTGGGCGGGCAGCAGGCCATCGACATGCTGCGGGGCATGCGGCGGCGCGAGGCAGTGGTGCGCGAGGCGCCGTCGGAGACGTTCGTGTTGCGTGACCCGGCGCTGCGTCGGGCACTGAAGCAGAGTGGCGAGAAGATCACCGGCGAGGTGGTGCAGTCGATGCTTGACGCACTGGCTGAGGTGCTGACGCGGGCGTACTACGAGGATGGGCTGGGGCCGGTTGCCATTGCTGACGAGATCGACACCATCTTCCCGGCGACATACGCCAACCGGGCAGAGACCATCGCGCGGACGGAGACGGCGGCGGCACAGATGAGCACGCTGAACGCGACGTACCAGCGCAACGGCGTCGAGCAGAAGCAGTGGATGTCGTTCTTGGATGATAGAACGCGGGACACACACGCAGCGGCCAATGGGCAGACTGTGCCGATGGATGAACCGTTTGTGGTGGGGGAGGCGCTGCTGATGTTCCCGGGCGACCCGGAGAGCGACCATCCGGAAGAGGTCATTAACTGCCGCTGCGACATGGTTCCGGTGGTGGACGGCTACGTAGAGATCACGTGGCTGGGTGGTGATGGTAGTGAGTAATGAGCGGCGTCGGGGGCGGGGCAAGCGGCGCGTGTGCGAGTTCATCGGGCGCGGCGTCGAGGCGGTAGACAATGCCGACGGGGACTTCCGCGTGATACTTGCGGAGCACGGCTGGACCGAGGACGGCGAGCGGTACTACCCGCTGACGACGTTGGCGGCGGCAGCCGAGGCCGGGCTGTACGACGGCGTGAAAATGTACATCAATCATGAGGGCACCGAGGACGGCGTGCGCGGGCACCGGGACGTGGCGGCATGGGCGGCGACGGTGCAGCCGGGCAGCGTGCACATGACCGAGACAGGGCTCGAGGCCATCGCGCACGTGCATGCCCCGGCGCTGCTGACGGTGCTGGGTGACCCGGTGGCGAAGGCTGGCATCGGGCTGTCGCAGGACAGCTACGTGCAGTATCGCGAGAAGGTCATCGACGGCAAGCCGGCAACGGTCATCGAGCAGGTTCTGCAGGTGAACTCGGTGGACTGGGTGCCTTCTGGCAACACGCGGGGCCGCGTACTCGAGGCAGAGACACAGGAGGACGACATGACTATCGCAGAGATGACGCTGGAGGAGTTGCGCGAGGCGCGGCCTGACCTGGTGGACGCGCTGCTGCAGGAGCACGGGGACGCAGGGACATCAACAGCCGATAAGGAGGCTGAGGAGATGGACAAGCAGGCACTGGCAGCAGTCGAGGCAGAGAAGGCGGCACTGCAGGCGGAACTCGATGCAGTGAAGGCGCAGGTTGCGGCGGAGCAGGAGCAGCGGGCGTCGGAGGCGGCGGTGACTACGCTGGTTGCGGCATCGGGGTTGGCGCCGCACGAGGCGGCGCGTGTGATCGAGCGGCTGCGGGGGCAGGCCATCCCCGAGGCCGAGCGCGAGGCGCGGGTGCAGGAGGCCGTGGATGCTGAGCGTGCGCACACGGCGGCAGTGCTGGCAGCGGCGGGTGTACAGACGCGGGTGACGGAGGCCGGTGCAGCGGAGGCCGGCAACGCGGGCGGCTACTCGGAGGAGGCACATCGCGAGTGGGTGGGGCGTCCGGCTCAGCGAGGGGGAGCGGCTGGGGCGTCCGGCTCAGCGAGCTCA
>JAKPQT010000006.1 GCA_029555885.1 Chloroflexota bacterium | reverse complement strand
CGGACATCGCCGTCGGCTCGGCCATCGCCAACCGGACGCGGGCCGAACTGGAGCCGCTGATCGGCTTCTTCGTCAACACGCTGGTCTTCCGCACCCGGTTCGATCCCCCGGCGGAGAACCAGCCGCTCACGTTCCGCGAGCTGGTGCGGCGCGTGCGCGAGACTGCGCTCGGCGCGTACGCGCACCAGGATGTGCCTTTCGAGGCGCTGGTGGATGCGCTGCAACCCGAACGCGACCTCAGCCACACCCCGCTCTTCCAGGCCGCGTTTTCCCTCCAGAACGTGCCCTTCGAGACGCGCGAGCTGCCGGGGCTCCGGATATCGCCCGTCGAGATCGACAAAGGCATCGCCGGATTCGACATGTTGCTGATGATGACCGAGACACAGGCCGGCATCACGGCCGCGTGGGAGTACAACAGCGACCTGTTCGACCGGCAGACCATCGAGCGCATGGCCGGCCACCTGCGGACCCTGCTCGCGGCAGCCATCGCCGCGCCTGAGCAGCCGGTTGCCGTCCTCCCGCTCCTGTCGGAGGCCGAGCGCCGCATGATGCTGGAGACCTGGAACGACACAGCCGTCCCGTTCCCGGACGACACCACCATCCACGCGCTGATCGAGGCCCAGGTCTCGGCCCAGCCTGACGCGGTCGCTGTCGAATTCATCGGTGACCTGGCGGCCTACCAACGGGGGGAGGCAGCCGCCGCGCTGACCTACAGGCAGCTCAACGAGCGCGCCAACCAGCTCGCTCATTACCTGCGCAACCTGGGCGTCGGTCCCGGCACGCTGGCCGGCATCAGCGTAGAACGCTCGCTGGACATGATCGTGGGCATCCTGGGCATCCTGAAGGCCGGCGCAGCCTACCTGCCTCTGGACCCAAACTATCCCCCCGAGCGCCTCGCGTTCATGGTGGAGGACTCCGGCATACCCGTGCTGCTGACCCAGGCGCGGCTGGTAGAAGCTGGAAACTGGAAGCTAGAAGCTGGAAGCCCGAGACTGGAAGCTGGAAGCTGGAAGCTAGAGGCTGCAAACTGGAAACTGGAACCTGAGAGCGCAGGGCGGCAACGCACCCTAATCCGGTTGGATGCCGACTGGACCACTATCGCGCGCCAGCCCACATCGAGCCTACCAGCTTCCAGCTTCCAATTTCCAGCCTCGCTCGCCTACGTCATCTACACTTCCGGCTCTACCGGCCGGCCCAAGGGCGCACTGCTGAGCCACCGCGGGCTGTGCAACCTGGCTGACGTGCAAGGCCGCGCCTTCGACATCCGTCCGGGCAAGCGCGTACTCCAGTTCGCACCGTTCTCTTTCGACGCGTCGGTCTGGGAAACTGTGATGGCGCTGCGCAACGGCGCCACCCTGGTCCTGGCGCGGCAGGACACCATCGCCTCCGGGACGGAGCTGGTCAAGCTGCTGCGGGCCGCCCGGATTACCACCGTGACGCTGCCGCCCTCGCTGCTGGCCGTGTTGGAGCCGGACGACCTGCCCGACCTGGAGACCGTCATCACGGCAGGCGAGCGCTGCACCAACGAGCTGATAGCCAGGTGGGCCGGCGGGCATGCTGAGCAGAGGCCGCCGGCCAAGCAAGGCTTGGCTGAGGCGGACGCAGTCGAAGGGCATCCTGAGCGGAGTCCGCAGCACACTGCGGACGCAGTCGAAGGACGCCGCTTCTTCAATGCGTACGGCCCGACCGAAACCACCGTCTGCGCGTCCATGTTCCAGTGTGACCCCCGGATCGTGTGGCCCTTCGGCGGCCCGCCCATCGGCGGCCCCATCGCCAACTTCCAGCTCTACATCGTGGACGCGCACATGCAGCCCCAGCCCATCGGCGTCCCCGGCGAACTCCTCATCGGCGGCGCCGGACTGGCGGCCAGCTATCTCAACCGGCCGGAGCTGACTGCCGAACGCTTCGTACCAAACCCGTTTCTGACGGTTGCAGGTTCCAGGTTGCAGGTTGAAGCGGACGTCCTGGCCCAGGGACAACTCGGACGAAGCAGGGCTGCGCACAACCTGCAACCTGCAACCTTCCAACCTTCAACCCGTCTCTACCGCACCGGCGACCTGGCCCGCTGGCTGCCCGGCGGCGTGGTCGAGTTCCTGGGCCGGATCGACGACCAGGTGAAGGTGCGCGGGTTCCGCATCGAACTGGGCGAGATCGAAGCGGTGCTGCATGAGCACCCCGCGGTGCGCAATGCCGTGGTAATCGCACGGGGCGACACGCTGGCCGGCTACATCGTCCTCGCGGCGGGCGCGGCAGCCACGCCCGCCGATCTACGTGACCATCTACGGCGCCGGCTGCCGGAGCATATGGTGCCGGGCACGTTCACGCTGCTGGACGCATTCCCGATCACGCCCAGCGGCAAGGTCGACCGCCGTGCGCTGGCCGCCCTGCCACCGCCCGAGGCCGCCGAGCGCACCTCAGCCGCATACATCGCCCCCCGTACGCCTGTTGAGGAGACGCTGGCCCGCCTGGCCGCCGAGTTGCTCAAACTCCCGCGCGTCGGCGTCGAGGACAGCTTCTTCGAACTCGGCGGCCACTCGCTGCTCGCCACGCAGCTCATCTCCCGTATCCGCGATGAGCTCAAGGTCGAGGTGCCCCTGAAGGCGCTCTTCGAGAAACCCACGGTGGCCGCGCTTGCTGAGGTGGTGGTGCAGGCCCAGGCCACCGTAACGGGCGCAGAGGCCGCGAGAGTCACTGCGACGTTGAAGCAGGTCAAAGATATGTCGCCTGAGCAGGTGCGCGCGCTGTTGGCTACCAAGAAGGCAGCGGCTGCAGGAAAGGCGCGTGAAGCATGACCGGGTTGCTGGATGACTGGGGCGAACTGACGCCGGAACAACGCGAACTGCTGGCTTTGCTGCTGGAGGAACAGGGCGTGGAGCTGGATGCGACGGCGATCCTACCCGCAGAACGACCTGACGGCCATGCACCCCTCTCGTTCGCCCAGCAGCGGCTCTGGTTCCTGGATCAGTTGACTCCCGGCAGCGCGATGTACAACATCCCGGCGGCGCTGCGGCTCCAGGGGCGTCTCGACATCGAGGCCCTGCACAACGCACTCAACGCTGTGATCCAGCGCCACGAAAGCCTGCGCACCGTCTTTCGCGTGGAGGGGGATGAGCCGGTGCAGGTCATCCAGCCGGAGCTGAGCCTGCCGCTGCCGGTGATCGACCTGACCGGCGCTGGAAACACCGGCCTCGACAGGGAGGCCTCCGCTCGCAAGCTGGCGCAGGCGGAGGCACAGGCGCCCTTCAACCTCGCGGAAGGCCCTCTGCTGCGCGCCAGCCTGGTGCAGCTGGCGGAGGATGAGCATCTCCTCCTGGTCAACATGCACCATATCATCTCCGACGGGTGGTCCATCGGCGTGATGCTCGGGGAAGTCGCCCGGCTGTATGCCAGCTTCCAGCAGGGTGAGCCGCCGGACCTGCCCCCGCTGCCGATCCAGTACGCGGATTTCGCAGCCTGGCAGCGCCGCTATCTGCAGGGAGAACCGCTTGAGGCTCAACTGGCTTACTGGCGCGCGCAGTTGGCTGACAGCCCGCGGTTGCTGGAGCTGCCCACCGACCGGCCGCGACCGGCCGTACCCAGCGCACGCGGGGCCAGCCATACATTCAACGTGCCCAGGCCGCTCGCTGGCGGGATGGCCGCCCTGGCACAACAGGCCAGCGCGACCACCTTCATGGCGCTGCTGGCTGCATTCCAGACGCTGCTCTACCGCTACACGGGCCAGGAAGACATTGCGGTGGGCACCCCCATCGCCAATCGCGGTCGGGCCGAGATCGAGGGACTGATCGGCTTCTTTGCCAACACCCTCGTGCTGCGCAGCCGCCTGAACGGCGAGGCCGGCCGCCTGACCTTCCGGCAACTGCTGGCGCGCGTCCGCCAGATCGCGCTCGATGCCTATGCCAACCAGGATGTACCCTTCGAGATGCTGGTGGAGGCGCTCCACCCCGAGCGCGACCTGAGCCACACGCCCTTCTTCCAGGTCATGTTCGCGCTGCAAAACACGCCGTCTGCGCCCGCGCGGCTGCCCGGCCTGACCCTGTCGCAGGTGCAGATGCACAGCGGCACGACCACGTTCGACATGACCCTCGTGATGGGCGAAACCCCTGACGGCCTGGCCGGGGCCATCGAGTACGACACCGACCTCTTCAATGCAGCCACGATCGAGCGCCTGGCGGGCCACTTCGTGACGCTGCTGGCGGGCATCGTCGCGGACCCGGACGTGCCCGTTGCCCGGCTCCCCCTCATGTCCGAGGCGGAGCGGCAGCTTACCCTGGTCACGTGGAACGCCACCGAGGCGCCCTTCCCTGCCGATAGCGGCATCCACCAGTTGTTCGAGGCCCAGGTCGCGCGCACGCCGGACGCCATGGCCCTGATCTACCCCGGGCTGGACGGCCTGCGCCCGCGCACGGAGCTCACCTATGCAGAGCTGAACGCGCGCGCCAATCAGCTGGCCCATTACCTGCGCAGCCTGGGCGCCGGCCCGGAAACCGTCGTCGCCCTCGCCGTCGAACGCTCGCCCGAAATGATCATCGGCCTGCTCGGCATCCTCAAGGCCGGCGCCGCCTACCTGCCCCTCGACCCCGCCTACCCGCCCGACCGCCTCGCCTTCATGCTGGCCGACTCCGGCGCGTCCGTCGTGCTCACCCAGGCGCAGGTGCTGGAAGCCGGAAACTGGAAGCTGGAGGCTGGAAGCTGGAAGCTGGAAGCTGGAAGCCCGAAGCTAGAGACGGACGACGTAAGCCCACAAGGTAGGCTAGTCCGCTTGGACACGGACTGGACTGCCATCGCGCGCCAACCCACATCCAACATTCCAGCTTCCGTGCGCAGCGAAGCTGCGCCCATCCAGTTTCCAGCCTCGCTCGCCTACGTCATCTACACCTCCGGCTCCACCGGCACGCCCAAGGGGGTCGGGGTGCCGCATCGCGGCGTGGTAAACCATAACACGGCCGTGGCGCAGCGGTTCGGGTTGAAGCCGGGCGACCGGGTGTTGCAGTTCGCCACCATCAGCTTCGATGCCGCGGTCGAAGAGATTTTCCCAGCGTTGCAGACCGGCGCAACGCTGGTGCTGCGGCCCGACAGCGTGCTGGTCACCGGCGACGAGTTGCTGCGGCTGATCCGGCAGGAACGCATCACAGTGCTCGACTTCCCGACGGCGTACTGGCGCCAGTGGGTGCAGGAGTTGGCGCAACTGGGCGCGTCCGTGCCGGAGCACGTCCGGCTCGTCGCTATAGGAGGCGACGCGGCCGCACCGGAAACGTTCGCAGCCTGGCTGCGGCTCGGCAGCGGCCATATCACCTGGCTGAACACCTACGGTCCGACCGAGACCAGCATCATCTCCTCGTGGTACGAGCTGCCGCCGGGCCTGCAAACCTGGGACCCGGACGAAGCCTTACCCATCGGCAGCCCGCTGCCTAACACGCAGCTCTATGTGCTGGACCGTAACCTGGAACCCGTGCCTATCGGCGTCCCGGGCGAGCTCTACATCGGCGGCGCCGGCGTCACGCGCGGCTATCTCAACCGGCCGGGGCTGACCGCGGCACGCTTCGTGCCGAACCCGTTTGCGCAAGTTGCAGGTTACAAGTTGAATGTTGACGAAGACGCCGCGAGCGAGGGGCGACCTGGGCGAAGCAGGGCTTCGCCCAACTTTCAACTTGCTAACCTGCAACCTTCAACCCGTCTATATCGCACCGGCGACTTGGTGCGCTGGCGGGCAGACGGCA
The DNA here is from genome assembly GCA_029555885.1 of Chloroflexota bacterium. The sequence continues at coordinate 588 of JAKPQT010000006.1, read as the reverse complement.
ACCTGGAGTTCCTGGGGCGCACCGATTTCCAGGTGAAGATTCGCGGTATGCGCATCGAGATGGGGGAGGTCACGGCTGCGCTGGGGCAGTTGCCCGGCGTGGCAGACTGCGCCGTGCTGGCGGAGGAGAGCGCAGCCGGCAAGCGGCTGGTGGCCTATGTGGCCCTCCAGCCCGGCGCGGGGCAGGACAGCGCCAGGCTGCGCGCGGCCCTGGCCCAACGCCTGCCGGATTACATGCTGCCGTCCGCCTTCGTGCTGCTGGAGGCCCTCCCGCGCACCCCATCCGGCAAGCTCGACCGCCGCGCCCTGCCCGCACCGGAGCCGGCCCAGGCTGACGCAGGCGCGGAGGACTCCCGGCCGCGCACCCCGGTCGAGGAGATGCTGGCGGCCATGTGGGAACGCGTGCTGGACCTGCCCCACGTCGGCCTCCACGACAACTTCTTCGACCTGGGCGGGCATTCGCTGCTCGCCACCCAGCTCATCTCCCGGCTGCGCGCTGCATTCGAGGTCGAACTGCCGGTGCGGGCATTGTTCGAGCAGCCCACGGTCGCCGGGCTGGCCGCGGCCGTGGCAGCGGCGCGCCGCCAGG
>JAKPQT010000712.1 GCA_029555885.1 Chloroflexota bacterium | reverse complement strand
GGCTGCGGACCTCGGCGTCTCAGTCGAGAGGCTAATGGCCGCCGCGGAACGGGGGCGCGAAGTGCTCCTCGCGGCGCGCGCGCAGCGCATCGCACCGGGCCGCGACGACAAGGTGCTGGCCGAGTGGAACGGCCTGATGCTGCACGCGTTCGCGGAAGCCGGCGCCGCGCTCGACCGGCCCGACTACATCGCGACCGCCCGCCGCGCCGCGCGGTTCCTGCTCGACGCGATGACGCAAGAAGCTGGAAGCTGGAAGTTGGAAACTGGAAACTGGAAGCTCGAAGCTGGACACCAGGGGCCAGAAACCGGTGACAGCAAGCCTTCACTCGCTAGCAGCCAGCTTCCGGCTTCCGTGCGCAGCAAAGCTGCGCCCATCCGTCTCTACCGCACCTACAAGGCCGGCCGCGCGCACCTGAACGCTTACCTGGAGGACTATGCTGCGGTGGCGCTGGGGCTGGTCGCGCTCTACCAGGTGACGTTCGAGCGGGAGTGGCTGGAGGCCGCGGCCGCGCTGGCGCAGACGCTCGCTGCGAACTTCCGTGATCCGGCGCGGGGCGGCTTCTTCCAGACCAGCGACGACCATGAGACGCTTGTCGCGCGGCGCAAGGACTTCATCGACAGCGCGATCCCCTCGGGCAACAGCCTGACTGCGGAACTATTCCTGCGCCTGAGCCGCCTGCTGGACCGGCCGGAGGAGGTGGCGGATGCGGAAGGCATCCTGCAGGTGATGGCCGACGCGATGAGCCAGCAGCCCGGCGCGTTTGGCCGCCTGCTGTGTGCGCTGGAGCTGTATCTGCATCCGGGGGTGGAAATTGCGCTGGTCGGGGACCCGGCCGCAGCGGAGACGCGCGCCCTGCTGGCGGAGGTGTACGCGCGCTTCCTGCCCAACAGCGTCATCGCGCTCGCCGCGCCCACAGATGAAGGGAGCCGTTGGCTGATTCCGCTGCTGGCGGACCGGGGCATGGTGGACGGCCGGACCACGGCCTACGTCTGCCGCAACTACGTCTGCAACCTGCCCGTCACGCAGCCCGCCGACCTCGCGCGCCAGCTCGAAGGGTAAGGTATAAATAGAACGCTGATGGACGCTGATGTGCCAACCTTCGGTTGGCCCTGATCGGCGCTGATGAAATGAAAAAGGAAAAATCAGCGTAAATCATTCTCATCAGCGTTCATCAGCGTTCTATTCCTAGCGTTCTATTGAATAAGCCCCCGCAGGACGCGCAGGTTTTCCACGTCCTCGTGCATGTCGTCGCTCTTCTCGGTTTCGAGGATCATGGGCGTGTCCGCGAAACGCGGGTCGTTGAGGAACAGGCCGAACGCCGTGAGGCCCAGCTCGCCCGCGCCGATGTGGTCATGGCGGTCCACCCGCGAGCCCAGCCCCTTCTTGCTGTCGTTGAAGTGGAAGCACTTGATATACCTGCACCCAACTACGCGGTCGAACTCCGCCAGGGTGGCCGCGTAGGCTTCGGGCGTGCGGATGTCGTAGCCGGCCGCAAACATATGACAGGTGTCCAGGCAGAAGGCCACGCGCGCCGGTTCCTGCACGCCCTCGCGGATGGCCTTGAGATGCTCGAAGCGGTAGCCCAGCGCCGTGCCCTGGCCCGCGGTGCCTTCGACCAGCGTCAGCGTGCGGAAGCCGGGCGTCGCGGCATGGGCGCGGTCGATGCCCGCGATGATGCGCTGCAAGCCGGCCTCCTCGCCCGTCCCCATGTGCGCGCCCGGGTGAAACACAACGCCCAGCAGCCCAAGCTGCTCCGCACGGGTGAGCTCGTCGGCCAGCGCGTTGACAGACTTCTGCCAGTTCGCCTCATCGGGCGTGCCCAGGTTGAGCAGGTAGGCCGCGTGCGAGACGACGGGCGCAATGCCCGTCTCGGCCTGTGCCCGATGCCAGCGCTCGATTTCCTCCGGCGGCGTGGGCTTCTGTTCCCAGCGATTCTGATTCTTGGTGAAGATCTGCATCGTGTTGATGCCGATCTGCTGCGCACGGGCAAAGGCCGTGCTCAGTCCGCCTGTCGTGGACATATGCGCGCCGAGCAGCATGAGTCGTCTCCTTGTTCGGGTCAGTCGCCCGCAGCCAGCGTGAACCGGCCCACGCCTTCGGCACGGTCCTCCAGGCGGGCCATCAGAAAGAGCAGCGACGAAAGGCGATTCAGGTATTTCAGCGATGTGTCGTCGCGCAGCTCCCCCTCATGGCTCAGGCGGGCCACCAACCGCTCCGCGCGGCGCACGACCGTCCGCCCGATCTCCAGGGTCGCGCCGCCCACGCTGTCGCCCGGCACAATGAACGCCCGCGGCATCTCCACTTCCGCGCCGAGCGCGTCCGTCTCCATCTCCAGCCAGGCCAGCCGCTCGACCTTCAGCCAGGGCGGCCGCGTGGCCGTTTCGGGCTGGGTCGCCAGATCGGCCATCAGGTTGTAGAGGTCACGCTGAATCGTCAGCAGCAACCCCCGCACGCGGCCATCGCGCGCCTGCGCACGCGCCAGTCCCAGCACCGCCGACGCCTCATCCACCGTGCCATAGGCCTCCGGCCGCAAGGCATACTTCGGCACGCGCTCGCGGCCCAACACGCCCGTAAATCCATCGTCGCCCGTGCCGGTGTACCACTTCGTTTCCATCAGCGCACTCCTAC
>JAKPQT010000698.1 GCA_029555885.1 Chloroflexota bacterium | reverse complement strand
GTCGTCCTGCTGGCGGCGGCCTGTGTGTTGGCCCTGTTCAGCGGTAACCGCATCACCAGCTACATTCCCCTGGCGGCCCCTATCGCCGTGCAGGAAATGGTCCTGGCGGTGTGGCTGATCGCCAAGGGATTCAACCCAGTTGCTCTCGCAGCTTCAACGCAATCATAAGGGGGATGGACATGAAGACCTTGCAGAAAGCCGGGGGTTTCTCCGCCCTGTACCTGGCGGCGGCCTACCTCGCGGGCCTGGTGCTCTTTATCGTCGTGCTGGATTACCCGGGCATCACCGACCCGGCCCAAAAGGTGGCCCTGCTCGTGGAAATGCAGGCGGTCATCTTCGTGACCAACCTGCTCATGTACGTGTTCTTCGGCGTCGGCCTGGTTGTCCTGGCGCTGGCGCTGCACGACCGGCTGCAGGCCGGCGCGCCGGCGCTCGTGCAGGTTGCAACCGTGCTCGGGATCATCTGGGCGGGCTCGCTGGTGGCCAGCGGGATGGTGGCGAATGCCGGAATCGCGCCGGCCGTCGCGCTGCATGCCACCGACCCGGCCCAGGCCGCGCTGACCTGGCAGGGCATCGAGACCGTGGCCAACGGGCTGGGCAACGGCAACGGCGAGATCCTGGGCGGGCTGTGGGCGCTGCTGATCAGCCTGGCCGCGCTGCGGGCGGGCGGGCTGCCCCGCGCGCTGAACTATCTCGGTCTGCTCGTCGGCGCAGTGGGCATCCTCTCGCTGGTCCCGGGGCTGACCGCCCTGCTGACCGGCGTGTTCGGGCTGGCCCAAGTCGCCTGGTTCGTCTGGCTCGGGCTGGTATTGCTGCGCAGCAGCGCAACTGAGCCGGCCTAAATCCCGCCAACAAACGGCGGCCGGCGTGCAGACTCAACTCAAGGATCTGCACGCCGGCCGCCCCGTGCGTGATTCGCTGAGCATCTCTCCGGAAACCCGCTGGGGCCGGTCTCCGACCGTGCCCCCCTGGCTCGGTGTGCTGTGGCGAAGCCACAGCCGAGACCGGCCAGAGCAATGCTCGGATAGACACTGAATGGTTCTTCCGTTCGCCAGCAGCAGCAACGAATGCCAGAGTCGCGCCGCCCCTACCGCGCCAGCCACCCCCCGTCCACCGGCACGACGGCGCCACACATATAGTCCGAGGCGGCGGACGCCAGGAACACCACCACCCCGTCCAGGTCAGCCGGCGTGCCCCAGCGCCCCAGCGGAATGCGCTCCAGGATGGCCGCAGTGCGCACCGGGTCCGCGCGCAGCGGCGCGGTGTTGTCCGTCGCCATATAGCCCGGCGCAATCGCGTTGACGTTGATGCCGTGCTTCGCCCACTCGTTGGCGAGCGCGTGCGTCACCCCCGCCACGCCGCTCTTGGCCGCGGTGTAGGACACGACGTTGATGCCGCCCTGGAACGAGAGCATCGACGCAATGTTGATGATCTTGCCCCCGCGTCCCTGGGCCACCATCGCACGCGCGGCGGCCTGCGCCAGGAAGAAGACCGCCTTCAGGTTGATGTGCAGCACGTCGTCCCAGTCGGCCTCGCTGAAATCCAGCGCGGGGCCGCGGCGGATGATGCCCGCGTTATTGACCAGGATATCCAGCCGCCCCAGCTCGGCCACGACCTGGCCGACGACGGCCTGCAGGTCCGCGACGGACGCGTCCAGCAGGTCGCAGCAGACCTGCATGTAGCGCCGGCCCAATGCTCGCACCTGATCGGCCGTCGCGTCGCTGGTGCAGCGGTCCAGCCCGGCGATGTCCGCCCCCGCCCTGGCGAGCGCCAGCGCCATCCCCTGCCCCAACCCCTGCGATGCGCCCGTCACCAGCGCGACGCGGCCGTCGAGCCGGAAGAGATCCTGCATGTAGGTTCACTCCTTGCTCAGCTAAAAGTTCGAAGGTTGAAGGTTACAGGTTCGCCGGTGGAGGATGCGCCCGCGCACAATCGCAACTTGCAACTCTCAACCTTCTAACCTTCAACCTCGTTCGACCGCCTTCAGCATCGGCACTGTGCGCGAGACCCAGCCCAGCGCGGGATCGTCCACCGTTGCCTGGACGCGCTGGTTGCCCGCCAGCATCCAAAGGAAGTAGCTCTGGTAGCCGGGCGCACTGTTGGTAGTGTGATAGCCGTTCGGGGCCATCAGGATGGTGTTGTCCTTTACGATATAGCCGGTGTCGATCTCGTCGTTGTAGTAGCGCACCATGCCGAAGCCGTCCGCCGGGGTCACCTTGAAGAAGTACATTTCCTCGTGATAGGCCTCGCGCGGCAGGTCATCCACCTCGTGTTTGTGCGGCGGATAGGTGCTCCAGTTGCCCGACGGCGTGTAGGTCTCGCCCACGATGAGCCGCCGCGCAGGAAGGTTGGGCTGGCCCGCCAGCGTGAGGATCTGGTGAAAGTTGCGCGAGAAGTTCGCCGCGCCCCATGTCCCGCTCGTAACCTGCTCCGGGCCGATGACGTAGGGTGCGGTCGCCAGGTCGCTGGGCGCACTGCAAAGCCCGACCTCCAGCCGACCTTGCGCGGTCACCGTGAAGTCGCTGCCGCACGGCATGTAGACCGCGTGCGGCTTGCCCGCAAAGACGTTGGGCCGGCCGCCGGCATTGGCAAACTCCTGGCCCCCGACTCGGAACGTGCCCTTGCCGCCGAGAATGACTGCCAGCACCTCGCGGTTGCCGGTCGCGGCACTGTAACTCTGCCCGGCGGGCAGAATCAGCAACTGGAAGTCCAGCAGCTTGCACGGGTTCGCCGGCAGATGGTTGATGCCCTGCTGCGTGGGCACGGATGTAAAGTAGGTCATATTAGCCCTCCACTCGGATTCCAGCGTCGGGGCGTTTGGCATCAGGGGCGCGTGCATCCTGAGCGGGTGGACGTCACACCGCCGCCAACGGCAACAGGCCAGCCGAAGGATCCCCTCACGGGGCCGCCCCTTCGACTGCGTGCGTCGCGGCCAGGCAAAGCCTGTCTGCGACGCCCTCCGCTCAGGGTGCTCCAGTTTCGCCCCGGCCTGAAGCGCCCATCTCAGCGTCCCAGCTCCAGCGCGGCCAGGATGAAGGCCGCGATGCCCTTGGGATCGTTCGTCACCACTCGTTCGGTCACGTAGTACTCGTAGCTGCCGTCGCGGTATGGCGTGCCGCCCAGCCCTGCCGCGCCGCACGTCCAGTGCAGGCTGACGTGGCCGGCGGGGTCCACGTGGATGAAGTGCGCGAGCACCTGGCCGAAGCTCGCGCGGGCCACGGCCAGCCAAGCGGCGGGCAGGTAGCCCTGGCGCACGCCCTTCGCCATGGTATAGATGTACATGCATGCGGCCGAGGCCTCCAGGTAGTTGCCGGGCCGCCCGCCCTGGTCCAGCACCTGCCGCCACAGCCCGCAGTCGGGATCGCGCACCGCGTACACTGCGTCCAGCGCACGCTGGAGGATGCCGATGAGCGCGGGTCGCTGCGGATGGTCAGGCGGCAGCACGTCCAGCACATCCACGATGCCCATCCCGTACCAGCCGATCGCGCGGCCCCAGAAGTGCGGCGAACAGCCCGTCCCCGGCGCGGCCCAACGCTGCTGGCAGCTCTCATCCCACGCGTGATACAGCAGACCCGTCTCGGGATCGCGCGCATGCTGCTCCAGCGTCACGATCTGGTGGACCGCGTCATCGAAGGCCGCAACGTCTCCGAAGGCGGCCGCATACTGCGCATAGAACGGCCCGGCCATGTAGATGCCGTCGAGCCACATCTGGTACGGATAGATGAGCTTGTGCCAGAAGCCGCCCGCGCGCGTGCGAGGCTGTCGCGCAAGCTGCTCGCGCAGGAGCGCAATCGCCTGCCCGAAACGCGCGTCGCCGCCGGCCTCGTGCAGCGGAAACAGCAGCCGGCCGGGCGCGATCTGGTCCAGGTTGTAATCGGCCAGCCAATAGGTCGCGATGCTGCCGTCCTCCTGCACGAAGCGGTCCACGTACTCCAGGACCGCCTGCCCATAGCGCGGCTGCCCTGTCCGCTGCCCCACCTGCGCGACCGCGTGCATGAGGAAACCGTCCTCGTAGTGCCAGCGCATCCGGGAGACAGGGTAGCGCGCCAGCGTGGAGTCGGCCATGCGCACCGACCAGAGCGCGCTATCGGCGGGCACATCGTCTGCTAAAGGTCGCACGTTCCACCTCCGCTCGGCGGTCGGAAAGTCCTCTACGAAGGTAGATTCGCCGTTATGACAACCAGGTAACGCATGGGCGTCGTGCCGGTGTTCTCCAGGCCGTGCGGGACGCGCGCATCGAGGATGACAACTTCGTTCGGGCCGACTGTGTGGCGCTCGTCGCCCACCTCGATCGTGCCCTGCCCTTCCAGCACGTAGAACGCCTCGACCGCGTCATGCACGTGCGGCGCATGGGCGCGCGTGCCCGGCGCGATCTCCGAGATGTGCATGCGCAGCCGTTCGGGGTCCAGCCCGGCCTCGGCCAGGCACTTGGCGATGCCCTTCGTCTGGCGTATCACAAAGCTCATGTTGCAGGCTCCTTCTCCAGCCGCAGCACCAGGTCGTACAGTTCCCCCGGGGTCGCAACCGTGTGCTGCGGCATCTCGTCGGGCGTGAGCGGCTGCGTGCGCCGCCGTTCGTT
>JAKPQT010000684.1 GCA_029555885.1 Chloroflexota bacterium | reverse complement strand
TCAGCTTCGACCTTGAGGACCGCAACCTGCGGGCGCTGGTCGGGCCGCGGCGTGTGGTGTACGCGGCCATCCATGAGTTCGGCGGCACCATCCGGCCGGTGAGGGGGCAGTATCTGACCATACCGGTGGGCGACCTGAAGGGCAGTCCGCGGAAGCATGCTGGGTTACGCTTCGTTCGCGGTCGCGGAGACAAGGGGCTGTACATGGTGAATGATAGTGGATTGCAGTATGTGCTGGTGCGGTCCGTCACCATCCCCGCGCGGCCGTATCTGCATCCGGCGCTGGTGGCGAACGAGGCGAACATCGAGCAGGCAATCGGAGACGCCGTGGAGGCGCTGCTGTAATGGCCGGACCGTCGCCGTCAGAGATATTCGCCGCGTATGTGAGCGCGCTGACCACGCAGTTCGGCGCGACGTGCAGCATCCGGCGCGGGCCGATCCAGGCGTTGCGGCTGGGCACGAAGGGCGCGGCTATCGTCTGCGAGTTGGGCGAGATGGTAGACGGCGAGCAGTCGCGTGGCAGCGGCAACACGTGGACGCACAACTGGGCGCTCAACGTGACGCTGCTGGTGCCGGACGACCCGGACGACCCGGACGCTGCCGAGGACGCGCGGCTCGCGCTGCTCGATGACTGGCTGGACTGGCAGGGCGAGTTGGCGCAGCGGTGCATGGTGCTGGCGAAGGTGGGGCGCGTGACGCGGTGCGCGCCGGTGCTGGTGACGGTGGTCGCAGACACAGAGCAGGTATACCGCGCCGTCGAGTGCACGGTCACATACATGGCGCTGAGGAGTGGATAGACGATGGCACAGGCAGCGACTACGGGGCTGTTCCAGTGGTTGAAGTTCGGGACATCGAGCGCGGACACCGGCACCGGCATTCTGACGGGCGGCACGCTGTCGCATGATGCGCAGGTGCGCAGGCGGATCGGTGTGGGCGGCAACGAGCGGCGGCGTGGCGGCATGGTGGCACCGGGCGGGTCCGCGACGTTCTACATCAGCGACACGAACCTCGCGCTCATCAACGCTGCGCTGCGGGCGTCGTATCCGCGTGGCGCGCTGACGGAGTTGGAGATCGAGGGCGGCGCCGACACCTGGGCGCGTGCCTACAGCGACGCCGTGATCACAACCGCGAGCATCGAGTATGCGCGCGAGGAGGGCGTCCGCGCGACGGTGAACTGGGGCTCTCTCGGCGTGGATACGGGCACGGGTTCCTCCCAGCCTGCGGAGACCAATGACATCTGGGAGGACTA
>JAKPQT010000676.1 GCA_029555885.1 Chloroflexota bacterium | reverse complement strand
TCACCGACGGCGACGACCGCAGCCTCAAGACCCTGCGCCAGCGCTACAACGACGCCATCCAGTCGCTGGATTCCGAGGCGCTGAAGCTGCTGCGCGACTGGCCGGCCCGCCTGAAATCCATCACCGAACCGGTGAACGAATACCAGGTGCGCGACAAGACCATCCGGGTGGAGAACTACCGCGAATCGCTCAGCCACCAGCAGATCCCCAAGATCGCCGCGCCCACCTACAAGGCCTGGGGCGAGCTGCTGGTGTTCCTGCAGAAGGAAAACCTGCCGGGCTACTACCCCTACACCGGCGGCGTGTACCCGTACCGCCGCACCGGCGAGGACCCCATCCGCATGTTCGCGGGCGAGGGCACGCCGGAGCGCACCAACCGCCGCTTCCATTACCTCAGCGTCGGCCAGCCCGCCGCGCGCCTGTCCACCGCCTTCGACAGCGTGACCCTGTACGGCGAAGACCCGGCGCCGCGCCCGGACATCTACGGCAAGATCGGCAACTCGGGGGTCAACATCCCGACCCTGGACGACATGAAGAAGCTGTACTCCGGCTTCGACCTGTGCGCGCCCAGCACCAGCGTGTCGATGACCATCAACGGCCCGGCGCCGATGATCCTGGCGATGTTCATGAACTGCGCCATCGACCAGCAGGTGGAGAAATACCTGAAGGCCGACGCCGCCCGCTGGGCCGCCGCCCAGTCTAGACTCGATGAGTTGTTCGCAGGAAAAGCGCGTCCGCAATACTCGGGCGAGCTGCCGCCGACCAATGACGGCCTGGGCCTCGGCCTGCTCGGCGTGTCCGGCGACCAGCTGGTCGATGCCGACACCTACGCGCGCATCAAGGCGCAGACGCTCAGCACCGTGCGCGGCACCGTGCAGGCGGACATCCTCAAGGAAGACCAGGCGCAGAACACCTGCATCTTCAGCACCGAGTTCGCGCTGCGGATGATGGGCGACATCCAGCAGTACTTCGTGGACAACGCCGTCCGCAATTTCTATTCGGTCAGCATCTCCGGCTACCACATCGCCGAGGCCGGGGCGAACCCGATCAGCCAGCTCGCCTTCACCCTGAGCAACGGCTTCACCATCGTGGAGTACTACCTGGCGCGCGGCATGAAGATCGACGACTTCGCGCCCAACCTGTCGTTCTTCTTCAGCAACGGCATGGACCCGGAGTACACCGTGATCGGCCGCGTGGCCCGCCGCATCTGGGCGCGCGCCATGCGCGAGCGCTACGGCGCGTCCAGCCGCAGCCAGATGATGAAGTACCACATCCAGACCAGCGGCCGTTCCCTGCACGCGCAGGAGATCCAGTTCAACGACATCCGCACCACGCTGCAGGCGCTGTACGCACTGTTCGACAACTGCAACAGCCTGCACACCAACGCCTACGACGAAGCCATCACCACGCCCACCGAGGAAAGCGTGCGCCGCGCGGTGGCCATCCAGATGATCATCAACAAGGAACTGGGGCTCAACTTCATCGAGAACCCCTGGCAGGGCAGCTTCGCCGTGGACTACCTCACCGATCTGGTGGAGGAAGCGGTCTACAAGGAGTTCGAGGCCATCAGCGAGCGCGGCGGCGTGCTGGGCGCGATGGACACCATGTACCAGCGCGGCAAGATCCAGGAAGAGTCGCTGTACTACGAGCACAAGAAGCACGACGGCAGCCTGCCGCTGGTAGGCGTCAACACCTTCCTGCCGAAGGAGCACGCCGGCGAGATCGCCACCGAGATCGAGCTGATCCGCAGCACCGAGGAGGAGAAGGGGCAGCAGATCGCCAACGTGGCCAACTGGCAGCGGGCGCGCAACGCGCTGGCGCCGTCAGGGGAGACCTCGCACTCGCACATGGCGGATGCCGATGAAGTGGTCGAGGTCGAGGCCCATGATGGTCACGGGCTCGGGTATCTGCAGCAGACGGCGCGGGATCGCAGGAATGTGTTCGCCGCGTTGATGGAGGCGGTTAAGACGCATAGCCTCGGGCAGATCTCGCATGCGCTTTACGATGTGGGTGGGGAGTATCGAAGGAACATGTAGTGATTCGACATGCGAAAAGGACTGGGGTCGGGTTGTGTACCCGACCCCGTTTCGGTGGTGTATTTATCAAATGCGCCCGCATTAATAATCGTACTCGTACGCGAAATCGTATTCGTAATCGGCGAGAGCCAACCCCCGCTCCCACAGGAGCGGCTCGAACTCGTCGGTAGGGTCGGCGTTCTGGCGATACAGGAATGCATAGGCCAGCGATTGGCCCAACACATTCCGAATACGCCCGGGTGGCGAGTTGCGCTGCCACATCGGCACAATGATGACGTCGTCATCCGGCACGTACTCCGCTTCCGAGCTTGGGTGCAAATCTTCGGGTGGGCACTCGTAGACGTACGGCGCGTTCTGGGCCATTTCAGGGAAATGCTGCTCCGCGACGGACTCAGTCAGCCGGGTCAGGCTCTCGTTGATCCAGCAAGTGGCGCTGGCGCTAGGGGCGGCTGTGGCGAGCAGGCTTGCCAACAGAGTGGTGCGTATGTAATTGCGCATGGTCGTTCTCCTGTGATGTTGTGAAAGAGTGCGCGGCGGGGAAGCCGCGCACCGAGGCTCATTTGCCGTAGCCCCCCATGCGATTTCTTGCATATCGGTACGCGCCGCCGATGGCGCGGCCGGGCACACCGGTGCGCCGGCTCAGCGTGCGCACGCCGTAGTCGCTTGCGCGTCGGAGGGGCTTGGCCCATCGGTCAGTGCGCCGTAGGGCGCGATGTTGCGTGTCGTACCGCGCCGCCTCAGCGGCGTAGTGAGCTGACTGTGCACGTGCATCGATGTAGCGGGCACGGGCGGCTGGGTCGCGGGGGTATTTTTGTGCCGGTGCGTCTGTGGTGGCGAAGAGCGCAGTGAGCGAGAGCAGAGCGAGGATGGTGATGCGGTTAAACATGGCAGTGGTTCCTTAATGGTTGGGTTTCCGGTAGCGCGTCTGGCTGCCGTTGACCCCATCATTCGCCGAATATTTATGCGTACTATTACCTGCGTATGCATTGATATGCGATTTATTGCGTTCCATGGAGGCTGGCAGCAATGAGCCTTGAGGGTGATATGAAAAAGCTGGGTGTGATGACCCGGGCGTTCCGTAACGAACTGGGATGGACGCAGGCGGGTTTTGGTTGCCTCATTGGACTAGAGTCTCAGTCCCAATATTCACGGTTTGAAACTGGTAATCGTCCGTTGCCGAGAAATAACCTAGTAACCTTCATTCACTTGCTGGACGGCAATACATCCGATGCCGTAAACAAACAAGTAAATAAAGTGGTCGCTGCTCGTAGGATGAATGAAGCGGCTGCAAATATCTATCGCGAGAAAATTAGTTCCTTCGTGCAGAAATTGCAGGATCATCTGCAAAAGCTGTTGGAAAGTGATTATTTCGATACATGTATTTCGGATAGTGATCCGGTACGAGAAATTCCGAACGCCCCCCTTCCTGTCAATAGAATGGACGGATCGTCGAGGCGGTATATGCAGGCATCGACTTCGGTTGCGCTACTCGAAAAGACTGCGTTGAATCGACCAGGCAAAACTAATTCATTTCCTGCGTGGCTGAAGGATTCAGGGTATGCACGGCGAGATGCGATCGCCATGCAGCTATTGGACCATGTCGGCAGTCATCGAATTTGTTGCGGTGATTGCATCATTCTTGCTGCGCCAGCATCGGCTTCCGGTTTCGAAGAAATCGCACCCGAGAATTATGCAAATGCAGTGAGGTGGGCGGTGCCTGAGCCGCCAGCAGAGTTGGGTGAGACTGAGTTTTGGAAGGCATGCCCCGTTTTTGTTGATCCACCGATAAGCCTTAATCCCTCGCTGCGGATTAACTATGTGGCCGTTCCAGGTAGGTGGGCACGTGATTTCGGCCAGAGTTTTTGCAATCAATCTCGCCAGAGATTGGAATTTGCAGATAACGCTCTCCGCTTGGATCGCATTAATAATTTGATTCCGGGTATCATCTGTTTGCATGTCCTTGTTTTTTTGAGGGATTTGAATACCGGGCATCGATACATGCTGCTTGCGCAGCGGCGTTCGCGGAACATTGACTACTACAGCAGCGCTTGGTCCTGCTCCATCGAGGAGCAATATAGGCCGACGGATGGAATGGTGGGCAATCGCATAGAGCCTCGCGACGAGACCATTCAAGGTTGCGCGATGCGGGGGGTTTACGAGGAATTGTGGGATGATTCTTCACTAATTCCAAATATCGAAACGCATGCATATTTTTTGGAGGCGGATTTGCTTTCGCCGGCATTTCTGGCGTTGGCCGAGTGGGAAATTCCAAGTTTGGAAATGTTCAAAAATGGATTGGATGAGAATATTCATAGCGGGCATGAGCATCAATCGATAGTGGTCATACCCTGCAAGCGAGAATCGGTGGAAATATTGTTGGGGTGTGAGAGGCTTTCCAAGGAAGTTTTCGATAAGCTGGATGGAAGGTGGTTGAGAAATTCGCCCGATAACGTCGACAAATGGGAATGGCACCCTTCATCCAAGCTGCGTCTAGCGTTAGCACTCTGGAAGCTGCTTTAGGGTTAGAGCAAAAGGGGTCAGAGAACATTTCCGTTTGAAACGCGCTGCGGGTTGAGGCTGCGCCGTGGAAATGTTCTCTGACCCTTTTTGTCTGCACACCAACGCCTACGACGAAGCGATCACCACGCCCACCGAGGAAAGCGTGCGTCGCGCGGTGGCCATCCAGATGATCATCAACAAGGAACTGGGGCTCAACTTCATCGAGAACCCCTGGCAGGGCAGCTTCGCCGTGGACTACCTCACCGACCTGGTGGAGGAAGCGGTCTACAAGGAGTTCGAGGCCATCAGCGAGCGCGGCGGCGTGCTGGGCGCGATGGACACCATGTACCAGCGCGGCAAGATCCAGGAAGAGTCGCTGTACTACGAGCCCAAGAAGCATGACGGCAGCCTGCCGCTGGTGGGCGTCAACACCTTCCTGCCGAAGGAACACGCCGGCGAGATCGCGAACAAAAGGGGACGGAGGGAATTAAGCGCGCTTAATTCCCTCTGAAAACTCATATCGCCGCCTCCTGGCGATGGCGGTACGTTCGTGGTTCCTACACAACGAGCGTGCGCCACGCACCAGGAGACGGCCATGGCACTGAAAACAAAAGGGGACGGAGGGAATTAAGCGCGCTTAATTCCCTCCGTCCCCTTTTGAGAGAGCGGGGCGGCCGCGGGGTTTGAGATCCACCGGGCGGTTCAGAGTCTTTTCCAGCATGGCCTGGAAGCGCGGGTTGCCCAATGCCTTCTCTTGAGCCATGTGCGCGCGTATGCAGGCCAGCTCCTCGTCGTCCGTTCCCGACATGAGCCACGCGCGGTACGCATAGGCGCGTGCCGCGGCCATGTCCGCAAGCGAGAGATAAAGCGGATGCAGCGTCATCAGGGCATCCCAAAACAGGGGTCAGAGTCGACTTTTCCAGGAAAACAGGGGTCAGAGTCGACTTTTCCAGAGGTCAGGCAGGTTGAGATTGGCCGGCGTTAAAAATCGACTCTGACCCCTGTTTTGAGCCCTGTTTTGGAAGGCGAGTGGAGATGCGTTAACTGGTCTGCAGATATCGGCGGCTCAGGCACATACTGCTGGTTCGTACAAACTGGTAGCGGCGGCGGCGGTGGCACCGGCGGCGGTGGCGGGAAAACAGGGGTCAGAGTCGACTTTTTCAGAGGTCAGGCAGGTTGAGGTTGGCCGGCTTTAAAAGTCGACTCGGGAAAACAGGGGTCAGAGTCTGGAAAACAGGGGTCAGAGTCGACTTTTCAGACGTCAGGTAGGTTGAGGTTGGCCGGCGTTAAAAGTCGACTCTGACCCCTGTTTTGGACCCCTGTTTTGCTCTTCCTTCCTTGGCCGCCCGATCTTTTGCGGGCCAACGATGCGGCCGAGCTGCGCTTCGATCGCTTGCCGGAAGCGATCCGAGCCATAGGCATGCTGCCGGCTCAGGTGCAGGCGGATCGCCTCGAGGTCCTCTGGATTGACGGTGTCCATCACCATGGCGCGATACCGCTGTTGTCGTTCGACAGGGCGGGCGCCGAGTGCCAGATAGTCGGGATGCGGCGTGACCAATGGATCGGCTTCGCCGAACGCCAACGCGTGGTGGCTGGACCAGCGATAGTCGCGCGGGTCGGCGACCATCGCTGCACGCAACGGATTCAGTTCGATGTAGCGATGGCATTGCATCAGGTAGTCGCCGTCGCCCACCAGGCTCGCCTTGTAACGGCCTTCCCAGAGCGTACCCGTTCGGCCATAGGTCGCATTGATGTAGCGGACGTAACGTCGTCCGAGGGATTGCATCGCCTTCCCGACGGCGCCTGGACGCG
Source organism: Chloroflexota bacterium (assembly GCA_029555885.1). Next base: position 7,911 of record JAKPQT010000676.1, on the reverse strand, counting down.
ATGGCGTCAGCAAGAGATGCACATGGTTCGTCATCAAGACGTAGGCGTGAACGGCGCAACCTTCTCGTCGCGCCATCTCGCCGAGTTCACTGCGGTAGCACAGGTAATCGGCATCATCGAAGAAGCAAGGCTGCCGGTCGTTGCCGCGCTGGACGACATGCTGCGGGATGCCGGGGAGGTCGATGCGGAGCGGGCGTGGCATGTTGTGGCCTGTGCGCTTGGTGGCCACAGGTTGATCCGGCGCTGGTGCAGCCGGAATCAGTCAGCGCCGCGCTCATGTGTCGGAAAAGTCGACTCTGACCCGGGTTTCCCGGGTTTCCGCGCCAAGGATTGATCCTCGTCAATACGCGCGTTGTTGCTGGCTGGGACAGTGCAGCTTCCCGAGGCAGGAGGCAGTCATGAAGGCGAACGTGGGCGGTTTTGACAAGTGGATCCGGATCGTGGCCGGCCTGGCGTTGATTGCGTGGGCACTGACCGGTGGGCCGGTCTGGGCATGGATCGGGGTGGTGCCGTTGGCTACCGGGTTGTTCAATTTCTGCCCGCTGTACCGGCTGATTGGCTTCAATAGCTGCTCACGCTGAGCAACCAGGGCGTCAGTCAGATGTGTCCGTCTTTTCCTTCGGCCGTCCCCGCGCGCGGACAAGGACCTCGCGTTTGGCAGGAGCTTCTGACAAAAGGGGGCGGAGGGAACCAAGGGCGCTTCATTCCCAGCGTTGGCTTTTGAAGAGATGTACCTGACCCCTTTTCAGTCACTGGCATGACGAGGCGGGCAGGGTGAGCGATTGCAGGGTGCGCCCCTGCGCGTCCTGCACGAATGCGACCAGGCCCCAGGGACCAGCCAGCGGTTCGATCGTCATGGAACGCGTCAGCGCCGTGCGCGCCATCGGCCAAGGCCCAAGCAACCTGCGCACGACGCGGTCGTGGCGGAGCGTGGTGCCGTCGTTCTCGCCGCCCCGCACGGCCGTGACCTGGTCGTCCTGGTATTGCGCCACCCAGACCTGGGCCGGCGCCGATGGCGTGCCGGCGGGTGCCGCACCGAGCATGAGCAGGGAGCCGCCGTTGGCCTGCGGCAGCAGGCGCAGCGCGAGGCCCGCGCTTGCCGGACCGGACTGGCTGTCCAGCATCTCCCTGAATGAAGCGGGGTTGCGCCAGGGCGCATTCGTCTTGCTGCCCACGATCACTTGCGGGGTGTACACCGCACGCGCGCCGGTGGCGGCGACGCGCGCTTCCTGCCGCCGCGAGTAGGCAGGCGACGCGAACCGGTCGGGCCAGCCGATGCTGTCCCAGTAGTCGACGTGGAAGGCCAGCCAGTTCACGCGGTCCGCGCCTTGCGTCAGCGACTGCGACAGCCAGCGGTCGGCGGGTGGGCAACTGCTGCAGCCTTCCGAGGTATAGAGCTCGACCAACGGTTGCGTGGCCGATCCCGTGCGCGCGGCGCACGACCCTTCGGCAAAGGCCGGCTGCGCGACAACCAGCGCAAGCCCCAGCAAGCAATGGCGGACGGTCATGGTGGACTCCGGAAGCTGATGCGCGGCGGCGTCGCGTTCGAGGAGTCTGGCAGCCTAGGCAGCGTCGCGCTGCGTCCGCGCGCCCGCGAAGCATGCCCCGACGTCCGAACGTGCCGCCCGAGGACGGGGCCAGGGTTGATTCCCGCCTCGCTCCGTCTGGCTAGCCCGACAATCCCCGCAGGTGCATCCACAGGAAGAGCGGCGACATGGCCACCAGCACCACGGCGGCTGCGGTATCCAGCCACACGCGCCGGGTGCGCAGCGCCACGATGCTGCAGGTGGCGGCGACCAGCGCGAAGCCGGAGTTCGACAACCCGTCCAGGAGGCTCGGGCTGCGGCGCGCGATGACCAGGATCGCCAGCACCGAGAAGGCCAATTGCAGCATCTTGTAACGTCGGCCTTGGTGCTCGTGGTAAGCGCGCAGGTCCAGCACGCTGCCGTCGCGGGGTTCCTCCGGCATCACCAGGTCGCAGAACGCGTACAGCACGCTGACGAAGAGCAGTGGGACGAGCGCTTCGGATCCGCTCCAGTCGCTTATTCCCCGCATCTGCCAGAACGCCGCCCAGTTGCCCAGCAGCAACATCAGCGCCATCGCGGTCCAGAAGCCGTGGCGCCAGGAAAACCGGATGCGATCGGCATGCCGGTACAGCGCCACGCCGCCGCTCAGCAGGCGGGTCAACGCCAGCGAGGTAATCACCGAGATCATGCCGAACACGAATTCGAAGCTGGTCATGGTGCTTGCACCCGCCGGAGACGCGCCAGCGTAGCGGGTTGTCGACGGCGTGGGGTTGGCCGTTCGCCCGTGCCGTGCCCGTTGCCTGCATCGAAGCGTGCCCCGTCGTGCACGCAAGGGGGAGGGTGCGATGCCGCATGTCCGCAACGTGTCACTGGCGGTCGCCTTGGCCTTGTGTACCGGCGTGGCGATGGCCGCGGACGACGGGCCATCGGCCGGCGCGTGTTTCTCCCAGGCCTTCCTCGCCGCCGATGCGGATGGCGTGGCGGCCTGTTACGCGGAGGACGCGATCATCTGGTTCCCGGGCGGGACGATGGCCAAGGGGCGGCCGGCGATCCGCGATGGCTTCGCCCACTATTTCTCGGCGATGACGGTCAAGGACGTGCGCCTGGCCGAGATGGGCCACGTGATGGGCGAGGGCGGCAGCCGCACGGCCTGGGGTACCTACGAGATGCGCATGGTCGACAAGGCGAGCGGCGCGGAGGTGGTGACGACCGGGCGCTTCACCGATGTGTCCAGGCGCATCGACGGTCGCTGGCTGTACATCGTCGACCATCCCTCGGACGATCCGCCGCCGGCGAAGTAAGGCGTTGAGCCGGGGCCTCGGGAGTTTCGGCGCTGACCCTGGTTTTCAGGTCACTTGCGGACGTCCAGCAGTTCCACCTCGAACACCAGCGAAGCGCCCGGCGGGATGACGTCGCGCGCGCCGCCCCGGCCGTAGCCGAGATCTGCAGGGATGCGCAGCTCGCGCTTGCCGCCAACGCGCATGCCGGCAACGCCGTCGTCCCAGCCGCGGATGACGCGGCCCGCGCCCAGCAGGAACACGAACGGTTGGCCACGGTCGCGGGAACTGTCGAACTTCCGGCCACGCTTGTCGGCCGCGGCCTGGTCGTACAGCCAACCGGTGTAGTGCACGCTGATTTCGTCGCCGGCGACTGCTGTCGCGCCCTGTCCCGACACCACGTCGATGCGCTGCAGTTCGGCGACGTCGCCGCCGGTGTAGGGCGGTGGTTGGCTGCAGGCGGTCAGCAGCAGGATGGACAGCGTTGCGGTCAGGCGAAGTACGCGAGGGGCCATTTCAGCGGTGCGGTGTGCGGCGGGACAGCATACGTTGCAGGGCAAGCGGGAGAAAAAGAGGACGGCGGTCCTGCCTGACATGGGTCATGGCCGATGCCCGGAGCGCGTGACATCGTGATGGCCAAGCCGGGCACGGGCCACGGCATCGGAGAACCACGATGCTGCCCCTCAGCTTCCTGTCGATCCCCGCACTGGCATTGGCTGCGGCGCTGGTCGCGGGGCCTGTGGCCGCGCAGTCCGGCACGCATGCGGGCCACGACGCGCATGCCGGCCACGTCGCGCCCGCGACCGCGCCGCAACAGCGCTGGGCCACCGATGCGGCGCTGCGCGCGGGCATGCACGATCTGCGGGAGGCGACCGAAGCCCTGCATCACTACGAGATGGGCCACCTGGACGATACCCAGCGCGACAACGCGGTGAAGCGGATCGATGCTGCGATCGGCGACATGGTCGCCAACTGCAAGCTCAAGCCGGATGCCGACGCCGCCCTGCACGGGCTGCTGGTGAAGTTCATCGCCGGTGCCAATGCCGCGCGCGCGGGCCGCTTCACAAAGGCGGAGCTGGGGCCGATGGAGCAGGCGCTGGCAACTTACCCGCAACGCTTCGACGACCCGGAGTGGAACCGCAGGGAAGGCCGCGACTAGCCTCGCACGGCCTCGGCGGAAAACCGGCCAGGTGCACGTGTCCATTGCGATGGGCAGGGACTCCGATGCGCCATGTCTCCCGCCGCGTTTGGCGCCTGACCTCTTTCCCCTGCTTCCGCCGTGTCGACGGGAGACAGCCCCGCACTGGTGTTGCAGGAGAACGTGATGTCGAAACGCCATTCCCTGACCGCCGCACTGGTCGGTGCCTGGCTGGCAACAGCCGCTGCATCCGCGTCCGCCGCCGACCCCATGGTCGAGGCCAGCGTCACGATCGAAGGCAAGACGATCGCATTGCCGCATGCGCGCGCTTTCAGTACCGGCATGCCCTTCGTGCTGATCTATTTCGCGGAGAAGCCGCTGGACGGCCTGAAGTACGGCACCGCCGGCACCGACGCCACCTGGTCGGGTGGCGCCTACGGCACGATGCTTCGCTTCGCCCCGGCGCTCGACCCGCGCGACGAGGGCAAGCCCGTGCAGCGCTATGTCATCCCCGAGGCCGCCGCGGACGAAGACGATCGCGTCGCCCTGCGTTCGGCCCGCATCGGCAACTGGCAGGCGCAGTGGTTGAGCCAGGAGGGGATCCGGATCGAGTCCCTGGAAAGCAGCGACGGCGTGGTTCGCGGCACCTTGTCGTGGCGCGGCAAGGGGCCGGTCAGCGCGTGGTCGGCGACGTTCAGCGTGCCGCTGGAAGAAGGCGTGCTGTAGCCCGGCGGCTTCGCGAAGAATCGGCAGCGGGGCTGGGCAGGTGCATGGATCTCGCAACAGCGCCCGGCGTGACAGGCCCGCTACGAAATAGTCTCCAGGAGATCATTGTTCCGACAGCCGCGCCCGCACGCGTGCCGTCGCTCGTGCCAGCACGCGCTGGACGTCGGCAAGCGTGGTTTCCGGCAGGTTGTTGAAATCCATCAGCCGGTGGTTGAGCTCACGCCCGCGCGTGGCTTCCTCCACCGCGAACCGCACCTCCTGCAGCGCAACCCGGCGGTGATCGCTGACCCGCGCCGGGTCATGCGAGCCGTAGGTATCGGCCGAGGCGCGCTCGAGCGCGCAGTAGAGGCTCCGCTTGTTCGCGGCTTCATCGTCTGCGCAGCGGCGGTCGTCATTGCGGTTCCAGGCAGAGTCGCTGCCCAGCCATTCGGCCGCGCGCTCCAGCGTTCGCAGGTCGTTGTCGGTGACAGGCAGGTCGCGGGCTTCGTACTGGGCTGGATCGCCGAACTTGTCGCGCGGTGACGCCGACTGCGTGGCCGGCGTCTGCGGTCCGTTCGATGCGCAGGCGACGAGGGAATACGAGAGAAGCAAGGGCAGGGTTGCGAGAGCGGTCCGGGTCGCCATGGCGCGTCCTGCAGTCGGGTGTGTTCGTGATGCTGCCCCAAAAAGGGCGAGAGCGGGGCTCGGGTGCATTGGTCGCTTGCCCTTCCTGCCTGCGCGGAGCCGGTTCCCATGGGCGAGTCCCTGAATCCAGCACCTGACGCGGGGCAGAAGGTGCCAGCGGCTCCTGCGTTACGGACCGATGACGGCGGCGCGCGCCCAACGTCACTGCTGGGGACGCGCCTGCGCTGGTTCCTGGCCGAGTTCCTGGTGGTGGTCGCGGGTGTGTTGGTGGCGATGGGCTTGAGCGGCCTGGTCGACAAACGGCGTGACCTGCAGCGCGAGCAGGTCTACCTGCAACAACTCAGTGCGGACCTGGGCACGAGCGAAAGGAACTGACCGAGGCGGTGGCCTTCATGCAGGCGCGCGCCGAAGCGGCCGCGCGCGTGCTGCACCGGTTCTGGCGCAAGGACCCGGTGCTGGACGATTCGTTTTTCCTGGATCTGTCGCAGCCGCGCGGCACCCGGCGCTTCCGGCCGGTGTTGGGGACGGCCCAGGCGCTGGGATCGTCCGGCGAGCTCGGGCTGATCCGCTCCGATGCGCTGCGCGCAGACCTGCTGGCGTATGTCGAGCGCATGAAGACCCGTCTCGGCGAAATCGATCGCTACGACGAGACCTACTATCGGCCCGGCGTGGCCATGCTCAACCTGGCGCCGCTCTGGCGCACGCCGGACAATTCCGCAGTGCTGCAGTACTCGGACGACAAACTCCGCTCGCGACCCAACCCGTTCGATCGCGTCCCGTTTCCAAACGAGCCGGCGGACCAGCTTGCCAGCCGTGAGGTGTATGTCGGTTACAGCAACCTGTTGACCGCGCACCGCAACCACGCCGTGCAATACGAGGAAATGCTGCAGGAGACGCGCGCGCTGCGGAAAAACGTGGAAGCCCGCATCCGGCGTTGACCGCGGGTGGATGACGCCCGCTTTGCTCCATGTCTCGCCCAACCACGGCGACGCCTGGACGCAGATCGGCCGGCCGCCCTACGTCATCTGCGAGGTGCAGATGGACAGCGTGGACCGCGGCTGGACCAGTCGCTGGAACATCCATCTTGCGGGCCGCCTCGCCCGGGGCCTGCCCGGAATGCAGGTGGCCGGAGACGTGCCGGATCCCGGTACTACAGCAATGCGCAAAGGCTCGCCTGGTCCATGGCCCTGGCGAACAGCCACCCCTGCATCCGCCGCACCCCGATGGCCTGCAAGGCCAACTGCTGGTCGGCGCGCTCCACGCCTTCCGCCACCACTTCGATACCGAGTGATTCCGCGAGGCCAAACACCGCCTTGACGATGGCGACGTCCGCCGTGGTGCCAGGGAGGCCGTCCACGAAGCTGCGATCGATCTTGATCACGTCGACCGGCAGCCGCCTGAGGTAGACCAGCGAGCCGTAGCCGGTACCGAAATCATCCAGGGCCACCTGCACGCCGAGTGCCTTCAGTCGCTGCAGTACCCCGAGCGCGTGGTCGAGGTTGCGCATCAGGGTGGTTTCGGTGATCTCCAGGCAAAGCCGTTCCGGCGCCAGGCCGGACGCCGCGAGCGCATCGCCCACGTCGGCGACCAGCGCCGCCTCCTCGAACTGGCGCGCCGAGACATTGACCCGCACCGTCGGCGCGACCTGGTTCGGGGCGCCCACCCATTGCGCGGCATCGGCGCAGGCGCGATGCAGGATCCAGCGCCCCAACGACAGGATCTGGCCGGAGGATTCGAGCACTTCGATGAACTCCGCGGCGGCCAGCAGCCGCCCCTCCCGTCGCCAGCGCAGCAGGGCCTCCGCAGCGACCCAGGCCTGCGTCGTGGCGTCGTATTCCGGCTGGTAGTGCAATTCGAATTCGCCATTGGCGGGCGCATCGCGCAGTGCGCGCTCCAGGCGCAGGCGCTTGAGCAGCGCATCGTGGTGCTCGAGGTCGAAGACCTGGTAGCCGAACTTGTCGTGTTCGCGGGCCCGCTCCGCCGCGGACTCCGCCTGGCGCATCAGCACGCGTGCGCCGCGGTCGGCGGCCGCGTCCGCGTACGCGATGCCGACGGTGGCGCCCGGCAGCAGATCCTTCAGATCCCACTGCAGGCCGCGGACCGCGGCAATGCAGCGTTCGGCCAGCCGCACGGCGTTTCGTTGCGCAGTGCTGCCCTCCAGCACGAAGGCGAAGCCGTCGGCACGCACGCGCGCCAGGTGCGTCTGGTTGCTGCTGAGCTGACGCAAGCGCAGGGCCACCTGGCCCATCACGTCGTCCGCCGTCGGGGCATCGTCAGGCAAGGCCACGCCGCCCGACGCATCGATGCGCACGTGGACGACGGCCAGCACGTCGCCAGGCGCACGTGGTGCTGCCAGGCGCTGGCGAAGCAGCTCCACCAGGTAGTCGCGGTTGGGCAGTCCGGTGGTCGCGTCGTGGAGCAACAAGTGCTGCACTTCCTTCTCCGCCCGACGCCGGCGCACGATCTCGAACGCCATCGCCACGAAATCGCCCATGCTGCCGGCGAAGGTGATTTCGTCGTGCGACCAGAGGCGGGGACCGGCCGTGCATTCGTGGCAGATGACGCCGAGCAGCTCGCCCTCCACGCGGACCGGCGCGTCGAGCAATGCCTGGATGCCGTG
>JAKPQT010000666.1 GCA_029555885.1 Chloroflexota bacterium | reverse complement strand
CCCTCATCCTGCCGACCCTGGCCAACTTCCTCTGGTACGGTGTCGTTGGCGGCGCAGGCATCTTCTACGACGTGACCGGCGCGGTGGAAGCAAGCGGCGTGGAGAGCGCCATCTTTGCCACCGCCTCTCACCTGCCGCTTTCCGGCGTGCTGGCCGTGGTGCTGCTCGTATTGATCGCCACGTTCTTCCTGACCAGTGCTGACTCGGCGGCCCTGGCGCTTGCGATGTTCACGTCGGGCGGGAAAGAGCCCGGCAAGTACATGCGCCTGTTCTGGGGGATCGCGATGGGTGCGGTTGCCGCAGTGATGGCGGCAACCGGGAGCCTGAAAGTCATCCAGACCGCGTCCATTGCTACCGCGTTTCCGCTGATGTTCCTGCTGTTGCTGGTCGTGTACGGCACGTTCAAGGGGTTGCGCAAACACATGGCCGACCACGGCATAGAAGGTTAGGCGCGATGTTCGGCGGCGCGCGCGGTCCAGCCCCACGCGCGCCGCGCTCTATCCCACCAACGCCAACAGCCCAAGCAGGTAGCTGCGCGGGCCAAAGCCCGCGATCTGGCCGGTGCAGACAGGCGCGATCACCGAGGTGCGGCGGAACTCCTCGCGCGCGTGCACGTTGCTGAGGTGCACTTCGACGCAGGGCAGCGCGACCGCGGCGATCGCGTCACGCAGCGCATAGGAATAGTGCGTGAACGCGCCGGGATTGATGAGGATGCCCTCTGCCCAGCCCCGCGCCGCGTGAATCGCGTCGATCAGTGCGCCCTCGTGGTTTGACTGGAGGATGCGGAGCTCGACGCCGCGTGCCCCTGCCTCCCGCTCCAGCATTGCATCGATTTCGGCCAGTGTCGCTGCGCCGTACACGCCGGGCTCGCGCACGCCCAGCAGGTTCAGGTTCGGGCCGTGAAGCACCAGGATCCGGTTCATCGGCGTACTCTCCTCATTCAAATCAACGAAGAAGTCCTTTGGACAGGCATCGTCACGCGGACGACTGTACGGCCGCCAGGGCAGC
>JAKPQT010000664.1 GCA_029555885.1 Chloroflexota bacterium | reverse complement strand
CCAGGCAACCTACAACGCGTTCGACCCGGCGGCGCGCGCGTGTTACTGGGACCAGGCCGACCGCGGGCTGTTCAGCCACGGCGTCGATGCATGGTGGTGCGACTGCACGGAGCCGTTCGAGGCCGACTGGAACGGGGCGGTCAAGCCGGAGCCGGAGGCGCGGCTGCGCATCAACACAGGCGAGGCGAAGCGCTACCTCGACCCGGCATACATCAACGCCTACTCCCTGCTGCATTCGCAGGGCATCTACGAAGGCCAGCGGCAGGCCAACCCGCACAAGCGCGTCGTCAACCTCACCCGCTCGGCCTACATGGGACAGCACCGCTATGCGACCGTCACCTGGTCGGGCGACATCGCGGCCAACTGGGAGACGCTGCGCCGGCAGATTGCGGACGGCCTGAATTTCTGCGCGACCGGCTCGCCCTACTGGACAGTGGACATCGGCGCGTTCTTCGTGCAGCGCAAGCCCGACCTGTGGTTCTGGAACGGCGACTATGATGCGGGCGTGGAGGACCTGGGCTACCGCGAGCTGTACGTGCGCTGGTTCCAGTACGGTGCGTTCCTGCCGATGTTCCGCTCGCACGGCACGGACACCCCGCGCGAGGTCTGGCGGTTCGGGTCGCCGGGGGAGCCCATGCACGATGCGCTGGTCAAGGCGCTGGACCTGCGCTACCGGCTGCTGCCCTACATCTACTCGCTCGCCGGCTGGGTGACGCAGCGCGGATACACGATGCTGCGCGGGCTGCCGTTCGACTTCCGCGACGATCCTGCGACGCACGACATCGCGGACCAGTTCATGTTCGGCCCGGCGTTCCTCGTCAATCCGGTGACGGAGCCATTGTACTATGCTGCGGGGTCGCGGCCGCTGGCCGGCGTCGCGCCTGCACGGCCGGTCTACCTACCCGGGGGCGGCGACTGGTACGACTTTGCGACGGACCGGCGCCTGGCCGGCGGACAGACCGTGCTGGCCCACGCGCCCCTGGACACCCTACCCCTCTACGTGCGGGCCGGCTCGATCGTGCCGATGGGACCGTCACGCCAGTACGTGCAGGACCTGCCGGATGCGCCGGTCGAGCTGCACGTTTATCCGGGGCGGGACGGCAGCTTCCTGCTGTACGAGGACGAGGGCGACGGGTACGGCTACGAGCAGGGCGCATGCGCGACGATCCGCATCGAGTGGGACGAGCGGGCGCGGCAACTGCGTCTGGGGCCGCGTGAGGGTGCCTATCCCGGGATGGCCGAGACGCGCACGTTCACGGTCGTACTGCACGGCGAGCCGCAGGCCGGCGTGAATCCCAGCAAGCAAGTCGCCTATGACAGCCTGCCGTCGACCGTAACATTCTGAGAGGTCCTGATCCTGCGGTGAAAGAAGGACAACCAGCGTGGCAAAGCGCTCCAAGAAGATGACCATCGTCGATATCGCGGCGGCCAGCGGCGTCTCGGTCTCGACGGTCTCGCGCATCCTCAACAACAAGCCGGACGTGGCCGAGGAAACGCGGCAGCGCGTCCTGCAGGTCATCGCGCAGCACCGCTTCGCCCCGCAGAGCGCGTGGCAGCAGATCAAGGCGGGCCGCAGCCGGATCATCACGCTGCACTATCCGCAGGACTTCAACCAGCCGTCGCAGGACATCATCACCGGCGCGGCCGTCGCCTGCCAGGAGGCCGGCTACGCGCTGAACCTGATTGCCGCGCCGCTCAGCGATGCGGAGCTGCTGGCCCTGTATGACCGCGGACACGCGGACGGCGTCATCCTGATGGAGATCCTGACGCACGATCCCCGCGCCGACCTGCTGCGCGGCCACGAGCTGCCCTTTGTGATGATCGGGCGCTGCGCCGACCAGGACGATCTCAGTTATGTGGACCTGGATATCCATGCGGGCGTCGTGCAGGCGGTCGACTATCTGTATCATCTGGGACACCGCCAGATCGCGCTGGTGACGCTGACGCCGGTCCGGGAAGGCAAGGAATACGCCTATACCACCTGGGCGGTGCAGGGCTATGAGGAAGCCTGCCGGCGCTATGGGCTGCCGGCGCGCTGGCACTCATCGGACTCGGACGCAGATGTCGAGGCCAGTGTACTCGCCTGGCTCACCGGGCATCCGGAGGTCACAGCCATCATCACGCCCCAGGAGGCCGAGGCCGCCGGCCTGCTGCGGGCGGTGCAGGCACGCAGGCTGCGCATCCCGCAGGACATCTCCCTTGTCGGCGTGATGCCCGATGCCATGGCCGAGCTGGTGACCCCGCCCATCACCACCATCAGCTTCCCGTCGCGCGAGATGGGCTCGCGCGCCGCGCGCATCCTCTTGGACATGCTCAGCGGGAACGTCTCGGCCCCGGCCCGGGTCCTGCTGCGGCCGGAAATCTGCGTGCGTGGCAGCAGCGGGCCTGCGCCGGCCGCTTAACGGTGCCAAACGCGGAGAAGCGAAGATGAGCGGGCGGGGCATTGAACCCCGCCCGTTGTGCATCTGCTATGCCGCAGCCTACTCAGCGAACTCCAGGAGGTTCGTCTCCTGCACCGGCTGGCCGGGGTCGCGAGGCACGCGCCAGGTCTTGATCTCGTGCGGGCCGAAGGTGGCCGCGAAGGTGCACGCGGTGGGCGGCAGGTTCAGGGTTATGTTTGCTTCCGTGATGAGGCCGGCTGTCTCATAGGCGCGCAGCACCAGGTCGCGGGCAGCGTCCTCCGCCGGCTTGACCACCGTCAGGTCTATGTTCGACCGGTCGGCGAAGGCGAACGACGCGCTCAACGGCAGCGTGCCGTCAGGGCGGTACGTGGTGATGAGCCCGATCGCCCGCTGGTTCAGCTCCGCCGCACGGCGGACCGTGCCGGCCTCGCGCCAGGTTGCGATGTGAGGCAGCAGCGTGTAGGTGAACCGCTGGATGCCCTGGTCCATGAAGCTGTAGTGGCCGTCCGGGTCGGGCACGACGGGCAGGTGGTTAGCGTAGACCGGGCTGCGCAGGACCGTGAGTCCGATGTCATTGCCCGTCACGTCGCCGCTGTACTTGCCGTCGTTGAGCACGCTCAGGCCGTAGGGCCGGCCACTGTCCGGCGAGATGCCGCTCAGGTCGACCCAGCCCTGCACGGGGTCTTCGTCGCCGTTCGCCGCCCGCTGAATCGAGCCGTAGGCTACCTCGGCGGTGAGCTGCGCATCCGCCAGCCGCGCGGGGAAGCGCAGCTTGAGCATCTGGTAGCGCCCGCGCCAGTCCACCGTCACGTGCACGTCGATCTGGTCCAGCGCCTCGTACAGCGTGAACTCCTGGGTCAACAGGCATCGCTCGCCGCCGTTCGACGGCATGAAGTCGCTGACCACCCGCAGCACTGACTTGACCGGCCCCTGCTCGACCACGGCCATGCTGCGCGGGCGGAACGCGCCCACTTCCCGGTCGAACTTGAAGATGCCGTGGCTCCAGGTGTCGGATGGGTCGTCGATGACCGCCGCGCGGGCAGCCGGGCCGTCGAACACCTCCACGCCCGCCGCCTTGTCGCGCAAGCTGGCGATGCAGCCTGTCGCCGGGTCAATCTCCAGCCGGAAACGGGCGTTCTCGAGGACATGCTGGGGCACGTCCGCGGGCGAGGCCACCGGAGCCGCGGGCGCGAAGGAGGCCTGCGAGGCCAGGAAGTAGGTGCGATAGCCGAGCGCGGGCAGGTCGGCCACGAAACTCAGCTTCGAGCGGAAGTTAACGGTCGCAGCGGACTGAACCGCCTGCGCAGCCACCGTCTGTCCGGTGTCATCGGTCAGCAGGTCGTGCGGCTGCAAGCCGCCCAGCAGGCCGCCGCATTCCAGCTCGACCGGCAGGCGCGCGGGCCACGCATGCGGGTTGAAGACGACGATCGGCTTCACGCCCTCCCGGATCGGGATGCCCATGTTCCACGCGAGCGACTGCACCGCGAAGTTCAGGCCGCGCCGCGCGATGCTCAGCGCCTCGCCGAGCTGGTTGCGTGCATCCTCGTACGCGGGTTCGATGGCCGTGCCCGCCATCGTGTCGTGGAACTGGTTGAAGAGCACGTTCTTCCACGCCAGCGTGAAGTCCGGCGGATAGGGCTGGCCGGTCACGCGCTCGGCCACTGCGGACCACTTCTCCGCGGCCAGCAGCAGGTTCTCCGCCTGCCGATTCCAGCGCTTGATGCCCGAATGCGCGGCGTAGCAGCCGCTCGCGTGGTGCTGGAGTTCCTCGCTGACCGTGGGCAGCGTCCACGACCGCGCGACCGGCGAATCGAGCAGGCGCTCCGGGCCATCGAGCACGAGGGTGGGGAAGTCCGGGTCGGCGGCCAGCCGGTGGATGAACTCAAGGCTTTCGACCGTGGGGCCGCCGCCGTGGTTGCCGACACCGTAGAAGCAGAGCCCGGTATCCACCGGGTCCTGCAGGGCCGCCGCAGCGTGGCGGATGTGGTCGGAGATGTCCGGTCGCCAGCTCGCATAGCTCTCCACGATGCGGAAGACGAGCACGCGCGAGCCGTCGGGCGCCTCCCACCAGAAGAACGGACCGGGCAGGTCCTTCTCGTGCGGGCCGGGGCGCATGAAGATATACGAGTCCAGGCCGCTCTTGGTGAGAATCTGCGGCAGGTTGGCGTTGTGGCCGAAACTGTCCGGGTTGTAGCCGACCCGCGCCATTCGGCCGAGCTTGTCGCGGAAGTAGCGCTGACCGTACAGCCCCTGGCGGACGAACGACTCACCGGCCGGGATGTTGCAGTCCGGCTCGATCCACCAGCCGCCGACCGGCTGCCAGCGGCCTTCGACCACCCGCTGCCGGATCTCCGCGAACATCGCAGGATCGTTCTGCTCGACCCATTCGTAGAACGCGGCCGAACTGGCCGTGAAGACGAAATCGGGGAACTCCTGCATCCGGTCCAGGGCGGAGCGGAAGGTCGCCTTGACCTCCTGGAACCCTTCGTCCCAGCACCACAACCAGACGGGGTCGATGTGCGCGTTGCCGACCATGATCAGTGTTTTGTCTTTGGGAGCCATGGATTAACCTTTCAGACCCGGAATCGGGCGGCCCGGATACGGGCTAGTGTGATGGTTTCATAAGGGTGTTCATTCCCCCGTTCGTACAGGCAGCAGATGGCGCCGTCGGGCGCCAGGGCCAGGTCCGAGTAGGCGCTGGGACCGGCGTGGAGCGTCCAGGCGACGGGCCAGGTGCGGCAGCCATCGCGGCTCAGGCGGACGGTAAGGTTCTCGCGCGTCACTGCGGCCGGGTTCGAGAACAGCACGCCGCCGTCCGGCAGGGCCAGCAGCCCCGCCTGGCAGACCGGCTCGACGAGCGCCTCATCCCACCCGACTGCCGACCAGGTCTCGCCGCCGTCAGCGCTGCGCGCGACCGCGCGGCGGTGCTTACCGTGGTAGCTGCGCATGTTGAGATACACCGTGCCGTCGGCCAGCTCCGCAGCCTGGCACTCGTTCAGGCGGCCGGAGAGCACGCCGCCGATGCGCCAGGATGTGCCGCGGTCATCGCTGACGATCACGTGCGCGCCGTAGTGTGACCCGGCAGGATCAGGCGCGCCGGCGGCAAAGTCGCACGGAATCAGCAGGCGGCCCGTGCGGAGCTGGATGCCGTGACCCGGCCCGGTCGCGTACCACGTCCAGTCGGGCCGTTTGACCTGCGCCGTGATGTCCACCGGCGGCGACCAGCTTGCACCCTCATCATCGCTGTACATGAGCCGGACACCGCGCGGCGCGGCCCCGGCCAGGATCAGGTCTTCGCCGCCCGTCGCCCGATTCCAGTTCAGGGGCAGCCAGATGCGGCCCGTCGCGCGGTCCTGCACCGGACAGGGGTTGCCCAGCACGTCCGGCCCGGCATCCGCGATGATCCGCATGGCATCCCAGGTTGCGCCGCCGTCGTCGCTGCAGCGCAGCGCGATGTCGATATCGCCGGTGTCGGCGCGGCTGTGCCGGCGCGCCTCGCAGAAGGCGAGCAGGCGACCCCCTGCCGTTGCGAGCAGCGCGGGGATGCGGTAGCTGTGATAGCCGTCTGCGCCGGCGGTGAAGAGAACCTGTTGTTCCATGCGCATTGCCCTTGTCTCCGACTCTGCCGGCGTGGCAAAAAGCGTGCGTTCTTCGACTGGCGGTATACCGTTGGTGTGCTGAGCAGTCCACCCGCCCAGGATACTGGCACAGACGCATGCATGGTAGCGCGTCATGCGAATTGTAACAAACTGGCGGCATATTGATTGTGAGGCTCGCCACAAGGATGTGGCTGGTTACGGGCCTCCGTGGATTGGTGTATGGGTGAGTGGGAGAATGCATGGCACTGGTCGAGGCGCAGGAATGAGTCAGGCGTAGGAGCAGCGTGAGGTGGCGTTGGCTCGGGATACAGGGCCGCGTTCGCGGGGGCGAATGCGGCCCTGTATTGTATAGCACAGCAGATGCTATGCAGCGTCGCCGGGCTCCCAGCGGTAGGCCACCATCACGGTCTTCTTCTCGAATCCCTCGCGCACATAGAGGCAGATGGCGGCCTCGTTGTTGGCTGACACGCTGAGGTAGACCGGGCGCAAGCCCGCGGCGGCCGCGACATTGAGGGCCTGGCGAATGAGCAGACGGCCTAACCCGCGGCCGCGGTAAGCGGGGTGCACCGTCACGCCGCCGATGGCCGCTGCGCCCGGCTCGTCGTCGCGCTCGACACTGACCGTCCCCACAGGCCGGCCGTCCACCCACAACAGCAACAGGCCATCGGGCAGACCGTAAGGTCCGACAATCTCGCGCACGAGGCGCTCGGGCGTAGCATCGGCGCGCTGCGGTTGGCCCGCGAAGCTGATGTTCAGGAGGTCACAGAAGGTCGCAAGCGCCTCCTGGTCTGACTCATGGACATGCTGAAACCCCATCCCCTCAGGCAGTTGGACAGCCGGCACCGGTGCGCCCGGATGCTCCAGAACAAATGCATACCGCTCCACGCGCAGGCCCAGGTCCTCCCAGATGGCGCGCACTGCGGTGCGGTCCTCGGGAATGAAGCCAAACGCATAGTCCAGGTCCGCCATGTGCGGCATGAGCGCATCCAGCAGCGCGGCATACGCCGCACGGGATGGCTCCACCGCGTGCAGGATCATGAAACGCGCGATCCCCATGTTTACGTAGCCGGGCGTGCGCAGCAGGCACGCCGCGCCGACGATGCCGTCGCCGCCCTCCCCCGCCAACATCAGGTAGGCAGGATATTCAGCCGTCGGGACGAAGTCCGCCTGGGGCAGGAACGATTCGTCATGCTCGGCCCCGTGTGCGCGACAATAGGCCACGAACGCCGCCGCGTTGTCGTGGTTTACAGGAATGATCCGCCAGTTTGCCATGCAGTACAGTATGCCACAGGTCGTATGAGAATTCCATCTTAAGAAACGCAAAAGACGGGTATGCACCCGTCCGACTCTATGGTCAGGCCGCCACGCCGAGGAATGCGGCGGCCTCGCAGAGGTCGGGAAGGTGATGGCCTTCGGTGTACCGGGCATAGAGCGCGGCCAGAGTATGCCGCGCACCCTCAAGCTCGGGGAGTTGGTCGGCAGCCAGGCGCTCATACAGGCGCACCTGGCTCATGGCCGCGCGTAGCTGCCACGCCAAGGCGGCCTGCTCCTGCCCAAGCGCTATCGCGTGGCGAAAGCAGACGAGCGCGTCCTCGGCCGCGGCCAGGCCATCGCGCTCGAGCAGCAACTCACCCTGCAGGCGGCGCAGCTCGGCTTCATAAAGCCGACCACATCGCATTCGGGACCCCCCAGCATACTATCGATGGCACCCTGGCCGATCGTCAGCAGGCGACTACGTTCAGTCGGTGATATGGCACCGGCTGCCGGCGCGCGCTGGCGTAATGCAGCCAGG
>JAKPQT010000647.1 GCA_029555885.1 Chloroflexota bacterium | reverse complement strand
GGAGCTTGCGCAGGTTTCGCTCAAGGCGCGCACCTACCTCGCGTGCCAGCGTCCTGCGACGTTCCTCCAGCCGCCCGCGTTCCTCGGCGCGAAAGTAGCATGTATCAATCATGTCAGATGCCGATGCGAAACGCTCGATGTGGAACGTGTCGGCAAGATGGGACAGGCCCCCGCACGACATGGCCACGGCCTGTGCGGCGTCGCGCTCAGTCGTGCGCTCAAGCGCCGCCTCGAACACCGAACGTTCTGTCTGTCCTGCCTGAGCAGTGCGCATGAAAGCCGAAAACGGCTCCCATATCCCTGATAGTTCCGCATCGCCTAGCTCCACCGCAGCCTGCGCCGGATCCAGCCCGGCCCGGAACGCAAGCTCACTTCCAAGGGGCGGGCCGATGCCCGCGAAACAGCGCGCCAGCACAGCGCCGATTCCGTCCGCTGACGCCGATGCCGACGCCGATGCCGACGCCGATGCCTGGCCTGGTGTCTGGGCCTGGCCTCGTGCCTGGGCCTGCAGAAGGTATCTGCGAACTGCGGCCGTGAAGGCCTCAGGGGTTTGGGTTTCTCTGGGGTCCACTCGGTCCATGGGAGGCGGGGGCAGGTACACCGCGCCCGGCACCAGCTCGCGGTATCTGTTGCGCGATTGGTCCACGCGGCGGACGGCGTCCAGAATCCGTCCTTCCATGTCGGTGAGCACGATGTTGCTGAGTCGCCCTGTGATCTCTGCGATGAGCAGCTTGTTCTGAGAAGCGTCGGCATCGGCCCATCCCTCAACCTGGATGATGAGGACGCGGTCCAGATCCAGCTGGCGCACGGCCACGATGCGTCCGCCTGTCAGGTGTTTGCGCAGAAGCATTGCAAACGGGGTCGGCTCGGGCAGAGATGCCGGCGGGGCGGAGGTTAGGCATATGCGCGGCGCAGCCTGCGATGCCGACACAACCAGGCGCCTCGCGCGCCCGCGGTCGGCGGCGATCACAATGCAGTCGCGGGACGCCGAATACACCCGATCTATCCGGGTCCCCACAAGTTCACTTCGAATTTCGGCTGCTACTGCTGATAGTAGAAAGCCGTCTATCTGTAGCCCATGTAGCCCGCGCTTTTCCATACGTGCGCCTCCGTTTGCCCAAACCCGATGCCAGCGCTCTGCGCCCACGCAACATGGTATCACATTGCACGAGTGACGCACCACAGGCCTGAATGCAATCGTACGCGACGCTCGCTTTCCCAGGCAGTCGGCTCCCGAAGAACGCACAGCTAGAGACGCTGGCGTGATATGGCGGGCTGGTATACATCCGCAGGTCACTTGCCGAGCCCCGAAGAGAGACTTGCGCACGTCGCGTGTTCGACACTGCTGAGGGTTGACGCCGAGGTCCCATCGGGGGGCGCCGCAGGGGAGCCCAATAGATGGCTCCTTACCGGCGGCGCTGTGCAACTGGCGGAAGGTTGGCAGTCCTTGTGACCT
>JAKPQT010000644.1 GCA_029555885.1 Chloroflexota bacterium | reverse complement strand
CGGGCGCAGCCGCAACCGACCTGGCGGAGGCGCTCCCGCCGGTATTGGACCTGGCAGGCCGGCTCGCGGCGCGTTACGAGGTGCGCCTGTCGACGACCGTGGCGCCCGCGCTGCCGAAGGTGTGCGTCGTGCCCGCTGCGTTCCGCCAGGCGCTCATCAATCTCTTCAGCGTGGTGATGCCCCACGCCGCCGGCGGGGAGGTGCTGTTCTCGGCGCAGTTGGCGGAATGGGATGTCGAGCTGCGTATTGCGTGCAGCGAGTATGCTGCCGGTCCGCAGCCGCCGCAGCGCGATGAGGCCGATAACCTCAACATGGCCGCGCAACTGGCCGAGTTGGGCGGCTATGGCTTCACGCTCGCCGCCGACTCCCGCTGCTTCGACGCCCGCTTGCTGCTGCCCGCGCTGGAGCAGGTCCCGGTCCTGGCCGTGGACGACAGCGCGGACGCGCTGCAGCTCCTGGCGCGGTACGCGGCCGGGTCGCGCTATCGTCTGGTCGGCACGCGCGATCCGCAGGCGGCGCTGGCGCTGGCCGAGAAGCTCACCCCGCGCATCATTCTGTTGGATGTCATGATGCCTGAGGTCGATGGCTGGGAGCTGCTCGGCCGCCTCACGTCGCACCCCATCACCGCCGACATCCCGGTTGTCGTCTGCACGATCCTCGCGCAGCGCGACCTCGCCCTCCTCATGGGGGCCAGCGCCTTCCTCCGCAAGCCGTTCACGCGGGGCGAGCTGCTGGCAGTTCTGGACGAACTTGCGGTTAGGAACGAGTAACGAGTGACGAGTAACGAGTAGGCGGCCCTCCTCCTCGTTGGCAGGGATGCTGTTGGTCTCACGGCTCACGGCTCACGGCCGGCCTCACCTGCTAACACGGCCACCGTGCGCAACCATGCATCTTTCTCCGCGCCGAACGGCTCATGGCCGAAGCGGTGATCGTGCTTGCGGATGAATTCTGCCAGTTCCGCGTGCAGATTGCGATAGATGGCGAGCTGCCAGGTTCTTAGCGTGTGCGCTTGCGTCTCGCTGGCCTGGGCCAGCACCGTCCCCAGATGCGGCAGGCAGAGGCCACCGGCGTGGGCATATCCGGCGGTCACTTCCGGCTCTTCGAGATAGGCTAACAGGGTTTGGCCGTAGCGTTTGACGGCCTCATCCTGCGCGTGGCAGGCCGGGCAGCGTGTCGCAGAAGTCAGCCGCGCGGCTGCGGTCTGACGCCTGCCGCGCGCAGAGCCCGTCTCCGGCTGTTCCAGGGCTGCAATCAGGTCCTTGACCAGGTTCTGGTAGACGATGGCGACGCCCAGGGGCGCACCGCGCAGGTGCGTCCACTCCCAGGCATGGTCGTGACACAGGCCGTGGGCGTTGCGCAGGACGCGCCGCAAGCCGGGATCGTTGACCCCCTCGTAATTCAGGGTATCGATGTAGCGCGTGGCCGCCCGGCTGCCCAGGCGGCACAGAGGACAACCGCCCTCCAGCAATGCATCGCGTAGTTCGAAGTAGACCGTGTCCTGTTCACTCATCCGTTGGCTGCTCCTTGCGGGTATCGCGCTCTCGGTAGAGGCGCGAGCCGTTCACCCCAGCACGCGCAGGTCCGGGCCACGCGCGTGACGCTTAATCAGCGCTGCGATCGGCCGCAGGTCAGGGGGCGGCTTGATCCTGGTCGATGGCAGCCAACGCCAACGCTTGCTGTGCAAGCGTGTCCACATCGGCGTCCAGCAGCACGGCCAACCCCGGATGGACCTCTCCGTACCGCTGCAGCTTGGCTGAGCGCAGGTCACACAGGTCCGCCCAATCGACCGTCATCTGGCCGGCCATGGTCGCTGCGTAGCTTTCTTCGGCCACCGGCAGATCGAAACGGTCTGCCAGAGCGGCAATGCCCTGCAGAGCTGCCGCAATCTGGCTGCGCGCGGCGGCTCGGCGTTCCGGTGTCAGGTCGAGACTGCGCCGGTAAAGAATGCCCCGCTCCTCATAGCCCTGGAGCCAGGCATCAGCCTGGCGCAGATGCTTCTCAAAGGCGCGCAGGCCGATGACCAGCGAGTTGCGCTGCGCCGCGTTGAGGAGCTCAGACACGCGGCAGCGCCTGGGCCAGGGCTTGCAGGATCTGGGCCCGGCCCACCAGGCCCACCAGCCTCGCCTCGTCGTCCACCACGGGCAGACGCTTGATCTTGTGCTGCAGCAGCAGTCGCAGCGCCTGCAGCAGAGGGGTGTCTGCCGTAACCGTGATGGGATGTGCAGTCATGACTTCGTCTGCGGTGCGCCCGGCGACGTCCAGCGTTACGGGCCGGCGGCCGCCCGGCAGCCGCCGGCCGAGTGCTTGGAGGATCCCCGCGCGTTCATCGGCCGTTGCACGCTTGAGCAGGTCCCCGTCGGTAATGATGCCAAGCACGTGCCGCTGTGCGTCTACCACCACGACTCGCCGCTCGGCGGTGCTGACGAGGAGCTCGACGATCTTGTTCAGCTTTGCATCGCTGCGCACGGTCTGTACCTGGGTGAGCATGACATCTGCGACTTTCGCATGCGTGCCGGGCTGGGGTGTGCGTTCGCTGGCCTCGCGCATGGGCGGCTGGGCCAGGGCGCGGAGCACATCCACCCGGCTGACCATGCCGACGAGCTGACCCTTGTGATCAACGACAGGCAGACGCTTGATCCCGCGCTCGGTCATCACGCGGACGGCATCGGCAATCGGCGCATCTTCGGTTACTGTGATGACAGGGCTGACCATCAGGTCTGCAACTGTCTGACCGCTGTCGCGCAGCAGAGCCAATTCCCGGTTCAGTTCAGCTTCCGTGAGTGCCCGTTGAAGGCTGGCGTCCGGCAGGTCCAGTCGCGCCAGCAGGTCGCCGTCCGTCAGGATGCCGACGACCCGGCGCTCTGCGTCCACCACTGGCAGCGCGCGGTAGACCTTGCCGATCAGCATCTCGATGGCCTCGGCTACGGGCGTGTCGGCGGTGACGCTGCGCACTTCGCGGCTCATTACGTCCCGAACGGGTGCGGCTGCGTGCAGGGCGCGTAACTCGCGATGGCCGTAAGTGAGCACCTCGACTTCCTCGCACGTAATCAGGCCCTCGGTCACCATCTCGACCAGGCGTGGCATGACACGGGCAACTCGTGCGGGATCATCCACCCACTGGACGATCAGAGGGAGATCCGCGGCCAGGTCCACGATGGTGGCGGTGCGGATGCGGCTGTGCGCGCCGAAGCCGGCCAGGCCGCGCACGACCGTTGCCCCTGCGCAGTCTTCGGCCTTCAGCAGCTCGAGGATTGCCATGTAAAGCGGCTTGTTCCCATGTCGGTCGCTTTCGCCGATATAAATTGTTACTTTCGAAGCAGTTCCGATGATTTCCATCGTGCACCTCACAAGGCCCGTGCCAGGATGACGCCCAGGAAGGCGAATATCAGGCCCAATCCCACGTTGCCGGCCAGGTACAGCCCCGCGGGCAGCCAGCGACCCGCTTGAACCAGGCTCAGCGTCTCGACCGTGAACGAAGAGAAAGTGGTATAGCCGCCGAGCAAGCCCACCACCATGCCGGCGCGCCAGTGCGGTGCAATTGCCACGCGCTCGGTAACCAGGGTGATGAGCAGGCCCAGGATGAAGCTGCCTGTCACGTTGACCAGCAGCGTGCCGTACGGAAAGCTGGCACCCCAGCGCTCCGCGGTCCAGGTCTGCACGAGATATCGGAGGTTGGCACCCACAAAACCACCGATGCCGATCCACACGAATTCAGGCATATCCGATCCTTTACTCCTCGTCATTGCTCTTGAAGATAGTCTGATACAGGTCCGGGCCGTAGCTGGTCTGTAACGGTTCCCCGGGTTTCAGCTTGAACGTACGGCTCCCGTCAGTCTGTCTTTCGGCCCGCAGAAACAGGGTGCGCTCTCGATACCCATCATGGAAACGGTGGGCGAACTCATATTGATGGGTGACGAAGAAGACTTTGATATGCCTCTCCAGCAACGCGCGCGTGATCTGTGAGGCAATCTCGGAGCCTTCTCGTTCGTTGGTTGCGGCAAAGGATTCGTTGAACAATACCATAGCATCCGGCCGCAGCCCATCTGCGATTTCGCTCATCCGGCTGAGTTCTTCGTCCAGCTTGCCGCTCTTCATCGTTGCGTCTTCCTGCCGTTTGTAGTGCGTGTAAAGGCCCTGGCAGAGATTGGCGCTGAAGGACTCGGCTGGCACGTACATGCCGCACTCCATCATCAGTTGGGCCAGGCCGATGCTCCGCAGGAAGGTGGACTTGCCGCCCTGGTTTGCGCCGGTGATGATCACGAGGTTCCGCCGGTCCGCGTCCGCATCGTTGCCGACGACCTTCTCCTGCTTGACCAGGGCCAGGCAGACATCGTAGAGACCGGTGAAAGTATGCCGGCGCTCCTGGGCCGTCAGGGGCACGGGGAAGCAGGTCGGGCTGCCCCACTGTGCCAGTTGCTCATGCAGGTTCAGGCAGCCGACATAGAACGCCAGCTCGATTCTGAGCATCTTGAAGAAGCTGTCGACGTGATCGGCAGATTGAGCTACGGCATTCGCCACCAGGTTCAGGCCCCGGTCTTTCAGGTCTGCCAGCGCGCGGCCGCCGTGTTCGTCGCGCGGATGGATGCTGAAAGTGTAGACCGGGCCGCCCGTGGGCAGGATGCGCTTCAGCCAGTGCCCATCCGGGTCATTCGGCTTGCGCAGGACATAGCCGGTCCCTTCATTGCCCTGGCCCAGCCTGGCGCTCATCAGGACGCCGCTGCGGAACCGCAGCGCCTTGAGGTGTGTCTGGATGCTGGCAAAGTACTCGTCGTCAAGCTCCTGCTGGATCATGCTGAAGAAGCGGCTGAAGCCTTCGGACTGGAATTGTCCGGCATATTCGTCGGCAATGCGTTTGAGCCTGCCGAGGAGCTCGACATACATCTCCAGCAGGTTGACGGAGCCGGAGAGGATGCCGCTGGGATGGCGGCCAAAGATGCCCAGCCACCGGTCATGCTTCCTCCGGTCTGATTCTACCGTAACTGCATAAATCTCCCTGATCACCGCAGCATGCTGCAGGCTGTCTTTGACGATAGCCTGTCTGTATAGAATCGTGGAGAGGTCGCTGTCTCCAGCGAGGACGGCCGTCCTGACGATATCGTACAGGAAACGATCGCCGCGTGCCATGGCCGCGAACAGCGTCTCCAGTTCCAGGTCCTGGATGAGGGTGGCCGCATGCGTGAGCAGTGCGTGCTCCCGGTCGAAGTCCCGGTCCCGGTACATGAGGA
>JAKPQT010000627.1 GCA_029555885.1 Chloroflexota bacterium | reverse complement strand
TTAGGCCCAAACCACAACCGGTAGGGGTAGACGGCATACCCACCCACTAGGGGTTGGGGACGGTGGCGAAATGGCATACGCATCGGTCTTAAAAACCGAGGGGTGAACAGCCCGTGTGGGTTCGAGTCCCACCCGTCCTATTATGTAATGTCTCTTCCCTGCCGGATGCACCAAAGGGCTACACAGCTTTGGCTTTCGGAGACAAGGTATGTTTGGCGAACCCACCGCTTCTGTACAAGTCGTGACTTCACCCTGGGCCTCGTCGCTTTATGATCTTGTAGAGTCGGCAGAGGAACAGTTGCTCCTTGTGTCACCGTACTTGGGCAGACAGCCTTTGACGAAGATCGCCCAAATCCTCCATGCAAAGTCATCAAACAGCGGTGTTCGCGTTAGCGTTCTGACAAATCTAGCCGTAGACAATCTATTGAGCGGTTCTCTTGATATCTGCGCTCTTCGGGACCTGGTCTTTTCTCTACCAGGCACCATAGTAACCTACTTGCCCGGTCTCCATGCCAAAGTTTATGTCGCAGATGCTCGAACTGCGATCATTTCGTCCGGTAATCTGACGGCTGCCGGCCTCACCGTCAACTATGAATATGGCGTTCTCATGCGCAATTCCCCATTGGTAGCCACATTAACAGAGGATATTACCCGGTATGCATTACTGGGAAGCAAGGTATCGTTCGAGACTTTGGAAGCTTTGGCATCCGCTACTGAGGACTTGAAGATAGTTCAACAGCGAGCTACGCGATCCATCAGCAAGAATCTGAGGACGGAATTCGAGGCACGTACGGCACAAGCGAGGCTAGAGCTATTAAGGATTCGCGCACAAGGAAAGACAACTCACGGTATCTTTTCTGACACTATCCTGTATCTGTTGGAGCAAAAAGGCCCGCTAACAACGGCTGAGTTACACCCATTCGTGCAACAGATTCACCCTGATCTCTGTGATGACTCGATTGACCGTGTAATCGGTGAAGTTCACTTCGGCAAAAGGTGGAAACACTACGTTCGCAATGCTCAACAGTCTCTCAAGCGGCAGGGACTAATCGAGTATGATGGCAAGCGCTGGCGTCGTGCTCTCTGAATTGTGCCTATCTACCCGCAAGAGCTTGTGCGGCTCGCTAATGGCATACGAGGATGGGCGGATTAACACGTATCACGTGGTGCCTGAACCCGCCTGCCCGATCGTAAACTCAACAAACGCACGCACCTCCGCTAGGTCCGCCGCGTCCAGCGGGTCGTCACTCCGGTTCAGCCGCCAGTCCTGTGCGCGTGCGATCAGCCCGGCCCACTCCGGGTACGTCGCGGCCGCCCACGTCGCGGCCGCCGGCTTGGATGCCTGCATGCCCTGCGCCAGCGAGTAGAGCGCCCGGCACATCGTCAGCACCACGTACGCCTGCGCACCCCGCCGGTTCTCGATCTCATCCCCCTCCAGGATCGCCCCGCGCCACCAGTTCAGGTGCTCCCGCACGACCTGGATGAACTCGTCCCGGCTGATGGGCGGAATCACAGCCTGCGGCGGCGGCCCGTACAGCGTCACCCCGACCTCGCGGATCATGTACCAGTTGAGCACCCAGTCCCGGTTCAGCTCGCGCGGGTGGAACGGCTCGCCTGGGCTGATGACCGCGCCCAGGTGCGGCGTCGTTTGGCAGACGCGTAGCCCCTCCAGCGATAGGTAGAGCACCTCGATGCGTCCCGCCCAGGCCGGATAGCGGGCAGCCAGGTCGTCGTGGAACAGGCGCAGCCGCTCCATCGTCCCAGCATCCAGGTCATCGGCCAACGCGGCGAGCAGGTCCACGTCGCTGCGCGCGGGATCGAAGTCGCCGCTGACCAGCGAGCCGAACAGGTACAGGCCGGTCAACTGGTCGCCCAGCACGCGGCAATGCTCCGCCAGCAGGTCGGCCAGGAGGCTGTTCACTTCCGGATAGGTGGTATTGTACATGCGGGGATTATAGCACGTGGGGGGTTTTGTGGTAGATTAACGACCGGTAGTACGGACATGAACCGCAAAGACGCGAAGTGCGCTAAGGGCCTCAGTTTGCCGAACCTTTGTGCTCTTCGCGCCTTCGCGGTGAGCATACACGGAGCAGTCATGCAGCATATCGACATGACCGACCTGGAGCGCATCATCGCCGGCGCGCTGGCCGAGGACATCGGCGACGGCGACCTGACCACGCTCAGCACGATCCCGGCGGACGCGCGGCTCCACGGCGTATTCCTGGCGAAGGCCGGCGGCATCGTGGCGGGGCTCGAGGTGGCTCGCGAGGTCTTCCGGCAGCTCGACCCGGCGGTCGTCTTTACGGCGCACGTCCGTGACGGCGACCCGCTCCAGCGGGACCAGCGTTTTGCAGAGGTGGCCGGACCGGGTCGGGCGCTGCTGACGGGCGAGCGCACCGCGCTCAACTTCCTGCAGCGCATGTCGGGGATCGCCACGGCGACGCGGCGCTACGTCGACGCGGTCAGCGGCACGCACGCGGTGATTCTCGACACGCGCAAGACCGTGCCCGGCCTGAGATTGGTGGACAAGTGGGCCGTGCGGCTCGGCGGCGGGCAGAACCACCGGACCGGGCTGTACGACATGGCGCTCATCAAGGATAACCACATTGCGGCCGTGGGCGGGCTGAGCGAGGCAGTGCGCCGCGTGCGCAGCCTGGACACGCGCGGCCGGCCCATCGAGGTGGAGGTCACGACGCTCGACCAACTGCGCGAGGCCCTGGCGCTCCACCCGCCCGTGGACCGCATCATGCTGGACAACATGGACCTGGACACTATGGCTGCCGCCGTCCGGCTGGCCGGGGGGCGCGTGCCGCTGGAGGCCTCCGGCGGCGTCAACCTGGACACCGTGGCCGCCATCGCCAGGACGGGCGTAGACTACATCTCGGTCGGCGCGCTCACGCATTCCGTCGTCGCGCTGGACATCAGTTTGGACGTTGAAGGTTTTAAGGTTGAAGGTTGAAGGTTGAAGGTTGCCGCCGGTGCAGCACATCAACGCTACAGCCAACCTTCAACATTCAACCTTTGAACCTGCGACCCATAAGAGGGACACATGCCGACACTCCAACCCACCGACCGCACCGGGCAGTCGGTTGACGATATCTACCGGGACCTCGCTGCACGCATGGGCGACTACACCCCGGCGTTCGAGCTGCGCGTCAAAGCGGAGCTGGCCCACGAAATCAACCAGCTCAAGGTGGCGCGCAACGCCGTGATCCTGGGCCATAACTACATGGAGGCGGCCCTGTTTCACACCATCCCCGATTACGTGGGCGACTCGCTGGACCTGAGCCGGAAGGCCTCTGCGACCGACCGGGACATCATCGTCTTCTGCGGCGTCCGGTTCATGGCCGAGACGGCCAAGATCCTCAATCCCTCGCGCACGGTCCTGCTGCCCTCGCTCAAGGCGGGCTGCTCCCTGGCCGCCAGCATCACGGCGGATGACGTGCGCGCGCTCAAGGCCCGCTTCCCCGGCGTGCCGGTCGTCACCTACGTCAATACGTATGCCGATGTCAAGGCCGAGAGCGACATCTGCTGCACGTCTGGCAACGCGGCCGCGGTCGTCGAGTCGCTCGGCTCGCAAACTGTCATCTTCCTGCCCGACGAATATCTGGCGCGGAACGTGGCCCGCGAGACGGGCAAGCACATCATCTTCCCGACGCGCCTGCCCAATGGCCAACTCCACGCCGATACTGACATGGAGTACGACATGGTCGGCTGGAACGGCCGCTGCGAGGTCCACGAGCAGTTCAACGTGGCCGACATCGCGAACGTGCGGGCCCAGTTCCCCGACGTGGTCATCCTGGCCCATCCGGAGTGCAGCCCCGAGGTCGTCGCGGCCTCCGACTTCTCCGGCAGCACCAACGCCATGATCCGCTACGTCGAGCAGACCAAGGCGCCGCACTATCTGCTGCTGACCGAGTGCTCGATGGGCGAGAATGTGGCCGCGGCAAATCCCGACAAGGAAATGCTCCGGCTGTGCAGCGTGCGCTGCCCGCACATGGGCCAGATCACGCTGGAGATGACGCGCGATTCGCTCCTGTACACCCAATACGTCATCGACGTGCCGGAGGACATCCGCGTGCGCGCGTACCGGGCGGTCGAGCGCATGTTGCATATCGGATGATTCGCTGAAGAGGGTTGCAGGTTCGAAGGTTGAAGGTTGAAAGTTGATTCCGTTATAGCACAAGCACATCAGCGCCACATCCAACATGCAACCGGTAACCTGCGAACCTGCAACCTTCCAACCTGTAACCGTTACCCAGAGGCCCCATGCCCGAACTTAATGTCACCGACGTCCTCGTCATCGGCAGCGGCATCGCCGGCGCGACCACTGCCCTTCGCCTTGCAGACCAGGGCGTGCAGGTCACCGTAGTTACGCGCGCCGACACGCCCGAGGAAACCAACACCTTCTACGCGCAGGGCGGCATCATCTATCGCGGCAATCCGGACAGCCCCGCCTCGCTCGCCGCGGATATCACGCGTGCAGGCGACGGCCACTGCAACCCCCCGGCCGTCATGACGCTGGCCGAGGAAGGGCCGGTGGCGGTCGAGCAGGTGCTCCTGGACCGGACCGGCGTGGACTTCGACCGGGCCGCGGACGGCACGTTGTCGCTTGTGCGCGAGGGCGGCCACACGCTGCCGCGCATCCTCCACGTAGCCGACCACACGGGCGAGGCCATCCAACGTGCGCTCACCGCCGCGCTGCAGGCGCACCCGAACGTGACCCTGCTGACGGGCTGCACGGCTGTCGACCTGCTCACTCCCGCGCACCACGCGCTGAACCGGCTGACGGTGTACGATCCGCTGTCATGCGTCGGCGCATACCTGTTCAACCAGGCCAGCGGCGAGGTGGAGCGCTGGCTGGCGCGCAAGACCGTGCTCGCGACAGGTGGACTGGGCCAGATCTTCCTGCGGACGAGCAATCCGGCCGGCGCGCGCGGGGACGGCGTGGCGATGGCGTGGCAGGCCGGCGCGCGGCTCATCAATATGGAGTTCGTGCAGTTCCACCCGACGACCTTCCACCAGGAGGGGGCACCCAACTACCTCATCTCCGAGGCGGTGCGCGGGGCCGGCGCGCGGCTGGTGCTGGCGAACGGCGAGCCGTTCATGCAGAACTATGCGCCGGAATGGAAGGATCTGGCGCCCCGCGACATCGTTAGCCGCAGCATCCACCGGGAGATGCTGGCGCGCGGGCTGACGCATGTCTACCTGGACCTGCGCTCGTACATCCCGCGCGCTGAGATCATGTCGCACTTTCCCACCATCCGCGAGAGCTGCCTGCGCTACGGCGTGGACATCGCCGACGACCTCGTGCCGGTCGTCCCCGCGGCGCACTATTCGTGCGGCGGCGTGTGGGTCGATGCCTGGGGCCACACGACCCTGGCTGACCTGTATGCGGTCGGTGAGGTCGCCTGCACCGGCCTGCACGGCGCCAACCGACTGGCGAGTACATCGCTGCTGGAGGGGCTGGTGTGGGGTGTGCGCGCGGCGGAAGATATCGGCCGCTGCCTGACCGAACGGCGCGCGCCCGATCCGGATGATATCCCGCCCTGGGTGGCCGCCGGGCTGGAGCCGCCCGACCCTGCGCTCATCCACCAGGACATGAGCGCCATCAAGCACATCATGTGGAACTATGTCGGGCTCATCCGCACGACGAATCGGCTGAACCGTGCGCTCAGCGAACTGCGCCACCTTGAGGCGGAGATCGTCCACTTCTACCGCCGCAGCCGCCTGACCGACGAACTCATCGGGCTCCGCCATGCTGCGCACACCGCACTCATCGTAGCCCAAGCCGCCTGGGAAAACAAGCGCAGCATGGGCGCGCACTATCGCGAGTGAGATGACGAATGTCATAGGCCGGTGCGGCAACATCGGGTATGCTGGAGCAGCAACGGCTTGAGGTTGCCTCGACCATAACCCCTGGTTCCGTTGCTGATTTTGCGTCTGTATGTGAAGTAATTTACAATTGTTGGGGCTTGTGTTGTGATCCCCTATCGAAGCCCTCGCTTACAGGATTTTCCCACAGGAGAACAGGTCTATGGCGCCTGTAAATATTACAATTGACGGACACAAAATCCAGGCACAGGCAGGGCAGACGGTCTACGAGGCCGCAGCCGCGGCGGGGATCGAGATTCCCGTCCTGTGTCATCATCCGGCGCTGCCGCCCGAAGGCGCCTGTCGTGTTTGCCTCGTTGAGATCGAGAAACAGCGCAATCTTCAACCGGCCTGCACTTATCCCGTGACCGAAGGAATGGTCGTCAACACCCGCACACCGCGCGTGCTGGAGGCCCGCAAGTTCGCGCTGGAGCTGATCGTCTCCGATCACCCCCTCGACTGCATGACGTGCGAGGCGACGGGTGATTGCCGCTTGCAGGACCTGGCGTACGAGTACCAGGTCAGAGACGATGTGTTCGCCGGCGGCCGCAAGCATGCATGGCCCATCGATGACCCCAACCCGTTCATCCAGGTGG
Source organism: Chloroflexota bacterium (assembly GCA_029555885.1). The sequence continues at coordinate 4,227 of JAKPQT010000627.1, read as the reverse complement.
ACCGCAACAAATGCATCCTCTGCCGGCGCTGCGTGCGCGCATGCAACTACATCAACGGCGTCGAGGCCATCAGCGTGGTCTACCGCGGCTTCAACGCCAAGATCGCGTTCGGTATGGACTCCACGATGGAGGACAGCCCGTGCGAGTTTTGCGGGAGCTGCGTCGAAGTCTGCCCGGTGGCGGCCCTCTGGCCCAAACAGAGCATCGGCAAGGGCCGCGCGTACCAGCTTAAACAAGTGGAGACGGTCTGTTCGTACTGCGGCGTCGGGTGCAAGATCACCCTCCACGTCAAGGGCAACGAGATTGTCAAGGTCACGGGCGCAAACGGCGCAGCCAACCACGGGTTTACCTGCGTCAAGGGTCGCTTTGGCTATGATTACGTCAACCACGCTGACCGGCTGCGCAAGCCGTTGATGCGGCGCTACCTGGTGGAAGGCGGGGAGAAGCCCTCGCTGCACCAGCCCAAAAACGAGAATGGCAGGGAACCTAATCCTGCGGCGGACTGGGTCGAGGTCTCCTGGGACCAGGCGCTCGACACGGTCGCCCGCAAACTCGCACAGACCAAGGAGGCGCACGGTGGTGATGCGTTCGCCGCACTGTGCTCGGCCCGCTGTACCAATGAGGAGAACTTCCTCATGATGAAGCTGGCCCGGCAGGTGCTCCAGACGCACAATATAGACCACTGTGCGCGGTTGTGACACAGCTCCACTGTCGCCGGTCTGGCGACCTCTTTCGGCTCCGGGGCCATGACCAACACCTTTGAGGACATCGCGCAGCAGGCGAAGCTGTTGTTCATCATCGGCTCCAACACGACCGAGCAGCATCCCGTCTTCGGCATGCAATTGCGGCAGGCGGTCAAGCAGCGGGGCGTCCCGCTCATCGTGGCCGACCCGCGGCGCATCCCGATCACGCAGTTTGCAACCATCCATCTGCGCCACCGCCCGGGCACGGACACTGCCCTGCTGAACGGCCTGATGAACGTCCTCATCACCGAGGACCTGTACGACAAGGAGTTCGTGGCGGCGCGCACAGAGGGCTTCGAGGAACTCAAGGCGAAACTGGCCGAATATACGCCCGAATATGTGGAAGGCATCACGGGTGTGCCGGCGGATAAGATTCGCCAGGCGGCCCGGCTGATGGCCGCGACGAAACCCGGCGCGCTCATGTATGCGATGGGCATCACGCAGCACACCTCCGGCGTGGGCAATGTCATGAGTTGCGCGAACCTGCAGATGTTGCTGGGCAACATGGGCGTACCGGGCGGCGGCGTCAACCCGCTGCGCGGGCAATCCAACGTGCAGGGCGCGTGCGACATGGGCGGCCTGCCCAATGTCTACAGCGGCTACCAGAACGTTGCGCTCGAGGCGAGCCACAAGAAGTTCGAGGCGGCGTGGGGCGCAGTACCGCCGGCGGACAAGCCGGGGCTGACCGTGGTCGAGATGATGAACGCAGCGGAGCATGGCAAGGTGCGGGCGATGTACGTCTTCGGCGAAAACCCGATGCTCTCCGACCCCGACCTCAACCACGTGCGTCGCTGCCTTGAGTCGCTCGACTTCCTGGTCGTCCAGGACATCTTCATGACCGAGACAGCGCAGCTCGCCGACGTCATCCTGCCCGGTGCATCGTTCGCGGAGAAGGAAGGCACCTTCACGAATAGCGAGCGTCGCGTCCAGCCGATCCAGCGAGCGCTCACGCCCCTGGGCGAGAGCCGGCCCGATTGGGAGATCCTGGCGGAGCTCGGGGCGCGCACGCTGGCACTGACCGGCCAGGCCGAGGCCGTTGCGACGGCTCCGCACGGCGGCTGGGACTATATGAACCCGGCGGAGATACTGGACGAAATCGCGGCCGTCACGCCGAGCTACGGCGGCATCCGCCAGGGCCGGCTGGCGCACAGCCCGAAAGGCCTGCAGTGGCCCTGCCCGGATGCAAGCCATCCCGGCACGCCCATCCTCCACGTTGGCAAGTTCACCCGCGGACTGGGTAAATTCACGCCCGTCGACTGGCTGCCGTCGCCGGAGCTGCCGGACGAGGAATACCCGCTGCTGCTGACCACCGGTCGCGTTCTCTGGCACTATCACACGGGCACACAGACCCGGCGCTCCAGCGGCCTCTCCGCCATTGCACCGGAAGGCTACATCGAAATGCACGCGGAAGATGCCGCTCGCTTGGGTATCGCGGCAGATGAGCTGGTACAGGTGCAAAGCCGCCGCGGACAGGTCAACGTCAAGACCCAGATTACCGACAAGGTACAGCCCGGCGTGGTCTTTATGACCTTCCACTTTGCAGAGAGCGCGGCCAACTTGCTGACCAACGCCGCAGTACTCGATCCGGTTGCCAAGATTCCGGGCTTCAAGGTCAGCGCGGTCAAGGTGATCAAGCTGCCGCCCGACGGCGTGTGCGAGAACTGTTAGAATTTTCGAGGGACGTAGTGTAGCCCCTTGTGGGCACCCGGACGGGACGGGCACAAGGCCCTATGCTACGTTCCTTAATTGTGTTAAAATCCGCTCCAAATTTCACTTGAAGGAGACAAGTATATGGCAAACGGCGAGATTAATGTTGACGCTCTGCTGCCGCCGGAGATGGCCGCGAAAGCCGAAGCAATCGGCATTCGCAAGGCGCAATTGGATTTCGGCACGATGTTTGCCCTGGCCGTCCTGGCTGGCGCCTTCATCGCGGCCGGAGCCATTTATGCGACCACCGTCTGGGCGGGTGGTGCGGCGCTGCCTTACGGCCTGAACCGTCTGCTAGGCGGCCTGGTATTCTGCCTCGGCCTCATCCTCGTGATCGTGGCCGGTGCAGAACTGTTCACCGGCAACAATCTGATCGTCATGGCATGGGCCAACGGCAAAGTGTCCAGCGCTCTGCTGCTGCGCAACTGGGGCATCGTCTACCTGGGGAACTTCGTCGGCTCCATCGGCACGGCCGTCATCATGCTGTTGGCGAAGCAGTATATGTTCAATAAGGGCTTGTTGGGGCTGACTGCATTGAATATCGCCAATGCGAAAGTGGCGCTCGACCCGGTTCAGGCTTTCTTCCTCGGCGTTATGTGTAACGCGTTGGTCTGTATGGCCGTGTGGCTGTGCTACAGCGCGCGCACCACGACCGACAAGATTCTCTCGATCATCTTCCCCATCAGCATGTTCGTGGCCGCAGGCTTCGAGCACAGCGTGGCCAACATGTACTTCGTCCCGATGGGCCTGTTCATCAAGCAGTTCGCGCCGCAGACGTTTTGGTTGGCCGACGCGCTGGCGAAGGCCGACCCGGTCATTACCATCGATACGTTCAGCAAGCTGACCTGGGGGAACTTCTTCATCAACAACCTGATTCCGGTGACGCTCGGCAACATCGTCGGCGGCGCAGGGATGGTGGGTCTGGTCTACTGGTTCGCCTACCTGCGGCCCAGGAAGGCGGCGGCGAAGAGCGTACAACCGGCCACGAAGTAAGGTCTTACACGCAAGGCTGGATAGTTGGCGCGGCCGTCAACGAATACGAAACGAATAAGCGAATTGCCCCACCGGACCACGATTCGTTTATTTGTTTCGGCGCCGCAGCGCCATTCGTTGACGGCTGCGGCGCACTTACCCGCCTGCAATCGCGCCCACAATCCACAGCGGCTCCGCGCCACTCGCGACCGCGTCGGGCAGCGGCGCGTCCGGCGATTCATGCGACAGGTCGCGCTTAAGCGCGAAGAACCGCATGAGCGGCCGGCGCTTGCGCGTTACCTGGTCGCGGATAGTCCCGCGCAGCATGGGATAGGCAGCTTCGAGCGCGTCCAGCACGGCGCTGATGGTCGCCTCACCCTTCACCTCCAGCTCAACCTCGCGGCCGGTCTGCGCGAGGATGCGCAGATGGGGCGGCAGCACGACGCGCATCATGGCAGCGTCTGCACTTCGACCGACAGCACCGCCGGCAGGTTCTGCGCAATCGCCGTCCAGGTATCGCCGGAATCGGCGGACGCGTAGACCTGGCCGCCTGTTGTCCCGAAGTAGATGCCGCACGCGTCCAGCGAGTCCACCGCCATCGCCTCCCGCAGGATGTTGACGTAGCAGTCGCTCTGCGGCAGCCCATTCGTGAGTGCCTCCCACTCGTTGCCGCCCGTCCGGCTGCGATAGACGCGCAGTTTACCCTCCGGCGGATAGTGCTCGTAGTCGCTCTTGATGGGCACCACGTAGACCGTCTCCGGCTCGTGCGCGTGGACCGCAATCGGGAACCAGGAGTCGCTCGGCA
>JAKPQT010000617.1 GCA_029555885.1 Chloroflexota bacterium | reverse complement strand
CACGGCCCAGCCAACGCGATAACCGCAGGCGCGATAGACCTTCGAGAGGCCGGACATCGTGATGCACAGCGTGTCGTGAGCCAGCGTGGCCATGGGCACCGCGACCGCGCCGTCGTAGGTGATCTGGTCGTAGATCTCGTCGCACAGCAGCACGAGGCCCTGCCGCTCCGCGAGCCGCGCGATCTGCTCCAGCACCGCGCGCGGGTACACCGCGCCCGTGGGATTGTTGGGGTTCACGACCACGATGGCGCGCGTGCGCGGCGTGACCATCGAACGGATTTCGTCCACGCTGGGGACGAAGCCGTTCTCGGGACGGCAGGGGTAGTGCACCGCCTTGCCGCCGTGCAGCACCGTGGCGGCCGTCCAGAGCGGGTAGTCGGGGCTGGGCAGCAGCACCTCGTCGCCGGTTTCCAGGAGCGCCGAAAGGCACGAGAGGATGAGCTCCGACACGCCGTTGCCCATGAACACGTCTTCGGACGTGACATCCATGATGCCGCGGCTCTGCTGCTGCATCACGACCGCTTCGCGCGCCGGGAAGATGCCCTTTTGATGGCTGTAGGCGTCGGCCTCCCGCAGGTTCTCGATCATGGCAAGCCGCATGGTCTCGGGAGCGCGGAAGCCGAACGCGCCGGGATTGCCGATGTTGAGCTTGACGATCTCGTAGCCGGCCTTCTCCAGTTCCCCGGCCCGGCGGGCCAGAGGTCCGCGGATCTCGTACTTCACGCCTTCGAGGCGGGAGCTGGGGCTGATGCGATGCGGCTTCATGGGAGCGCTCCTGATGTGGTTTTGAGGCTGAAAAGAAGAAAAAAGGGACGTCGACCGCCTCTGGCCGACGTCCCCGCGTTGGGAAAGACGATGCCGGAGGCGGTCAGCCGGGTGCGGCTGCTGCTGCGGTTGCGGCTGCGCTGGCGGCCAGGGCGATGCGGGTCGCGCGGAGGGCGACGGCGTCACGGACCTGGAAGCGAGCAGTGTGCATGAGGGAAATGATACAACGAAAACGGGGGGGCGGTGGTTCATCCTGACGAACCAGTCGATGTCCGAACGTTGCAGGGGGGGGGCGTCGGGATTGCTGTCTCGAGAAAAGTGCGGAACGCGCGGTGGGGAAGTTTGAGAATACATTGTATCCCATAGATCAGCTCCCGCCTTCACGAAGGACATCGCATCATGCCTCTTCCATCTATGCGAAGCATGGCGTTCATTCTCTCCGCCTCGCTGGCTCTGCATGCCCAGACCTCCGAGCCTGCGCAACCCGATATGGGTGCATCACCGGCGGCACAGGCCCAGCCCAACCGCAAGCCCATGCTCGCGGTCAGCGGCCTGGCTTCCAACGGCGTGAGCGCTTCGGACGCGGCGGCCATCGCCGATAATCTGGCGGCCAAGCTCCAGCAGTCGGGCCGCGTGCGCGTGATGGAACGCAGCCAGATGGTCAAGATCCTGCAGGAACAGTCGTTCCAGAAGACCAGTTGCGACGGCAGTGAATGCGCGGTCGAGATCGGTCGCATCCTGGGCATCGACCAGATGGTCATGGGTTCGGTCGGGCTCGTGGGGAGCACCTACACGCTCAACCTGAGGCTGGTCGATGTCGGGACCGGCGAGGCGCTGCGGAGTTCCGCGCTCACCAGGCGCGGCAGCA
>JAKPQT010000607.1 GCA_029555885.1 Chloroflexota bacterium | reverse complement strand
GTAGGCCTCCGCCTTTTCGAGCAGCACATCCAGGTCACGGACCGCGCCGAGGCTGCGGCCCGTGCGGCGCAGGCCCTTGTTGAAGGGATCGAGCACGGCCTCGTCGAAGTATTCGGCAAAGACGCCGTAGGCCGCGCGCATGCGTCGCGTTGCGACGCGCATGTCGTGCAGGGCTTCGATGTCTTCTCCGGCGCGGGTGCCGGCCTCGTTTGCCAGCATCCGTCCGAAGTGGAGCCGGAGCAGCTTGCGCCCGGCCTCGCTCATCGGCTCGTCCGGCAGCAGCGGCTCCGGCTGGCCGGCGATCAGCTCTTCCGCAACTGGCCCCTGTGCCGGGGGAGCTGTGGCCGTCGACGGAACCTGGCTAGCCGGCACGAGCTGGCCCGCAGCTTTGGCGGCCGGTTCCGCGCCGACCGGTTCGAACAGCAGCTCCTGGTCGAAGAGCCGGCGCCACAGGTCGGCTCGTTCGGCTGCCTGCAGCGCATCCACCTCAGCGGACGGGCCTGCCAGCTGGATTTCGCAACTGGCCGCGTCTGCGTCCTCCGCGCCGGTGATTTCGGTCGTCTGAGAGCGGGAGAAATCCAGGGCCTCCGCCACGCGCAGCAGCGCGGCGAGTCGCAACACCTGGTCGCGCTGTTTCGGCTCCAGCGCCGCCATCGTGGGTTCCCGCTCCGGCTTGACCTTGCGGCCCTGAAACGCGACGATACAGGCCAGCAGCAGCCGGTCAGCGGTCGGAACCCGGTGGAAGGGTTGGGCAAGGATCAGGTCCCGGCCCGCGCAGTGCGGGCGTTCCGGGTCCGCCTGGGCCCCCACAGTGACGAGGAGCGCGGCCTGCTTCAGCAGCTTGCGCCGCTTGCGGGGCAGGCGGTGGCGGGACCGGAGGAGCATGAAGAGTCGGTCCGCATGTGCCGCCACTCGGCGCGCATGGGCCAGGTCTACGTGGTGCAATCGGCAGAAGGCCAGCACAGTCGGCAGGCCCTGGCGCTTGTCGGGAGGGCGCGGACTCTCTCGCGGAGGTGCAGCCTGAGCCTGCGGTTCGGCACGTGCGGCGCGGCCTCGTCGGGGCTGTGCCGGTTGCCCGTCCGTCACCTTGGGGATTGTCTTCGGTCTCTGGTCAGCGGACGCCGGTTTGCCAGTGTCCGTCGTCTCTTGTCTGTCATCCTCTTCAAACACACGCATCCGCCGCTCGCGGAACGCGCGCACCCAGAACCGCACCCGGCCGGCAGAGAGACCGCTGCGCGCCACGATATCCCGTGTCGGCAGCCCCTCGGCCCACGCCAGTACCACCGCAGCGCGGCGGGCCAGCTCGGGGTCGGCGTGGCCTGCCCAGCCATGCAGCGCGTCCTGCTCTGCGGGCGAGAGGCGGCCCTCGACCGCCGCGCCGCGGCTGCGCAGCGCGGCCAGGCCGCGCTCGAATTTGGAGCGCGATTCCGGTGCCAGGTGGTAAGTTTCTGCCAGCTCCTCCGCAATGCGCGCCAGGTCAGCCTCCGTGCCGTCGCCCGTCAGCTCGACCTCCAGCTCATAGTAGAACGCGGGCCGCCGGCCTACGGCTGCACGCACCGCGTCCAGGCTGAGCTGCGCCACGCGGCGCCCACCGCCGGACGGAGGTTCAATCACATCCGCGCGGACGCGGTGCTGCTCGAGGTCGAAGAGCGGCTGCAATGGGGCGTCGCCGGCCAGGCGCAGGGCAAGGTCACGCGCCGGGCTGGGGGGCCAGGCGTGGATGTCCAGGGTCATGCCGGGCAGGCGCACCTCCTGCTCGTCGCGGTGGTGGACGGCGCCCTCTGCGCCCCCCAGGCCTTTGAGCGACACCACAACATCGGTGCCCGCAGTTCGCAGGCGACAGGCATAGCCCGCGTGGAGCAGCCGGGCATCCGTGGTATCGACGTATTGGTCGGTGACATTGACTGCGCCGGCGGGGACGAGCGTGAAGCCCGCCAGTTGGCGCACGCGGAGGAAGTCACGGTAGACCTGCCGGTTGGGAATGGCAAATTTGGCTTCGATTTCCATGCGCTTCCTCTCTGACCTGTGGCGACCGGCAACCAGAAGTGCTGTGCTGATATGATACCATAGCCACACAAGGGTGACAAGGCGGATTTCGCAGGCGCATCTGTGCCGTTTGGAACGAAAGGGCAGATTTGCGGTACAATGGCGGGCAACACACTTATCGGAGCACGCCGTGACCGCTTCCGCACCTGCCGGCGCCCGCATCACGCGGGGCCATCGCAATCTCCTGCTCGTCGCAGCGGTGATGACCTGCCTGCTCGTCATCCTGGGCGGCACCGTCTGCGCGACCGAATCAGGCACGGGCTGTCCCGACTGGCCGGGCTGCTACGGGCGCATCATCCCGCCTCCGCAGATCAACGCTATCATCGAGTACACGCACCGCTTTGTGGCTGCGTTGACCTCGCCGCTCATCATTGCTGCGGCAGTCGTGAGTTGGCGGAGGACGCGCGCCGTGCGCTGGGTGAGCCGCCCG
>JAKPQT010000602.1 GCA_029555885.1 Chloroflexota bacterium | reverse complement strand
GCCTCCAGCGCGACCATGCCGAACGACTCATAGTAGGACGGCACGACGACCACCGAGGCGGCGTTGTAGTAGTTGACGAGCGTGTCCTGGTCGCGCGAGCCGAGGAACGTTACCAGGTCGCCGATACCGAGCGATTCGCGGAGGGCCTGCAGCCGGAGCAGCTCGCTGTCGGTCGCGGGGTCGCCCGCGCCGCCGATGATGCTGAGACAGACCTTCGAGCGCAGCGCGGGCCTGCGCTCGATGACCTGCGCCATCGCCAGGATCAGATTGTCGATCCCCTTGATGGGCTGGATGCGGCCCACGAACAGGATCATGTGCTGGTCGGGCGGTAGGCCCAGGCTGGTCCGCGCATCTTCGCAGGGCACGGGGCGGAACAGGTCCAGGTCCACGCCAGGCGGCACGATGACGATGTTGGCGGGGTCCGCGCCGTACAACTGCTGCATCTGCTCGCGTTCGAGGGTCGTCGCAGCGACCACCCGGTCGGCAAAGCGCATGATCTCGCCTTCGCAGATGGCGCGCTGCTCTGGCTCCAGCTCTGCGGGCGACTGCGCCACCTGGTTCTTCAGCCGGGCCAGCGTGTGAAACATGTGCACGATCGGCGTGCCCCAGACCTGGCGCAGACGTTCCGCGGCCAGGGCCGAGAGCCAGTAGTGGCTGTGCAGCACGTCATAGTGGATGTTTTCGGCATGCGCAAAGGCCAGGATCCCCGTCACGAACTCGTCGAGGTGATTGTAGATCAGGTTTTTGTTGTAGGGCTGTTGCGGCCCCGCGGGCAGGTGGATGACGCGCGCCTGGTTGCCCAGGCGATAGCTGATGCGCGGGATGGCGGGGTCCTGAGAGCGGGTGAACACATCCACAGCCAGCCCCCGCCGGCCCAGCTCACGTGCCAGCTCGCGCACGTAGACGTTCATGCCGCCGGTTTCCTTGCCCCCCAGGGTGGCAAGCGGGCAGGTGTGCACGCTCAACATGGCGATGCGCTGCAGTGGGTTCGCAGGCTGGGTCGGCATAGTCCCCCCCAATCAACAATGCTCTGTACTGTTTGAGTATACGTGAGGCCGGATAGGACGTCAACCTGCCGTCACAATCGTGTTGTGAATGTGATAACAGGCATAGTAGTATATTTGCGTTTTTTTGCACATAGTGATATCCTATAGTCACTGCCATTCGATCCCTGGTTACGAGGCACTCGATTGATTCAACTAGCGAATTTGGGCCTGAAACGGTTGTGCCGGACCACCATATTTGTGATAGTATTAGCCATCGCAGCCGGTTGCGTGCCAGTGGTCCCCGCGACGCCACTGGTCGAGTCGACGCCGGCGCGCAAGCTGGTGATCTATGCGCCGGCAACACCTGCCTCCATTCCTGTCCTGCTGGCTGCGCGCCATATCGAAGGCGCAGAAGTCACCATCTTTGCCAACCACGCGCAGGCGAATGCCCAGTTTCTGCGGGGTGAGATCGATATTCTGGTTACGGGCCTGTCGGTAGGCCTGGAACTGTTCAACAATGGTGCACCGGTTCAGGTCATCGACTCCTACGTCGCCGGTATGACCTACCTGGTCACGCGCGGGCAGCCGATCAACGACCTGACCGAACTGAAAGGCCGGTCGGTCTACCTGCCCTTCGCGGGGTCGCCCATCGAGGAGGTCACACGCTTCTTCGTCGAGCAGGCGGGCCTGCAATGGGAGACCGATGTCCGGCCCGTCTATGCGCCCTTCACGTCTTCGGTCGAGCTGCTGAAGCAAGGGCGGGCCGACGTGGTGGTCCTGCCGGAGCCGTTCGTCTCGCTGATCGAGGGCCAGCCCGACCTGCACGTCTCGCTGAGCTACCGCGTGCTGTGGGATACGCTGACCGGTTCGGGCAGCGGTTACCCGCAGGTGACGCCCTTCGTCACGCGCGCATGGGCCGCGGCCAACGCAGACCTGGTGGCCCGCTTCAACGAGGAAATCGCGGCTGCGCTGGCGTCCATCGAGGCG
>JAKPQT010000584.1 GCA_029555885.1 Chloroflexota bacterium | reverse complement strand
CTCGTCACCCACCGCGAGGACTTCATCTACGAGCATGATATCCGGCTTGACGAAGGCCGCGATGGAGAAGCCGAGCCGGACGCGCATCCCCGACGAGTAGAGCTTGACCGGCACGTCGATGAACTCACCGATGCCCGCGAACTCGATAATCTGGTCGATATAGCTGCTGATTTCCTGGCGACCCAGCCCCAGGATCGAGCCATTGAGGTAGATGTTCTCCCGGCCGGTCAGGTCCGGGTGAAAGCCCGCGCCCAGTTCGAGCAGGGCCGCAATCCGGCCGTGGACTTCGATGGTGCCGTGAGTAGGTTCGAGGATGCCCGCAATCAGCTTGAGCAGGGTGCTCTTGCCGGAGCCGTTCTCGCCCAGGATCCCCACGCTTTCCCCGCGCTGGATGGCAAAGGTGATGTCTTGCAGCGGCCAGAACCAGTCCGCCTCCTTGCGGTGCACGAAGGGCAGGCGGCTGAACGGACGCCGCAGCAGGCTGACGAGGCTGCGGTCGGTCTCCGGGTTCAGTCTGAATCGCTTGGAGACTTGCTTCAGGCTGACGACCGGCGCGTCCGGCTGCCAGATGTCGTTGCTCACGCTAGACCTCTTCGCCGAAACGATGGCTATAGCGGATCGAGAACCAGTAGCCGAACACGAGGACCGCCACGGCTGTCACGGTCGTGCGCAGGATGAAGTCGAAGTCCGTCCGATAGCCCCAGTACATCAGGTCGCGATACGCGCTGATGAGCGAGGCCATCGGGTTGGCCACGTACATGATGCGGTGCAGGTCCAGGTCGATTCCCAGGAGAACATAGCTGCGCGGGAGAATCTCGATCGGGTAGAAGACGGGCGTCAGGAAGAACCACGCCAGCATGACGACATCGAGGATCATGAGCGTATCGCGATAGAAGACGTTGAGGGTGCTCAGGATGAAGGCCATGCCCAGGACGAAGCAGGTCTGGATCAGGATCACGATGGGCAGCATCCAGATATACGGGCTCAACGGAGTGCGGAAGACGGCGATTGCCGCGAACAGCACGATCAGCGCCAGCAGGAAGTTGATGAGGTTGGCGAAGGTGCTGGCAATCGCCAGCACCTCACGCGGGAAATACACCTTTTTGACCAGCTCGCCGTTCGCGACGACGCTGTTCGTGCCCGACATGATGCCCGAACTGAAGAAGTTCCAGGGCAGCAGGCCACACAGGACGAATATGGGGAAGTTCCTGATCGCGTTGTTGGGCATCATGATGGTGAACACGACGGTGAACACCAGCATCATGCCCAACGGATTGAGCAGACTCCAGAAGAACCCCAGGACGCTGCTCTTATAGCGCGCCTTCAGCTCCCGCAGGGTCAGATTGAAGATCAGCTCGCGGTAGCGCAGCAGCTCACGCAGATGCGCTACCAGCGAGCGGCGGTGGCCGTGACGGACGGCCGGTTGTTGCGATACCGAAGCCAAAACGATGCCTCTTCCCAGAGCTCCAGGGGCGCATGTTCAGGCGCGGAGATAAACTCTGCGTTCATCCCGCGCCGCCTTCTCACCACCAGGCGCCGTAACGAAGTTGTCCCATCCTGGAGAGAGAATAATCACGGTAGCCGACACCGGTGGTTGTGATTTGGAGCGTGCTGAAATTGAACAGCGAACCATACCGGTTGAACTCGGTCCCTGGATCGTCGAGACTATACCACGCCCAGCGTTGCACGAGGCGGCATTCATCGGCTGCATAGCCGAGCGAGCAGTCCTTGGTGTTCAGGAAGTAGTCGAAGCTCCACAACATGAAGTCCCGCACGGTCGCGGCCACATTCAACTCCGCTACGTGCGAGTATAGCACGCCGTACTCCGATACGATCAACGGCTTGTTCTGTTCCCCGCGTGCCTTCATCCAGGCGCGGAACGCGCGAATCTGCTGGTCGAAAATCTGGCGGTTGATGTGCGAGAGCGCATCATTCGGGTAGGAAACCCCCTCGCTGGCCTGAATGCCCGGTGGGATGCCCGCGCCGTAGTCGTTGAGCTTCTCCTGCAGGATGAAGTTGTGTACATTCCAGACATCCACCGGCATGTTCGTGCCATAGAGCGACTTGTAGGAGTCCCAAACGCGCGTCAGATACTCCAACCGCAGAGGCGTGGCCTGGATGACGCCGCCGATGGCGACGCGGGCCTTCGGGTCGATGCCCTTAACCAGTTGGTACATATCACGGTAGGCGCGCGCATAAACTTCGGGCACCATCTCATCCTGGCCGCCGCCCGGCCAGTCGCGGCGGTCCATTTCGTTCCCGATCAGCCAAAGGGACTGGGGATTTGCCCGGACGGCGGCTGCGATTTCATCGCGGGTTTGCAGCGTCACATAATCGTAGGGCTGCGCATATGGGCATTTGGTGCGGTCATGTGCGTTTGGTGACCACAGCGGGCAGGTGAGTTTCTGGTGAATGCGGATCATCTGTACATATTCGATGAAGCCGGGCCGCTGCGGCTTGACCTGGGTCGTCCAGTTGACATACCACCCGGCTTTCAGCGTGGCGACTTGGGGATAACGAAGGATATCGGTGCCCCATGAACCATATCCCAGCCGCCAGCTTGTCGGCGGCGGACCATGGACCAGCGGCAGGGAGACAGACCGCAGCGCGGCCTGTGGCTCGGTGGGACCGGCGGGCGCAGCGGTTTCTACGTTTCCTGCGCTATCCCCGGTGTCTGCACTGGTGGATGCGGGCACGAGAAAGAATGCCAGTAACAGCAGTAGATGTACAATCTGGCGCAGCCGCCAGAATAGAGCTTGCCTCATATAGGTGCCCCTTGTTGCTAGATTTGACGGTCTACTTGCTATCCGGTGCAGTTCCTGAGAGGGCCTGAGCCCGGGCTGGCACGAGCAAGTAGACCGAGCCGTGCGGGATAATATCATATTCCCGCTGCAACTGGTCGATGGGATAGATGGCAGCCGCATTGTCCGCCAGGGCGATGGGGCGGCCGGGCTCGGCGGTCAGGGTTTGCGCGATATCCCAACAACAGAAACGCACCCGAATATCCGGGCGCAGGCGCTCAACTTGCTGCAAGAAGAGCATCGGCGAAGCAAGCGTCGGATCAGCCAGCAAGAGCGCATCCGGCGGCGCGCTGTTCAGCGCGGATTCTGCGAAGGCGCGCGCGTCATAGTAGTTCGTCTTCGGCGGCCATAGCACGAAGTAACGGCTGTTAGGCCCCGGCACATAGCGGGCATCCCGCTGTACCCCCAGGCGGCTTATCACCTCAGGGGTGAGGCGGTAGACGCTCACCGGCACGAGGATCAACAGGGCCAGCAGCGCCAACCGAAGACGGTGGCGGCCAGCATGGAGGGCGGCGTCATGGTTGGCCCGCGCCTGCTGCCGCTGCTGCCAGCCATCGATGCCTGCCGCCAGCCAGACAGCCACCGGCAGATAACTGGGCAGGTAGAAGACGTAGCGGTCACCGACCTGATAGGCAAAGGCAAAGAGCGCGGGCACCGCGTACAGCAGGCCGGTGAAGCTCGCCAGGCCCCGGGGCCAGCGGCGCCATGCATACACCAGGCCGAGGCCGGCCAGGAGCAGGCCCAGCCCGACGAACTGGTAGCCCAGGTAACCGGCCCACTGCACCGTATCGCTGAGGAGCGTGGCGCGGGAGAAGCTGGCCATCTGGCTGCTGAAATCATAGCCTTCGAATGTAAAAAGCGCCCAGCGCGCCAGGTCCGGCAGGCTACCGCCCATGCGTTGATAGTCGTTCCACAACACTAGGCCGTATGGCGCCAGGGCCAGCACCGCGGAGCCGGCCAGCAGGGCCCAGTCCCGGCGCTGGAGGCGGTCACGCCGCGCCAAGAGCAGGAAGGCGAGCGCCGGCAGGTAGAGCAAGGCCAGGACGTGCGTGCTGAAGGCCAGGCTCCAGCCCGCGGCCGTCAGGACGAGGAACCGGCGCTGGCCGAGCCGCCACCACTGCAACGCGGCCCAGGTCACCAGGGCCAGCGTTGCGAGGGTCAGCGTGTACACTTCGGCCCGCACTGCATGGGCCCAGAAGGTGTGTGACACGGCGAATGCGGCTGTTGCGGCCAGACCGGCAAAGCGCGAGGCATGGGCGGCGCGGCACGCCAGGTAGAGCAGCCCCAGGGTCAGGGCGGCCGCGCAGGCGGAGGCAAGATTGACCCGATAGGCCAGGTCGCCGACCGGCAGTTTCGTGAACAGGTGGGCCAGCAGCACCCACGCGGGATGGCTGCCCGCGCTGGCCTGAAGCCGCCCCTGAACGGCGGCCAGTTGCAGGGTCGCGTCGTCCCCCCACGTAACCGTCGGCGCGAGGGTGATGACGTAGAGCAGCAGTCCGGCCCCTGCCAGAGCCGCGGCCACCGCATAATCGACGGCGGCCTGTTGCGTAGCTCCCCGCACACGATGCGCAGCCTGTTCCAACCGCCTGTCGAGCCAGGCAGCGCGGCTACGGGAGAGCGTGGGCGAGGCTGGTTGCAACATGGGCACATGCCGTAGGGGATGCGGGCGGTTCATCACCGGCGCGAGGCCGGCTTGGCCGTCCAGGGCTGCACTGACGTCGCAGGCGCCACGATGTCGCCGGTGAGTTCGCGATAGTTGTCAAGAATCTGCTGGCCGGCCTTCTCCCATCCGAAACTCTGCACTGCGCGCTGGCGCAGGCGCAGACCCATCCGCACATAGATATCCGGCGCATCGGCAGGGGGGAAGAGGCAGCGAGAGAGTTGCTCTGCCAGACTGATCGGGTCACCGCGTGTCGCAAAGAGGCCGTCGTAGCCCAGGTATTCGCGCGCCACCGGCGTGTCGAAGGAGACGGTTGGCAGCGCACAGGCCATATAATTGAGCAGTTTGCCCGCGCCCTCCGTCAGGCTGAGCTTGGCGGAGACGGCCACGTCGCCCAACGCGAGGTAGGCGGGCGCCTGCTGATAAGGCACGCGGCCCGTGAAGGTCACATAATCCGTCACCCCAAGCTGCTCTGCGCGCAGCCGGTAGAGGGCTTCATTGGGGAAGCCCATCAACAGGAGGTGCGCATCCTGGCGCTGTGTCACGATGTGGCGCAACGCTTCCAGCAGCAGGCCGGTGCCCTGATATTCCGCGAGCAGGCCCAGATAGACGATGACGCGGCGGCCCTCAGGAATGCCCAGAGATTGCCGCAGGGCAGCGAGCTCCGGCGCAGAATAGCTGCTTGCCGGACGAAACACATCTGTGTTGACTGCGTCGGGGAGAGTGCGCACGCGCGCCGGCTGGCAGCCGAACTCCTCCACCAGCAGGCGTTGGGCATGGCTCGAGCTGGTGAGAATAATCGGCGCGCGGCGGTCGATCCACGTCTCAAGGCCGTTCAGCAGCCGGTAGAAGCGGCTGTTGCGGCGCAAGAAGCGGTGATCGAGCATCTCCGCGGTCATGCTGCCCTGGAAGTCGAACAGGACCGGCCGGCGGAACAGGCGACCCAACACCAGCCCCATCAGCGCGCCTTCGTGGAGATGCGCGTGAATCACATCGAAGCGGTTGCGTGCCAGCAGCTCGCCGAGCTTCAGTCCCAGGAGCGCGTCGAACGCGACCTTGTGACGGCTTGACCCGACCTCGTAATCCTGCCGCCAGGGAATGGGCAGGGTGCGCCGGATGTCCAGGCCGTCCACCGGGCCGCCGTTGTGATAGGTTGCGATGGTGACGCTGTGCCCCAGCTTTTGCAGAATTTGCGCTTCTTCCAGGATGCGCACGTGGCATCCGTAATCCGCGAAGAAGCTGGTTGGAGCAACCATCAGGATACGGAAAGGGTGGGTCAACATCATGCCCATTATAACCGCGCGGGTGGCAGAGGCCAAACCGCGCGGCGTAGACCAGCAATTTCAAATGTTAACTCTAAGCCATCCGAAGCCATGTTGCTTGGTTAGGGAGAGACGAGCACCGTGTCGACAAATGCACCGACCATCGGTACGACCAGCGCTTCCGGTCCCAGCAGCGCTTTCTCAGCCCAGATGGCATCGTTCTGTTCGACGAGCTGGATGCCGATGCGCAGATTGCCGGTCAGCGGCGCCACCTGAAGGGCAAAGCGCCCGTCGTCACCGACCACGCCGCCGCCCAACTCGATGCCCATGTTAGTCAAGTCGTATAGGGCGATGGCCGTGCCGGCCAGGCCGCTGCCCTGGACCAGGGTGTCACCGGCTTGCACGGGCCGGTCGATCGCGAACCGGCCTGCCGGTGCCGCGTCAGGGGGCGGCGCGATAGGAGACAGGGCGCTGGCCTCCGCCGTGGGCGCAACAGCCGTCGGGGCCGCCGGCGGGAGCGGTTGGCAGGCAGCCGCCAACAAGACAGTCAGCACAACGATACACACACGCGCGCGATGAATCAATGAAACCTCCGCTCATCCTGGTGGACCAGTCATAACAGACAAAAAGGGGAGCCATCGGCTGACGGCTCCCCTTGTTCAACACCTACAGAAACTTAGGGCGCTACGTTGAAGGCCTCGTAGTTGATGTTGTCCTGGACAACACCTGCCAGCGGCGCTTCATTGACGATGGCGATGATCGCCTGGTTCGCAGTCACGGTGACAGCGGCCAGCGAGCCATCCGGCAGGCCCATGCCACCCGCCCAGTTTGCGGTCGGCCAGGCCGTCGTGTTGGTCATGTCCAACAGGGTCTTGGACTGCTTGGCCGGGATCGCCAGGTTGTTCAGGGTGTAGGTGGCCGTGTTCGTCTTGAAGACGACCGTGGCAACCGTGTCGGTGTTGCTGACGTTCTGGATCGTCATGCCGCTGCGCTTGCCGCCGAAGTCCTCCTTGAAGACCGGGGCGACCAGTTTGGCGGTGGCGTTCTTGGCCGGGAAGGCCGCATAAGTGGTGGAGCGCTGCACGCAGGCGCCGGTGCACGGCAGGAAGGCCTCGTTGACGACACCGGCGATGTTGCCGGTCGCGGTGGCCTCAGCCGAAGCGAGGCAGCCGGCAGGCAGCAGGGCCGAATCGAGATAGGTCGTGGACTGCTTCGGCTGCAACGTGCGCACCGGTTCGGTCGCGCTGAACGGCGCGGGGCAGGAGCCGCCGGCGCCGCGGTAGGTCATGGTCACATCCACGGCCGCGTTGCCGACATTCTGGACCTGAAGACCGGTGGAGCGGCCACTAAGCTGCTTCTTGACGACCGGGAACAGGACCGCGGTGTCGAAGTCGTTGTCGGTGAAGCCCGTGGTGCTCTGCAGAATCTTCGCCGGGTTCGTCGTGGTCTCGTATTCGAGCATCGCGCCGGCCAGCTTCTGGTCGGAGGTGACAGTCAGGGAACCGATGCTTGCATTGGGCACGCCGGCATCACCCGGGAAGATGACGGCCATCTGGCCGGGGACCAACGCCGCGGGGAGCACGTAGGTGTACTCGGTCGCGCCGGAGCCGTCCAGGTTGGGGCCCATCAGGAACTTGGCGGTGAAGACCGCGTTCGCTGTACCGGCATTCTGGATGTAGAACGCGGTGGTCTTCGGGCCGAAGGCAGCCTTCGCCAGCGGGAAGACCAGCGTGGTGCCGGTGCTGGCATCCGAGATGCCGCGGTACTGGGCCGCAGCCGTGCCGCCATCGATGCCAAAGTCACCCGATTTGCGGTTGGTGACGTTGACGACAGCCTTCACTTCCTGCTCAGACGAAACCACGGCTGAGCCGACAAAGCCGGCGGTCGTGCCGGGGATGTCGCTGAGGAAGAACGTGAATGCGCCGCCTTCCGGCACGGACCAGGTCCGCGACGGCTGGTTGGCCGCGTTGTTCATGTCATACAATGTAACCATGACATCGGTTGCCGGGCCGAGGTTCTGCACCGTCTGGCCGGAATAGAATCCCGCGCCAGGAGGCCCACCGGCCGCGCCAGCCCCAATGACGCTCATGACGAGCGCCAGAACGACGAGGATGGCAATTCGTGTCCCTTTAAACTTGGACATCTTAAACGTGCTCCTTCCTTCTGTGGTGTGTATCAGACTAAGGCAGCCTGAGTATGCACCAAAACGCCCATAGAAACAATAGCTCTTATGGGTTAATCGGCCAAATTCAGCCTAAATATCCCAACCGGCGCAGCCTTTCGGCCAATTCTTCCTCCTCTTCCGGTGTCAGCGCCGGCTCTCCGGCGGCCAGCGTGTCTTCCGGCGACAAGGCTGGCAGGCCGGCGGCGAACGGCGTTTCTTCCCGCACGGCAGGGCTGAGTTGTTCCGCCAGCACGCGGCCGTCCATGTGGGCCGGGCCCGGTAGGCCAAGCAGCCGCAAGATGGTCGGGGCAATATCCTGGATGCTGTATGGGGCCTGCCAGCTGCGCGGGGCAAAGTCCGGTCCGGCAAACACGGCAATGCCGTTCTCGCGGTGGCTGCCCGATTCGAAGCTGGCCGGCTGCTGGAACACCACCCCCGGCACCGCGCCGAACTCGTAACCCTGGCGGGTGATGTACGCGAGGTCGCGCATGAGCAGGACCAGATCGGGCGCGCCGGTGTTGACTGCGTCGCCGAAGAGCGTCGTCCCGCGGATCATGCGCGTGACCACCGGCTGGCCGTCCGCGGGATCGACAAGCGCGGCCAGCTTCTCCTCCAGCCGCGCCAGGAGCTGCTCATACTCCGCGCCCGGCTCCACGATGCCCTGCGGCTCGCGCCCGCGCAGGTTTACAAAGACCTGCCCGTGATAGCCGAAGCTGTAGGCACGCGTTCGGGACCAGTTCACCGCTTCAGGAAATGTCGCCCGGTCGTGGGCGGGGAGCAGTTCCTTCCGGTCGCCCAGCCAGGTGCGCAGGCGGCGCTCAAAGGCGGAGAGGCCGATGCGCTGCAGCGTGTGCGAGATGCGCTGCCGCGTCAGCCCCACGCGCAGCAAGGCCCGCTGGAGCGGAGGCTGAGTGACCGTCACGGTCGCGAGCAGGCCCTCCTGCTTGAGCCACTCGTTAAGGAAAACGTCTCGGTAGAGCGGGCCGAACCCGTGGTCGGAGACGAGGATGACGTTGACTTCGGGGCCTGCCGCTTCGAGGAGCGTCCCGAGCTTCTGGTCCAGGTGCTGGTAGAACTTCAGGATTTCGTCTGCATACCGCACATCGGTGAGCGGGTCGTGCTGCGGATGGGTGGCATCCATGTGCTTCCAGAAGTAATGGGACAGTTCATCCAGGTCGCGGAAGACGACGACGAAGAGGTCCCACGCCTCCCGGCGGAACAGCTCGAGCGCGGCTTCGGCCAGCCGGTCGGTCATCTCATAGACATCCTGGAGGTAGGCCTCTTCGCGGCCCGGCTCGAAGAACACGGTCCGGTTTACGCGGTAGCCGCGCGCCTTCAGCTCCGGGCCGAGGGCGGGCGGGTAGGTGAACGGGCGCTGCTCGGGCGTGCCCAGCCCGGTGACCATGATGCCATTGACTTCCGCCGGCGGATAGGTCACAGGCACGTTGATGACGGCCACCCGTTTGCCCGCCTGGCTCGCAAGACGCCAGAAGGTAGGCGCCTTCATGTCGAGCGCGGTGACAGGTCGCAGATGATAGTCGTCCTGGCTGCGCTCCACGAAGTCGAAGATGCCGTGTTTGCCCGGTTGGACGCCCGTGGCAAAGGATGCCCAGGCCGCGGGCGACAGGATCGGCATCACCGAGCGCAGCGGCCCGTAGCCTCCCTGCTGCATCAGGCGCGCCAGCACCGGCAGCTTGCCGGCTCGGGCCCATTTCTCTGCCAGATCCCAGGTGGCGCCATCGTAGCCGACCACCAACAGGCGATTGATCGCCCGATTTTCACTGCTCATGCGTTAACCTCGATATTCACAGGTGCGCTGTCTGCGCCGTGCGCCGGCCCAGGTACGCCTGCCAGCCCACCAGGATGACGAACACCAGGGATGAAATGAGCCGCGCCCACGCTGAACCAGCCGCGGCCAGCGGCGGGATCAGGATCAGGTTGGCGACCAGGTTCGTGCTGATGCTCACCACCAGCGCACGGGATACTGCGTTCTGCCGACCGCAGGCGATGAGATATCGGACCAGCGGCACGTTCAGGAACAGAAAGACCACGTTCCAGATCAGGATTTGCATCACCGGCTGCGACCCGGCGAACCGCGCCCCGAACACGCTCTCGATCAGCCAGGGCGCGGCCAGCGCGATGACCGCCGCGGTGACCCCGCCCGCCAGGGTCATGTTGCGCGCGGCGCGCGACATGAGCGCATGCGCGCGGGCCGGCGATTCATGCTGTAACCGCACGAGGTCAGGATACAGCACCGTGCGATAGGCCTGTGGGATCAGCGCCACCACATTGATGATAGAGATGGCAGCCCCGTACATGCCCACATCGACCGGCGACCGCAGCTTGGAGAGCAGGATGACATCGAGCTGATATTCCAGCGCGGACAGCAGGCTCACCGCGCCGAAACCAGGCACGAGCCGCCCCAGGTGCCGTACGAGAGACCAGTCCACCGGCTGCCGCTGCACTTCGATGCCCGCGTCACGGATCGCCCGCCGGGCGCTATGCAGCAGCAGCGCTGCACCGGCCACCGAACTGAGCGGCCACATCGCGGCCGCAGGCGCGAACCCTCCGGCAAGCAGCAGCAGGGGACCGACGCCGGCCCGCAGCAGCAACGTGACCGCGGCCGGCAGCACCAATAGCCGGAAGCCGCCAAACGCGTACAGTACGATCTGGCCGAGGCCGGCCAACGCATCGAGCACGGCGCTGGAGACAATCAGCCGCAACGCCAGCATCTGCTCCGGCGAGAGTTGGCTGCCCGCCTGACCGATCAGCAGCACGACGACGGAGAGCAGTGCGGTGAGAGGCAGGCGCAGCACCGCGTAGGCCAGGAGCAAGGCGGTGACGCGCTTCGGAGCAGCCGTCACCTCCCGGATGAGCAGGTCGTCCAGCCCGGTGAACAGGGTCGTCAGGATGGCAAGGTAGCCCAGCGCCAGGCTCAACACCCCGGCATCCTCCGGCCCGCTGATGCGGCCGACGAAGATGAACACTAGCGTGCCTGCGGCGCGCAGCATCGCGTTCGCCAGCAGGATGACCGGTGTGCGTTGGGCCATGCGCAGCGCGCGCGTGCGGCTCCACATGCGTGCCATCATCTGCGCTCGGCCACGACCGTCAGGATGGCCCCGCGTTCCCGGCGGTCCAGCAGCGCAAAATACGGCCGGGACAGGTAACGCCACAACGGAAATCGCACCAGCCTCTCCAGCGCCCGGCGCACCCCGCCAGGGTGCACGCGCGCGCGCAGCCACACGACGACGCTGTTCGCGAACGTCGTATACCGGCCATAGAAGCAATACGTCCGCGTCACCCGATAGCCCGTGTTCTCCAGCAGCCGCACGATGTCCTGCTTGCGGAAGACGTAGAAATGCCGCGGGGCATCCAGGCCGGTCCAGAAGCGGCCAAAGCGTGCTGCGTCCACGCTGTCCAGGTTGGGTACGCTCACCAGCAGCACGCCGCCAGGAGCCAGCAGCGCACGCAGCCGGCGCAGCGTGCGGGCCGGGTCCGGCAGGTGCTCCAGCACATCCCACAGGGTAATGACGTCGAAGCTGGCGTCGGGCCAGGCCGCGTCCTCTACCTGCCCATTGAACACATCCAGCCCGAAGCGGGTGCGCGCATAGGCTGCGGCTTCGGGGCTCAACTCCACGCCCGATAGCTTCCACTCGCCGTAGCGCCGCATCTCGTTGAGGAACAGGCCGGTCGAGCAGCCGACATCGAGCAGCGCGCCGCCCCGGCGTAGTCGCGTGACCTGCACACAGCGGGTGCGCAACTGCTGGTGCCTGAGCCAGCGCAGGAAGCCGCTGCGCGTCGTGTCCTCGATGGCCTTGCCGAACGGCTGATATGCCTCGGGATAGTACTGGCCGATCACGGCCTGCGTGGGCCGCGGCGACTGATACAGCAGGCCGCACGCGTCGCAGGCCACGAGCCGGAACGTGCCGGGCGTGCCATACGCCCAGTCGGCCAGTTCGTAGCGCAGGCGCTGATCGACGCTGTCGCAAATGGGGCAGGCAACAACCTCAAATGTGTTTGATATCATCGGGTTAATGGCATATGCGCACACTCGCATCCCGGCGGGGCAGCAGGGCCGACGCGGGCGCAACCGCCGCGCCGGATGCGTCCGTCACATCGAGCCAGAGCTCGCGGCCGTGCTCCGCTCGGAGGAACGCCGCGGGCGCAGCCGACGTGTGGTCTCCCGCACGCAGAGGCCAGCGGTCAACTGCCAGCACCTGGCCGGCAACCACGAACGAGAGCCGGGCCTCCAGGCTACGCTCGCCAGGCGGCACATCCCAACGGGTCACGTAGGCGAGCACTGCGCCCGCCATGCTCAAGTCACAGCCAAGAAAGTGCGCGCCCCCGAACTCCACCAGGGGGCGGCTGGCGCTGGCGCCCAGGGGCTGCAGAGCTGTGAACGCGGGGGCCTCCCGCTGCGACAGGTGGGCGGCAAAGGTCGCATACCAGCCGGCTGAGTATGCCAGCGCGGCCCCGCGCTCAGGGACCGCGGCCCACACGACGGCCAGCGCCACAATCAGCACGATCATACCTGCCTGGACGGGGATGGGCAACTTATTCATGGTCTGCCCTCGCAAAGACCAGGTATGACCCCGAGGCAAACACCTGTGTCCAGGCCGCGTCTTGCAGCGCGGCCGCGGCCTCGGCGCTGCCGGTCCGCACCACGGCAAAATCGCCGCTGACCCCTGACCCGAAGTAGTGCAGTTCGTTCTGCCGGCCTGGGCCAAACAGGGGGTAGAGGATCACGCCCTCCCACCCATACAGCACGGGGGAACCGGCCGGGATGTTCTGCTCGGCCCAGCGCAGCGCGTCATTCATGGTTGGGACGTCCGCCATGAAGGCGGTGCGGCGCCAGTCCGGGGGAAGCTGCACGTTGCGAATGACATCCACGGGCGCGCCCGCCCCATGGACGGGCACGACGAGGAGCATCAGGCAGGCAAACGCCGCAGCCAACCCGCGCAGCATCGCCTGAAGGGGCCGGGCGAACTGTTCTAACATCACGGCTACGCACGCGCCGGTCGCGCCGACAGGCGCCAGGACATAGCGCGTGTGCCAGTTCGCGGGTGTGAGCAGGAAGGTTACCAGGATGAAGAGCAGGAGGCCGCCCTGCACGAGAAGGTCAGGCCCAGTCGCAGGGTTAGTACGGTCGCCTCTTCGACTGCGCTCCACCAGCCAGGCCAAGCCTGGCCGGTCGCTCCGCTCAGGGTGCTCTGGACTTCGAGCGTTAAGCGCGCCCTGCAGACGCAGCAGGCGATATACCATCTGGCCGGTGAAGAGCAGCAGCGCGGGCAGGCCCAGGGTCAGCCACAGCGGGCCCAGGCCGCCAAGCCGGACATCTGCCGCGTAGCGCGCGGTCGGCTCGCGCCAGACGGCGATGAGGCTGGCGAGGTAGGGGCGCGCAGCGATCAACTCCGGCGCCGCGCCCTCATAGAACGTGCCGGAGGTCCACACGCCCGGCAGGATCGTGCGACCGCCGAGGTCCAACTGCATGGGCCAAAGCGGGTTCTGATACCCGGCGATATTCCAGGCATACCAGCAGCCGCCCAGCACCAGGGCTGCACCGAGGTAACCTGCCACGGCTGCACCGGCAGTTCGGCGCGGGATGCGCTCAACCACCAGGGCGAGCACCAGCAGCACCAGCAGGACCAGGGCATAGATCAGCCCGGCATATTTCAGCCCGGCGAGCAGGCCCGCGGCTGCACCCGCGACGACCGCCCGCGGCCGCAGGCCGACCTGCCGATCGAGCAGGAGAGCCAGCGCCGCGAGGGCGATGGCCGCAACTTCCAGATCGAAATAGGCAGTGCGCGCCTGGAGCATGACCACGGGCGCGGCCGCAAACAACAGGGCTCCCGCCGGCGCATTGGCGCGGCTCGCGGCCAGCTCGCGGGCCAGCGCATACACCGCCAGCGTGCCCATCAGCCAGAAGGGGAACTGCACCAGATCAACGGCAGTGTCGCTGCCGGAGAGCAGCATGGTATAGGCGAGCAGCAAGGCCCCGCCCTGCGGATAGGCCCGGATGCCGCGGTACGGTGTCTCGATGGGCGCTATGTCGCCGTTCTGGACGTGAAACGCGGCCATCGGCAGGTTCTGTGCCAGTCCGTCCCAGTCGGTCGGCGGGAGGACGAGCCCAAGCCAAAGGGTCCAAAGCATCGCGAGGAGCAGGACGGCGGTCGCAACCGCCAGGGCAGGCGTGCGGCGGAGCATGTGCCCGAAATCGCGGAGGCCCGCGAGCAGCTCACGCAGCGCACGGAGAAGGGACTTGCGGGTCAGGACGATGAGCAGCAGGCTGGCCGCCGCGTTGACGGCGATGACCGGCAGCCGGGACAACTGACCGAGCAGTCCAAGCGCAATCAGCGAGCCGGTGATCTGCGTCGCGGCCAGGATGCCGCCGCCGAGAAGCAGGGTGCGCGGCGTGGGACGCGTCAGGCTCCAGGCCCCCAGCGCACCCAGGAAGACCAGCAGCGTGAGGGCCGGCAACACTACCGTGCCTCCCGAATACCACGGAGGTACTGCCGGATGGTCTCCATCTGCAACTCGCCGTGGAGCAGATGCCGGAGCGCGGTCCACCCGGCATGGGCAAAGCGGGTGCCGAGATTTAGCACGCGCCAGAGGCCGCGCGTGTGCCTGCGATAGAAGATCAGGCTGCTCTTGATCTGGAAATACTGCTTGAGCGGCGAGTCCTTGCCGCCGGAGCTCACGGACAGGGCGTGCCACATGCGCGCATCGGGCACGTACATGACAGTGAAGCCGGCCTTTTTGGCCGTCAGGCAGAAATCCAGGTCCTCGTAGTACATGAAGTAGGCCTGGTTCAGCCCGCCGATGGCCTCGTACAGGCTGCGGCGGATCAACATGCCGCACCCGCTGATGAAGTCCACCGCCACCGGCGTGTCTGACTGCACCTGGTACTTGGGCGAGGCCGTCCGCACGATGTAGAACTGTCGCCAGAAGCGGATGCCGGTGAACCAGGGGGTCTCGGGCCGATCGGCGTAGCAAATCTGCGGGCCGAGGATGCCTGCTTCGGGATAGGCCTGCGCGGTCGTCACCAGTCGCGTGAGCATGTCCGGGGCCACCAGCGTGTCATTGTTGAGCAGCAGGGCGAACGCCGCGCCGCGGCTGAATACCTCCGCCAAGCCCTGGTTGCAGGCATGGGCGAACCCGGTGTTGGTCTCGTTGCGGATGACCGTCACCGCGGGGTAGCGTTCGCGAATCGCGGCGGTCGTCCCGTCGGTCGAGCCGTTGTCGACCACTACGACCTCATAGACGGGATATGCCAGCCCGGCCAGGCTGTCCAGGCACGTCAGCGTGTAGGCCAGCGCATTCCAGACCGGAATCACGATGCCGACTGTCGGCCAGCCGACCGACGGCCAGCCGGCCGCATCGGCGGTGGCAGAGGGATCGGGTACACGCAGAGGGTCAGATGTCAGCACGGGTAATCACACTCACCAGGGAATCCCATCGGGCCTTGCTCGCGCGGCGCGACTGCTCGACGCCGGATGTCTCTGCTGGCGCGGCCAGCGCAGAGATGATCGCACCGGCCAGCGCGGCCGCGTCCTGAGGCTCCACCAGGACGACATCGCTGCCCTCGACCACGGCCTCTGCCAGCCCGCCGACGCGCGTCGCGACCACGGGCAGCCCGAAGCCGAGCGCAAGCTGGAGGACGCCGCTCTGCGTGGCCGACGCATAGGGCAGCGTGACTAGGTCGGCGGCACGGAAGTAGCGCGCGACTTCCTCGTTCGGCACATATTGATCCACCAGCCGCACTGCGTCGTCGAGGCCGAGGGACGCAATCTGGCGTTCATAGATGCGCCTGTCCTCCCAGAACTCGCCGACGACCAGCAGGCGCACATCCGGGAACTCCCGACGGACGGCGGGCAGCGCGTCCACCAGGTAGCGGAGGCCTTTGTATTCGCGGACGAACCCGAAAAAGAGCAGCACGGGTGTATCCGGCTCGATGCCCAGGCTGGCCCGCGCCGCGTCGCGCGTGATCGGCTGTTCCGCGAACAGGTCATAGAGCGGATGGGGCACCACCTCGACGCGGCTGTCCGGCAGGAGTTCTTTGACGGTCGCCTGCTCAGAGGTCGATTGAACTACAATCTGGCTTGCCAGCCCCAGGACGGCCCGCGTCACCGGCTTGTGCCAGAGGCGCTGCTCGTGCGGCAGGACGTTGTGGCAGAGCAGCGTCAGGGGCGTGCGCGGGCGCATGCGCAGCAGCCACCCCAGGGTCAGCCACGCCGGCGCCCAGAACACCTGCCACCACGGCAACACTGTCATCTGCGGCCGGTATCCCGCGATGGCGCGCCACGCGCGCACCCACGACAGCGGGTTGAGCGGGTCGATGAGATAGCGCGCTCCGGGCACTGTCAGCGCCTCAGCGCTGGGGTCCCGGTCGCTTCTGCCCGGATAGAGCCACCGGGGATACTGGCGTTGAAACGAGAGCAGCAGCACCTCGTGCCCCGCGTCGAGCAGCTCGTGATGCAACGTGGTCGTGTAATGGGCGATGCCGCCTCTGAAGGGGTGGACCGGGCCGACGAGCGCAATCTTCATGGGGTCATTGGGGCGGTGCCGGCTCGTCCGGCGCTTGGCCGATGAGCGCCTGGCTTGCCTGCGCTTGCGCGCGCCGCGTGCGGTACAGCGTTTCCTCCAGCATCCGCCGGTTCATGCTGACCGAATCCGCGATGAGCCCGATCAGGCAGACCTGGAAGCCGACGATGCTGAGCACGGCTGCCAGGATGAGCGACTGGATGTGTCCGGCGCCGTTGCCGCCGATGAAGTTGACCAGGAAGCGCACCCCCAGCGCCAACCCGCCCGCAATGAGCAGCGCGCCCGTCGTCATGAACACGCGCAAAGGGCGGTACATGGTATAAAAGCGCAGGATGGTGATGGCCTGCAACATCAGGAAGGAGGGGACATTGCGCATCAACCGCGACTTGCGGGTCTGCGGGTTGGTGCGGATGGGCACGAACATGACTGCCATCCGCCGCGCGCCCGCCTGGATGAGCGTTTCGAGCGTGTAGGTGTACTCGCTGAGGACGTTCAGGTGCAGCGCGGCCTCCCGGCTGAACGCGCGGAATCCGCTGGTCGCATCCGGGATGCGAATGCCCGCCGCGCGCTGCACGACCCAACTGCCGAACCGCTGCAGGAGGCGTTTGACGGGGGAGAACCGCTCCAATGCCGCGACCCCGCGATCGCCCACGACAATGTCGGCCTGGCGGTTCACAATCGGCTCGACCAGCCGCGCGATATCCGCGCCGCAGTACTGGTTGTCCGCATCCGTGTTGACGATCACATCCGCGCCGGCGGCGACGGCGGTTTCCAGCCCGGTCTGGAATGCCGCGGCCAGCCCGCGGTTGCTCGTGTGGCTGATGATGTGGTGGATGCCCAGGCTCTGCGCGACTTCGACAGTCTTGTCGGTGCTGCCGTCATCGATGACGAGAAACTCGATCACATCGATTCCCGGCAGCGCGCGCGGCAAATCCGCCACGGTCAGCGGCAGGGTCGCTTCCTCGTTGTAACAGGGAATCTGGATGATGAGTTTCACGGCGGTTTGTTTACCTGGGCCGCTGATGGTGCGCACGCTGTAGGCGGCTGACCGATTATAGCACAGGCCCGGCTGATGGTAGAATGCCGGGCCATGAACACTGAGCAGCAGCCCTTTCTGATGCGCGTGCAGGGCGGGACGGATGTGCCCGCGCTCGCGCTCGAATCCACCGTCATCTCCCACGGCCTGCCCTACCCGCAGAACCTCCAGACCGCGCTGCGGCTGGAGGCGCTCGCGCGTGAGGCGGGTGCGCAGCCGGCGACTATCGGCATCCTCGGCGGCCAGGTGATCGTCGGGCTCGACCGCACGGAGATCGAGCACCTGGCGACCGCGCCCGATGTCCGCAAGGTCAGCCGCCGCGACCTGCCGGTCGTACACGCGCGGCGGCTCGATGGCGCGACGACGGTCGCCACGACTGCCTGGGCCGCGCAGCGTGCGGGCATCCGCGTCTTTGCAACGGGCGGCATCGGCGGCGTCCACCGCACCGGCAGCTGCCCCTCGGATGCCGGCAATTGGCTATCTGCCGATGTATCGGCAGACCTGCCGGAGCTGGCGCAGACGCCCATCATCGTCGTGTGCGCGGGCGCGAAGGCCATCCTAGACCTGCCCGCGACACGAGAGTGGCTGGAGACCTACGGGGTGACGGTGGTGGGTTACGGCACCGATCATTTTCCGGCCTTCTATAACCGCGACAGCGGCCTGCCGGTCGATGTGCGGGCAGACACGCCGGAGGAAGTCGCCGCGCTCTACCGCAGCCAGCGCGCGCTTGGGCTGCCGGGGGGCCTGCTGGTCACGGTTCCGATTCCTGCGGAAGCCGAGCTGCCGGCGGATGAGATGGAGGTTGCGATCTCGCGTGCGCTGCACGAGGCCCAGACCGAGGGAATCCGGAGCAAGGCCCTGACGCCATTCCTGCTGGCGCGCATCAGCGAGCTGACCGGCGCGGCGAGCCTCGCCGCGAACCTGGCCCTGCTGGAGAACAATGTGCGTGTCGGCGCGGAGATTGCGGTGGCGGTGGCAATGAGTAATGAGTAAAGAGTAACGAGTAAGAAGCAAAGTCACTCCTTACTCGTTACTGGTTACTCTTTACTCGTTAACCCTCACTCCGCTTCGCGGCGGACCGGCAGCTCGACGGCAATCGGCTCCGGCGGGCGGGCGGCGAAGGTCAGTTGCAGCTTGCCGTCGGTGTCCTCCACCGCATCCACGATGATGGTGTCGCCCTCGTGGAACTCACCGGCGAGCAGGCGCTTGGCAAGCGGGTTCTCCACGTAGCGCTCCAGCGTTCGCCGGACGGGGCGGGCGCCGAACTGCGGGTCATACCCCTCCTGCGCGAGCCAGTCGCGCGCCGCCTCGGTTAGCTCGATCTTGACTTCATGCTCGGCCAGCCGTCCCGCGATCTCGCGCATCTGCAGGTCTACGATGTGACGCACATGCTCCTGCGTCAGGCTGTGGAAGACGATGATCTCGTCGACGCGGTTCAGGAACTCGGGCCGGAAGGTCTGCTTCAGGTCGCGCTCGATATTATCGCGCAACTGGCGGTCCTGTGCAGTCAGCGAATCCTGCCGGATGAAGCCCAGCGTGCCGCCCGATTTGACGAAGCCGGTGCCGATGTTGGACGTCATCACGATAACCGTGTTGCGGAAATCCACCACATGGCCCTGCCCGTCCGTCAGCCGGCCGTCTTCGAGAATCTGCAACAGCGAGTTCCAGACCTCGGGATGAGCCTTCTCGACCTCGTCGAACAGGACGACGCGGTAGGGCCGCCGCCGCACGGCCTCGGTCAACTGGCCGCCCTCGTCATACCCGACATAACCGGGCGGTGCGCCGAAGAGCCGGCTGACGGTGTGCCGTTCCTGATATTCGCTCATATCCACGCGCACCAGCGCATCTTCATCGTCGAACAGGAACTCCGCCAGCGCCTTCGCCAGCTCGGTCTTGCCGACGCCGCTCGAACCCAGGAAGATGAAGCTGCCGATGGGCCGCTTCGGATTCTTGAGCCCGCTGCGCGCGCGGCGCAGCGCATCCGCGACCGCGCGGATGGCTTCGTCTTGGCCGACCACGCGGCGGTGCAGCTCCTCTTCCATGCGCAGGAGCTTGGCCGTCTCGCCTTCCAGCATCGTGTTCACCGGGATGCCCGTCCAGCGGGCCACGACTGCGGCGATGTCCGACGCTTCGACGACTTCGTCCAGGCCGGTAGACTGCTTCCAGGCAGTGTGCTCCACCTCGTACTGCGAGGCGAACTTCAGCCGCTCGCTCTTGAGCTCCGCCGCCCGCGCATATTCCTCATCCTGGTAGGCCTTGTCTTCTTCCGCCTTCAGCTCGCTCAATCGCTTCTTGGCCGCCTTCAGCGGCTCCGGCATGGTGAACAGCGCGACGCGCAGCCCTGCGCCCGCCTCATCCATCAGGTCGATGGCCTTGTCGGGTAGGCGCCGGTCGGTCACGTAGCGGTGTGAGAGCTTCGCTGCGGCAATGAGCGCATCGTCGGTGTAGGCCACCTGGTGATGCTTTTCGTAGCGGTCGCGCACCCCACGCAGGATTTCGATGCTGTCCTCGACGGAGGGCTCATCCACGTAGATGGGCGCGAAGCGGCGTTCGAGCGCGCTGTCCTTCTCGATGTGCTGGCGGTATTCGTCCAGCGTGGTAGCGCCGATGCAGCGCAGCTCCCCCCGCGCCAGCGCCGGCTTGAGCATGCTGCTCGCATCCATCGCGCCCTGGGCCGCGCCCGCGCCGACCACCGTGTGCAGCTCATCGATGAACAGGATGATCTCGCCCTCAGCCCGCTGCACGTCCTCGATGGTGGCCTTGAGCCGCTCCTCGAACTCGCCGCGGAAGCGCGTTCCCGCGATCATGGCGCCCAGGTCCAGGCTCATCAGGCGCTTACCGACGAGAATCTCCGGCACATCCTCCTGGACGATCTTCTGCGCCAACCCCTCGACGATGGCCGTCTTGCCGACGCCCGCTTCACCGATGAGGACCGGGTTGTTCTTGGTGCGCCGGCTGAGGACCTGGATGACGCGCAGGATCTCCGCGTCGCGGCCGATCACCGGGTCCAGCTTGCCCTCGCGTGCCAGCGCGGTCAGGTCGCGCGCGTATTTTTCGAGCGTCCGGTAGCGGCTCTCGGCCTGCGGAGAACTGGACTTCTGGCCGCCGCGGCCTTCCTCGATGGTATGCAGCACGACCTCGCGGTTGATCCGCGCCTCGCGCAGGAGGTTGGCGGAGAAGCCGCCGCGCTCGCTCAGGATGCCCAGCAGCAAGTGTTCCGTCGAGATGTACTCATCTTGCAGCAGGCGCGCCTCTTCGGTTGCCTGGTCGATGACCCGCTTCAGCCGCGGGGTGATAAAGACCTGCGCAACCGCCTGCGGATACATCGTGGCATTGGCCGACCGCGGCGTGCGCTGGAGATTATCCGCGAGGCGTTCTTTCATGATTTCAACCGGCGCAGCCATCCGGCCAAGCAGGTCCGGGATCAGCCCGTTCGGCTGTTCGAGCAGGGCCAGGAAGAGATGTTCCACATCGACCTGGCTGTGCCCGTGCCGCTGCATGATCTCGTAGGCTCGCATGGCCGCGTCCTGTGCGCGTTCAGTAAAACGATCGAATCGCATAGTGCTTTCCCCTGTATTAACCCTGCAACCCGTAGCCGGCCCCGCGGGCGCCTGGTGCGCCCCCGCTTGCCGCACTACGGGTTGCATACATGAACCGTCTGAGTAGAGTGCGTCTTTTTTGGGCTTGCTGGCCTCAGTCTAGCAGGCAATTGTTAACGCCAGCGTATGAAATGCTCCGAACCGTGCAATTCTAACGAAACGCATATAACCTTACGAGTCTCCAGCCAGGCGAAGCCTGGCTGGAGACTCGTAAGGTTGAGCCTAATAGCGCAGGACTGCCGCGATGCCGCCGACGTCGGTAAGCTGCGGATTGGCCTCCAGCACCGACACTTTCAACCCCAGGTCAACCGCCTGATGTACGGCCAGGTTGACGACATCTGCCGATGGCGCCAGCGTGCCCTGGCAGTAAGGACAGGCCTCTACCGTTTCGATCAAGACCGCGTGGCAGTTGGTGCATTGCTGCCCCGGCTGGTGCAGCGTGGGATCCACCAGGAGCTGATAGATGCGTCCCTGTTGCAGCGCGGCCAGTGTATCCGCGAGCCCCGTCGCGCCCGCGCCGCCCTTGTGCGCGGCCGTGATGACCTGCGCCAGCAAGTCTGTCTCGGCCTGAACCTGGGCCTGCTGCGCCACTTCGAAGGCGCGATCCCAGGCTTCGCTGGGCGTGGAGCTCATATCGAGGCTGATTTGCCCGATGACCTTGTCCTGCAAGGCTCGCGGAAGCTGCTCCCGAAATTCAGCGATGTTGCCATCGCTGCCCGACAGCACGACGCGCGTCACCTTCTGCTGCGTCAGATAGTTGTGGGCCCACTCCGCGGCCTCTTTCAGATTGTGCCGCGCTTCCTGATCCTCGTGCCGCTGGAGTTTCTGTGCTGCCCAGCCGCCCTGTTTGTGCCGCTTGACTTCCTCGCCCATCAGACCGGCCGTATCTTCCAGCGCGCCCAGGTGATAGACGAAAACGCGGGCGCCCTCGCGGTCCACCATGATGACGCCGAACCGGTCATAGTTGTCCCACACATCCATCAGCGGCTTGACCAGCGGGCGCCGTCCGACGAATACGGCGTTCTGGACCGGCACCAGGAGCGCATAGCTGCGCCAGAACTTCGGCGCCTGGCAACTGAAGCAGACGACCGATTTTCCCTGCCGGTCGTATTCGTGTTCAAAGAAGCGTTCGATGCGTTCTACATCCGCCGGTGCGGCGCCCTGCTCGACGCCCTCCGTCAACAGCTTGCGCAACAGCAGCTTGTGCTCCTCCATGGAACGGCCATGCCTGCCGAGGTTCAGGTACAGGCTCAACACGGGAGCTTCCTGGCTGGAGAATTCAGACAGCTCGCGGAGGTCTTGTTGTTGCATCATCAGTGACGCTCCTTTTCTTGTGTAGATTGTTAAGATTCCCCGGCGGACCAGGCACCCATTTGCCCGGCCGGGGCAGGCGCAATCAGGAATTCTTATCGCCTGGCATAGCGACGCCGCGCAGTTTGGCCCACTCACGGGCCAATTGCTGTTCGCGGTCACTCAGATTTTCGGGCAACATGATGCGCACTTTCGCCAGCAGGTCGCCCCGCTCGCCGGACTTGAGCCGCGGCATCCCCTGGCCCTTCAACCGGAAAGTGCGGCCGGATTGTGTGCCCGCGGGGATGCGCAGGACCACCGGCCCGGCCAGCGTCGGCACGCGCAGCTCGCCGCCGAGCAAGGCGGTGAACATGTCCACCGGCACCTCGCAGTGCAGGTTGTCGCCCTCGCGCTGGAAAACAGGATGCGGCAGCACCTTTATGACGAGATAGATGTCGCCCGCAGTTCCACCACGACTTGACGGCAGGCCCTCACCAGCCATGCGGACGCGCGAGCCGGTCTTGACCCCCGCCGGAATCTTGACTTCGAGCCGCCGGCCATCAAGCTCCATGAGGCGCTGCGTGCCTTGGAACGCTTCTTCCAGGGTGATTTCGACTTCTTGTTCGATGTCGCGCGGGGGTGCAGCGTGCGCGGGAGCCGCGCCGCTGGCCCAGCGCGTCCGGCTGCCACCGGCCTGCTGCTGCGCCATGCCACCGAAGATGGCCTCGAAGAAGTCCGAGAATCCGCCGCTGCCGCCGAACAGGTCCTCGACGTTGGCGTATTCCACGCGCACTCCGCCCGGCTGCCCGCCGCGGGCCTGGCCCTGGCTCGCCATCCACTGGCTCCAGTCGAAGCCGCCGGGCGCGCCCCCGGCCTGCTGCCAGCGCTGGTAGTTCTGGCCCAACTCGTCGTATTTGCGCCGCTTCTCCGGGTCGCTCAGGACCTCGTTGGCCTCATTGATCTCCTTAAAGCGCGCTTCGGCGGCCTTGTCGCCCGGTTTCATATCAGGATGAAACTGGCGCGCCAGCCGCCGGTAAGCCTTCTTGATCTCTTTTTCGTCCGCGTTCCGATCAACACCCAGAATCTTGTAATAGTCCTTATATTCCATGCCTGGCTCCTACGCGGGCCACTGGTGCAGATGCTGCTCTGCAGCAGCATCTGCCTGAAGTATAGTCCTTCGGTGGGGCGGTGTCAAGCGATTTTCGCCGGGTTCGGCGGCTCCCGTAAAGACGCAGAACGCCAGGTGCGCGTCAGCCGTCCCGACGAGCCCCTGGCGTCAGATGCGATTAAGTTGCTGTCCCGTTATGGAATCTTGATGACCTGCCCGGGGTAGATGCGGTCCGGGTTGGTGATGTTGTTCTTGGCCTGTAGATCCTTTAGCGTCACGCCGAAGCGCCGGGCCACGGAGAGCAGCGTGTCGCCGCTCTGGATGACGTAGGTGCGATTGCCGCTCTGGTCCGTGGTGGTCGTGGTCGAGCCGGTTGTGGCGCCCGCCGCCGGCACCGTGAGCTTCTGGCCCACGTTGATGCGGTCAGGGTTGGCGATGCTATTCAGGCGCATCAGTTCCGCGACGGTCGTGTTGAAGCGACGGGCAATGCTGCCCAATGTGTCGCCGCTCTGCACGACGTAGACGGTCGGGCTGCCGGACGTGCCGGAGGACGTGCTGCCGCTGGCCGCGGCCGCGGCGCCGGCCGGCGCCGCGCCCGGAATCTTGAGCACCTGCCCGAGGACGAGCTTGTTCGGATCGGCCAGGGAGTTCAGCTTGACGATTTCGTCCTGGGTGACATCGAACTTGGCCGCAATCGAGGCCAGAGTATCCCCCGCGACGACAGTGTACTCGAAAGACCCTGCGGGCGCGCCTGCGGTGACCGGCTGAGGCGCGGGCGCGGTCGGCGTGGCAGCCGTCACAGGTGCGGTCGTGGCCTGCCCGCTGGGGGTAGCCTCGGCCGCGGGCACGCTCACGCGCGTCTCTGCGCTGGGCGGCGTGAAGGTGGCAACCACCGTTCCCTGCGCAGCGGCGGCTGTCGCCTGTGGCGTTTCGACGGGCCGATCCCGCTCACAAGCCGTCAGCGTGAGGCTTAACAAGACGAGCAAAACGATCAGCGGCAGCATGAACCGTTTTTTCATAGCATCGCTCCGATCCTGGAGAGGTAGTCAGCCGTGAACGCACAAACGTTCATCCTCGAGTGACACAATCATACCACGGACGTTGCACAGCGTCAATCTCCCATGAAT
Organism: Chloroflexota bacterium; assembly: GCA_029555885.1. The sequence goes on along the minus strand of JAKPQT010000584.1, from coordinate 9,427 downwards.
GGCAATATATGGTTGTAGGCCGGGATTACTGGATGACTCCCAGGTCGCGGCCCACCTGCGCAAAGGCGGCCAGCCCCCGATCGAGGTCGGCCTGCGAGTGCGCCGCGGTGTTCATCACGCGGATGCGGGCCAGCCCGCGCGGCACGGTGGGGAAGCCGAGCGCCATCGCAAAGACGCCTGCGTCGAACAGGCGGCGGCTGAACTCCTTCGCCAGCCCCGCATCGCCCAGCATCACCGGCACAATGGGCGTCTCGGAGCGGCCTGTGTCGAACCCCAGCCGCTGCATTCCGGCCTTGAAGTAGCGTGCGTTCTCCCACAGCCGCGCCACCAGCTCCTCCGATTCCTCCAGCAGGTCCACGGCCGCGAGGCAAGCGGCGGTGTCGGCAGGGGTGACTGCGCTGGAGAAGAGGAAGGGCCGCGCCTTCTGGCGGATGTAGTCCACGATGGCTTTCTTGCCCGCGATGACGCCGCCGACCACGCCGAACGCCTTGCTGAGCGTGCCGATCTCCAGGTCGAACACGCCGTGCAGGCCGAAATGGTCCACGATGCCGCGGCCGCCGCGGCCCAGCACGCCCTCGCCGTGCGCATCATCCACCATCGTCAGCACGCTGTACTGCTCCGCGACCTCGCTGAGCCGGTCGAGCGGCGCGATGTCGCCGTCCATGCTGAACACGCCATCGGTGATGAGCAGGCCGCGGCGGTAGTTGGGCAGGTGCTCGCGAATCTTGGCCTCGGCATCGGCCACGTCGCAGTGCTCGTAGACGATGATCTTCGCGCCGCTCAGCCGCGCGCCGTCGATGATGCTGGCGTGGTTGAGCCGGTCGGAGAAGATGACGTCCTCCTTGCCGACGAGCGGGCCGATGGCCGCCTGGTTGGCGACGAAGCCGCTTTGCAGGTAGAGCGCATCCTCCACGTGCTTGAACTCGGCCAGCCGGTGTTCCAGCTCGACGTGGAGCGCCTGGGTGCCCGCGATGCTGCGCACCGCGGCCGGGCCGACGCCCCACTGCTCGACGGCCTTGATAGCCGCGTCCTTGAGCCGCGGGTGATTGGCGAGGCCGAGATAGTTGTTCGTGCAGAAGTTGAGCACGCGGTGGCCGTCCACCACCATCCAGGCGTCCGCGGGCGAGCCCATCGTGCGCAGGGTGATGAGGAGGTTGCTCTCGCGCAGGGCTGCCATGTCCGCGCGGATGAAGTCGAGTTTGTCGTTGGGCATCATATCACCTCGTTGACCACTATGATTTCTATTGGGCTTGTTGCTTACGAACGTGCACCAGTTCGTTAATGTGACGCCATAACAAAGTTAGAACCTGCCTTTGAAGGTTCTCATCCGAAGTTCGACCTGCTACTACTTCCATCAGCATTTGCTCTGTACCCTCTCGGTACTGGCGATAAGACCTCAAGGCTTGGCTGCAAACGGTATCATCTCTTGGCACGGGGACAACACCCGTATTTCCTGCCTCCTGCCACGTCTGAATGAACTCACCTCTTTCCATACTGCCCACAAAGCGCAAATCATCCCCTACTTGAATATACCCTGCGGCCAACATCTCGCCTTCTGTAAAAAGATGCTGTCCGACCTGTATCTTTCCTTCTGGAAGACGAAATTCCTCATTGCGTGCACCTACTGGCACAAAGTCCTGTGGAAAGCGTCGGAAGATCTCTTTGTCGATCTCGCGCCATATCTCTTTTGCTATACTGCGAGCACTGGCCGTCTGCTTCTTTCGAGCCGCCTTAACACGGTTCGCCTGAGCAACTTCCTCGAGCTCTCGTCCATGCTGATAGAATTTCCTCAGTTCATTGTATAACCGTTCACGCCAATGCTTTCGTTCGGTGGGATCAGTCACCCCTAGTGCCTCAAACACGGCATCATCCAGTTCATTCCGATCAACCTGCTCCAATTCATCCCCCATCGGATGAATTGGACGCAAGGGCCGCCGGCTCAAGGCGTCGAACGCGTCGACTAATCGCTGCTGGATAGGCTTGGGCAGACCCTTTGCGTTCACTACTGGAATCAGTCGCGTCGCAAACACATCAGTATCGAGGAAACCTTCGCGACCGACGCTGCGGCCATGAAAGACCTTGAAAAACCAGGTCAAGGTTGAATTGAGCAACGCAGCTAATACTTTAGGATGGACGTCATGTCTCGGATAGACGTTAAAGAATCGTTTGTTGCAGATATGGCCTTCAGGATTCAGTGGAACTATGTGCCGATATTGGTGTGCTTGCGGCCAGAGGATTGCGCCGGGCTCAGGCGGCCGCAAGTCATACCACTGGCGGGGATCTTGTGGGTCTTCACTGACTCGACTCGCACACGTGGGCCGCTCGTGGATGCCGTTTGACTCACCATAGCGAAGATAGCGAAGTACATGTGTGCCTTCGAGAGCTTCGGGTGGCTCTGAGACCAACACTACCTTCTTCCGCAATCCGGCCCCATCAACAACCGCATCACTCACCTCCATGACATTAAAGACCAACGGTTTCAGATAGCGGGCCTCGATCAAATGTGCCGAACCATCACCTGCCTTTATGATTCGAGTCGCCCCTGTCTGATCACGCGTCAATCCATAGACCTCGGCCAGTTCTTTGTTATCTATCCGGTCAGTCACGTCCTCTACATAGAAAAACTCATCGGCTCCGGAAGTGATTCCACGATGGAGAAGAGCTACTTCATGCAGCGGCATCAAGCCCTTGAAGGCATCTAGCAAATCGAAGAACAGGTCTGGAGCGCGCAGATAGACATTCCACTTGGTTCCCAAGTAGCGTCCCTCTTTGTGGCAGAGTAACGTCCAATCCCCATTCCAATTAACAGGTGGTTTGACGTTCTCGTCTTCATACTGCCACCCAGCTACAGTCAACTTACCCTGGTTCACAACGCGCACTCGCCACCGTTCATCGGCTGTGCTCTCCGTCATACTCTCGATTTCCGCGATCAAAGCGTCGGCAGCATGTTGACGCTCTTCTTCTGAACGATCTTGTCCGGGTAGCAGGTCGCTCAGCTTTTTACGGAGCAATACGAACTTTATGTTATTGCCGGCACGTGCCTGTGCATCATCGGTGCGTTGTAGAATCGTGGCAGCAGTATTGATACGAGCCTCCGTAAACCACGGCTCAACCAAACTTTCCAGGATAGCAATCACGCGAAAGCCGCGTAACATGAACTCCTGCAACCGGAACCCGAATTCGTTGTCTAGCCAACCACTGCCTGTCAGTAAACCGGCATATCCACCTTCGCCCAGAAAACGAGTGCTGTGCGGCCAGAAATGTACGTAGAGATCAGAACGTGAAGATAGTCTTGCTACTGATTTGCCCCATTCCTCCTGAAAGAGGCGCCCCAAAAATTCCTTATATGACGCGTCAGGAGCACTTTTCACATGCAAGACGCGGTCGATAACCTCCTGGCGAATATACGGCGGATTGCCTACGACGGCATCCAGAGTTTGCAATGCAATATGTCGTTGATCGACTTCTCTCAATGCCCTAATCTTGAGAGCGCCATGAGATGGGATGTGAAAGACAGGTTGATTCAGGCGAACATTGAAGAAGTCCTCAACCGCTACGAGCGGGTAGTTCGGTTCAGCCTCGAGGTCGCGGGCCGCCAAGTTGATCAAGGCTAGATGAGCGGCGAACGGGGAAATGTCTATTCCATAGAGTTGTTCCAAGAGCTGGGCATGGCTCAACTTGCCGCGGCTCATCTGCTTTTTGCGCGCGTATGCCCGCACAAGAAATGTTCCGCCACCACAGGCAGGATCAATCACCTTCGCCTCTGCATTGCGAATACAGAAAGCGTTTATCAGGTCGACCAAATCGGGTGTGGTGTAGTGCTGCCCATAGCGATGGCGCTCCGATGGGCTAATCAACCTCTCGAAAACCCTACCAACGATGTCGTAGTTCAGCCGCGTAAAGTCATAGGCATCAATATGCTGGATGAGTGTACGCCAACCCTCAAGCGCGACCTGAGAAACAAACGGTAAAGCTTCTGCAAAATCATCAGCCTTAGCATAGACTGTTTCGTAGTCACCTGACGCAAACATGGCTTGCTTGAAGAACTCATTCAGCGCGCCCTGCATTTTCTCGCCAGTGTTCTCCAATGGGCCGAAAGATATGGCTGGCAGTTGATTGCCGTAGCGCCGACGTAAAGAATTGTAGAACATAAGCTTGTTGACGAGGCGGTAGCAACTTGTCTTGGCCGCACGTTCCAGATTGGAAGCTAGAACTTCCTCAGAGTGGGTCCAACCCATTGCATTGACCATCCAAGCGACTATCTGGGTGCGAAAAGTGGGATCAGATTGGTAACGCTTGTCAAGTTCATCGGTTGTATGTAAAGCAATGCTATCAAGCGCCGTATCAAGCATATCGATGAAACGCTCGTCGAGGGGCTTGACAGGAAGAACCTGAAGGCCACGATGGATGTCTGCAAAGAAGACGAGAAACTCAAGTAGGAAATCTTGAATGCGTCTCTGTACCGATGTCTGCAAGAGCTCCTTGTTGTCGCGAATATTCACGACCTCAAAGAGCCTCTGGTCGCGTTGAATGAGTGGCACGCCTGGCTCAAACGTCTTCCACAGGACAAGACGATTCACATTCCATGTGAAGAAGTGCCCAACACCTTCATCATCTGCCTTCCTATGAGCGTCAGTGATGACGTTCTCATTATACGGTGTTAGGCCATCGGCTCGGTCTGGCAATTTGACCTCGCCCGTCAAAGCCAGATTGCCATGCCGATCACGCAAAGTCACGTCTCGCCGCTTGATCTTACCTTTGGCACTTTCCTCAACGGTTGCTTGTCCGAAAGGGAGATCGAGTCGTTCGTTAAGGATCTGATTGATCCATTGAGTTGCTCTCGCGACAAAATCCCATTCATTCATGATTTGTGGAGTCCCATATGGTCTAGGTGGTCAGTAGCTCAACTTCATGCTCTTAACTTACCATTTGGGGCGAGTTATTGCAATGAAGGAATAGCCTTCAGCCGGTTTGGGCGCAGATGTGTGCAGACAGCGTAACCGGCTGAAGTCTCGACTCCAATTACGTCTGCGCGAGCCGCGGGGTCAGCTTGGCCAGCATGTCCGCGACCATCCGAGGCAGGTCGTATTCCGGCTGCCAGCCCCACTCCGCGCGCGCGGCGGAGTCGTCGATGGTCTGCGGCCACGAGTCTGCGATCTGCTGGCGGAAGTCGGGCCGGTACTCGCACACGAAGTCGGGGATGTGGCGGGTAATCGCCGCGGCCAGCTCGGCGGCGGAGAAGCTCAACGACGCGAGGTTGTACTCCGCTGCGTGGACGAGGTTCGCCGCGTCCGCCTCCATCAGCATCAATGTCGCGCGGATGCAGTCGGGCATGTAGATCATGGGCAGCACCGTGTCGGCCCGCACGAAGCAGGTGTAGCGGTGATGGCGGATGGCCTCGTAGAAGATTTCGACCGCGTAATCGGTCGTGCCGCCGCCGGGCAGCGTCTCGCTGCTGATGACGCCCGGGTAGCGGATGCCGCGGATGTCCAGCCCGTAGCGCCGGTGATAGTACGCGCCGAGCATCTCGCCGGTCACTTTGGTGATGCCGTACATCGTCGTGGGCCGCAGCACGGTCTCCTGCGGCGTGTCCACCTTCGGCGTCTCCGGGCCGAACGCGGCGATGGAGCTGGGGTGATAGATGCGCCGGACGCCGAGCTCGCGTGCCACTTCGAGGACGTTGTATAGCCCGCCGATGTTGACGTTCCAGGCCAGCCGCGGCTTCTCCTCGCCCGTCGCAGAGAGGATGGCGGCCATGTGGTAGATGGTGTCAATGTTGCAACTGCGGACCAGTTCCGCGAGCGCGTCGGCCTGGGTCACGTCGAGCCGCGCGGTCGGGCCGGCCTCGCGGATGTGTTGGGGCAGGGGCTGGATGTCGGTCGCGACCACGTTGGCGTCGCCGTACCGGCTGCGCAGCGCGGCCACCAGTTCGGTCCCGATCTGCCCGCCTGCGCCCGTCACGAGGATGCGCTGCATCGTCATCGTGCCTCTCCTCCTTGCGCGGGACTGACCGGCGCGGGAACGAAGGCTGCGCGCGGTGGTGCAGCGGGCACGCAAACCACCCCCCGCACGTCCAGCACTGCGTCATCGATCGTGCGCTCCGCGCGGGCAAAGCCGTCGCTGCACGCGCGCGCCTCTGCTTCGATGGCCGCGCGGCGCCCGAACCGCAGGTTGACCGGCAGACCGAGCGCCTTGCTCCAATAGCGGCCGCGAGCCGTGCCCGTCGCCGGATCGAGGACGACGTCCGGCGCGGCGGCGTCACGCAGCAGTGGGTAGAGGTCGGCCAGCAGCGCGTTGAGGAAGTCGGCCAGGCGGCGGTCGGCGCGGGGGGCTGTGGTGTCGGGCGCGACGGTCTGTAACACGCGGGCCAGCCAGGGAAAGATATCTTGCTCCCCGCGCAGCAGTTCCACCGCCGACTCATAGCGGCTGCGGTAGCGCGTGCGGCCCAGCGCCACGCCGCTCTGTACCAACTGGACGACCTTGCCCGGGTTCCACGCATCCTTCAGCACGAAGTCAAGCACCTGCCATTCCTTGAGCGCGGTGATGGCCGTGCTGACATCCGCGTGGCCGGTTGCAATCACGACCGCGGTGCCCTCGTCCAGCTCGCTGAGCTTGTGCGCCAGTTCCTTCCCTTCCAGCTCCCGCGCATCCTCGCGCAGCCGCAGGTCCACAAAGGCGAGGTGGAAGTGCCGCCGGTCGAGGAGCGCCGCAGCCTCCGCGTAGCTGCCCGCGATAGTCAGGCTGCGGCCCGCGCCGGAGGCGGACGCTTCGACGCTCTCGATACACTCGCGCAGGAGTTCCTGCCAGGAGGGGTCGTCGTCAACGACGAGAATTCGGTCTTGAAGCATATATGAACCTCTCTGTTTGAACCGCGAAGACGCAAAGAACGCGAAGGGTTTCTTCTTCTTAGCGTCCTTAGCGTCTTCGCGGTTCAATTACCCCGCACGTAACCGGATAACGAAGCGCGTGCCCGCGGCGGGGCGGCTGTCCACGCGGATCGTGCCGCCGAAGCTCTCTATCTGGCTGCGCGTCCACCACAGGCCGAGACCGTGCGCCGGCGCATATTGGTCTGCGGTCGTGGTCTCGCTCGCCTCGAACAGCGTCGGCAGCCGCCACGGCTCGATGCCCACGCCGGTGTCTGCCACCGTGATATCGACCCAGCCAGCCCCATTCGTCGCCGCGGCGACCGTCAGCACGCCCCCCTCGGGCATGGCCTTGGCTGCGTTGTCGAACAGGTTCCAGAATACTCCGGTCAGCCCCGGGCCGGCCAGCACGCGCAGTGGCTCGGCCGGCAGGTCCAGGTTGACCTGGATGGTCCTGCGGCCCTCCGGTGCATCGCCTTCCGGGCGGGGGGCGGCCAGATGGCTGCGTGACAACGCTTCTGCGATGGTATCTTGCAGCGCCACCGGACGCTGGGTCTGACTGCGTAGCTCGGTGCGCAGCTCCTGGATGATGGCCTTGGCGCGGCCGATATCGCGCTGGGCCCGGCTCACGAACTGCCCGACGTACGGGTAAGCAGCGATCAGCTCGGCATAGAAGGGTTTGCGTTGCAGCATGTCGAGCCAGCCGCTTAACGCGCCGATGGGGTTATTCAGCCGGTGCACCAGGTCGCCGGCCAGCCCGCCGATGGCCGCCAGCCGTTCGATCTCGGTGCGCTGTGCCCGCTCGATGGCAACCGCGGCCTGCCCCGCAAGGGCCTGCAGGATCCGGGCGTGCTCCGAGGTGAAGAAGGCGGGTGCGGGGCTTTCCAGGTTGAGAATGCCGATCACCCGCTCGCCGCTGACGAGCGGCACAGCCAGTTCGCTCTTCATCTCCTCACCGAGATAGCGACGGTAGAGCGGCTCGTGCTCCACATCCGGCACGTACACTTCGGCGCCCGTGCTGACCGCGCGACCGCTCACCGAATGGGCGACCGGCACGCGGGTGCCTTCCGGCTCGCCGCCCGTCGTACAGACGATGACGAGCTCCTCGCCGTCGAGATGGAGCAGTTGGCCGAACGCCGTATCGACGTGCGTCAGGCTCTCGTCCAGCAGGCCGCGCAGTGCATCAGCGTTACACTGGGCCAGGGCCGCGGCATACCTCTCTCCGGCAGCCTGGGTCAGCTCGGCCAGGCTGCGGCGCTGCACCTCCGTGAAACCGTCCTCGCGCGGGGTTTCGACGTTCAGTACGCCGGTGATGGTCCCGCCAGACCAGATGGGCACGGCGAGCTCCGCCTGGATGCGCTCCTTTTCGCGCTCCAGCACGCGCTGGTAGGGCGGAGGCTGCGCCACGCGCGGGAGCAGCCGCGGCTGGCCGTCAGCCCGCGCGGGCGGCAGCTCGACCACGTAGTAGTCCGGCTGCGTGACGTCAGGGACGATGACCGGCCGCCGCGCCTGCACGGCCAGCCCGCTGACGCAGTGGTCGGTGCGGAAGCGCAGGCCCAGGTCGCGCGGCGGGACGTTCGTCGTGTAGCGGACAACCAGGTCGGCCCCTTCGGTGAGCAACAACTGGCCGAAGTGCCCTTCGATGAGCGCCAGGGAGCGGTCGAGGACCGTGCGCACCACCGCGTTCACTTCGGTCTCGCGTGCCAGTTGCAGGCTGATTGCGCTGAGCGCCGCGGCCTCCTGCCGCGAGCGCACGAGTTCAACGGTCAGCGCGACGTGGTCGCAGAGCAGGCGCAGGACCTCGATATCCCGGCGGCTGAATGCGCCGGGCTGTGCGCTTTCGAGGCTGATGGCGCCGGTCGCGGTGGCGCCGACCAGCAAGGGCAGCACCAGCTCGCTGCGCATGGCCTGGGGCACGCTGCGCGGAGCCTTGTAGATGCGGCGGAGCGCGGGCGGCAATGCGAAGAGGTCCGGGATGTTGATGATCTCGCGGCGCGTGACGCCGAGGCCGCTCATGCAGTCATCGAGCGCAAAACTGATGCCCAGGTCCGCGCGGTGGCCGGGATCGGTGGCCCGCACGCGCAGCCGTTCGCCCTCCTGCAGGAAGAGCCACCCGACATCGAAGGGGACGAGCGCCTGCATCTCGAACAGCACCGCTTCCAGAAACAGGTGGAGGTCAAGCTCAGGCTGGAGGGCCCGGTGGGTCAGGCGTTGGGCGACGGTCGCGACCGCGCTCAAGTCCGGCAGACTGGCGTCCGCCGGCAGCTCAGGCGTTGGAGGTTGAGCGTTGTCGTGTGTCACCATCGGGCCGCAGCTTCACGATGAGTATAACAAAAAGTCTCGGTTTCTGCGAGAAACCGGAATTGTCATCCAAGAGGAGTAAGACAATGAAGAGCCCCGGTTTCTCGCAGAAACCAGGGCTCTTGCGTGGCAGGTCTTGATGCGCCGGCTCAGACGTTATAGAGCGCCGGGCGCTTGCTGCGGCGGATGGCCCAGATCATGACGCCGATCAGGATGACCATGATAATCGCGGTCGGGATGTCCACCGTGTCGGAAGCGACGAC
>JAKPQT010000581.1 GCA_029555885.1 Chloroflexota bacterium | reverse complement strand
TCGCTGGTGCTGGCCTGTATCCGGCGCAGAGCGCAGAGCGCGGCGTTTGCGCCGTTGGTAGCCTATACCGGGACCCCGGACCGGCCGGCGCCGCTGGAACGCACCCACCCACTGATGCAGATGCTGCGCAAGCCGAACGCGCATCAAAGCTGGTACGAGTTCATGGAGCTGGCGATCACGTACCTGGACCTGGACGGCAACACCTTCATCTACCAGGCGCGCGTGCGGCCGACCGACGTCTTCCCGGCCGCACTCTACCTGCTGCGGAGCGACCGGGTGCGGGTGGTGCCGGGGCGGGAGCGCACCGAGCCGCTGCTGGGCTATGTCTACGACGCGGAGGATGCCGGAGCGTGGCTGACGCGCGCGCCGTTTCTGCCGGACGAAATCATCCACGTCAAGTATCCGCATCCCCGCGATCCCTTCGAGGGCTACGGCCGGGGCACGAGTCCACTGGGCGCGGCGGCCAAGCAGGTGGACGTCGACAATGCCGCCACGTCATTCCTGAAGAACTTCTTCGATCAGGGGGTCGTGCCCTATGGCCTCCTCAAGTCCAAGCAGACGCTGGTCGATGAGGAGGTGGCGCGGATCCGGGAGCGCCTGAAGGCGCAGTACGCCGGCCAGCAGAACTGGGGCGAGACGCTGATCCTGGATGCGGATGCGGAATATCAACGCATGGGCATGTCGTTCCAGGAGATGACCTTCGGCGATCTCGACGCGCGCAACGAGGTGCGCATTTGTCAGGCCCTGGACGTGCCGCCGATTCTGGTCGGGGCAAAGGTGGGGCTGGACCGGGCGACGTACTCGAATTACGCCCAAGCGCGCGCGGCCTTCTGGCAGGATATGTTGATCCCTGGCGTGTATCAACGGTTCGAGGATGCATTTGACGCGGGCCTGGGCACGGCGGAGGTTTGGCTGGCCTACGACTACTCGAACGTGCCGGCGCTGCGGGAGGATGAGACGCAGAAGGCGGAGACGGCCAGCCGGTTGTTCCTGGGCGGGTTGGTGACGCGCGGGGAAGGCCGGGCCCTGGCCGACCCGACGCTGCCGCCCATCCGACCGGAGGACGACGGCTTCCGCGCGATGGATGCACAGCAGATCGGGGCGCCGGCGATCACGCAGACGCCGGTGCGAGTGACGGGGACGGCGGAACGGGACGCTGATGACACCGATTTGCCTGCTTCTGCTGGAGAGGATGGGGAGGATGATGCAGGAGGCGCTTCTTCGAAGCGGCGCCCTTTCGGTATCCGTGAGTCTCAGGATGCTAAGGCGCGGGATGACGGCTATCTGAAGGCCCGGCTGCAGATCGAGCGGACGTGGGCGCCGAAGATCAGGCGGGCGCTGCAGCGGCAATTGCGCCTGGCGCTGCCGGTCGGGACGACGGCGCAGGATGTCTGGCAGGCGGTCGGGCGGCTCGATGCGGGGCAGCAGGCCGTCAGCGATGCGATTTACCAGATGATGCGTGCGGCGGTGCAGTTGGGGCTGGCGACGGCGCTGGATCACGAAGACACTAAGGTAACGAAGGACGCGAAGCACGAAGAGCACGCAGGGGATGAGCGCAAACTTGAGATGGACATCGATTGGGCGCTGGTGAATAACGAGGTCCTGGCGTGGCTGCAGGGGTATCTCTTCGAGCTGGTGAGCCGGCTGCAGGAGCACAGCCGGGAGGCGTTGCGGGCGGCGATTGCTCGGTGGGTGGCGAACGGGCTGCCGCTGCAGGACCTGGTCGACGAGCTGACGCCGATGTTTGGGCCGGTGCGCGCGGAGATGATCGCGGCGACGGAGGTGACCCGGGCGTTCGCGATGGCGAACCTGACCTACTGGCAGGCGACCGGAGTAGCGCGAGTGGCCTGGAGATGCGCGAACGATGAAGTGGTGTGTCCGGTGTGCTCGGCCCTGGGCGGCGTGTCGTGGGGCGAGGATGGCGTAATACCGACGTCGATGGCCGGGCAGGAGGAAAACGCGGTGAGCACGGCGATCGGGCAGCCATTTGTGCATCCGGGCGGCCACGGTAAGCAGGGCAAGTACGAGGGGCAGAAGTACGAGATGCCGCCGGCGCACCCAAGATGCAGGTGCTGGATTTCAGTAGCGGACTAAAGGGGCCGTCAACGAATGCCGAAACGAATGAACGAATTCCTGCGAGGGCTGAAAGTGCGGAAAGGGGAACCGATTGGCGTGGCGAAGCAGGAGCAGGCGGAGCCGATTACAGTCACGACGCTACCGGACGGGCAGCATGTGGCGCATCTGCCGCTGCCGGAGCGCACGGTGATCTCGCCGTATCTGCTCGGCGACGTGGCCGGTACTTTGGTCGAGACGATCATCACCTTTCGCTTCGCCAACCGCAGCGCGCGCTACCGGGTGGTCGACTGCGATATCAGCGGGACGCTCATCGCGGAGCTGGTGCAGGAGGGCGAGGGCCGGCTGCCGCCGCTGATCGAGCCGGATCCGGCGACGATGCAGCAGGTCAAGAGGTTCGGTTTCTGATGGCTGGGCTGGCTGTGCAGCTGCAGGTTGACGCGGGCGCTTTGGACCAGGCGCTTGACCGGGCCGCGGCCAGCATGGCCGCCGCAATGGGCTATCCGCCGGCCTATTGTGCATCCATCATCAAGCAGGCG
>JAKPQT010000573.1 GCA_029555885.1 Chloroflexota bacterium | reverse complement strand
CCAGTGCCGGCAAACCGATGCAAGCGCGGGATGCGCGGCGCCTGGCTGGCCGCAGCGATGCTGTCGCTGCGCAGCTGGACGGCGTCCATCGGGGCGGGCTGCGTGTCGAAGAACGCGGGGTCCAGCGCGGTCAGGCGCGGAACCTTGCGACCGAGGTCATCCAGGCCGCCGGGCACTGTGTGGCCGCCGCGCTCCCAGTCTGCGAATTGAGAGTTGCCCGGGTTCATGCTGCGCTCCCATGCCCGCCACACGCCGTGCAGCTCTGGCCGTCATGCTTGCCTTCGCCGGTTCCGATGCATACATGGCAGTCGGCCGGCTCCGCGTCCTCTTCATCTATCAGCCGCCGCTCCAGGTCCTCCAGGGACGTGACAGGGTCGTAGGTGCTGCGGCGGGTGACCGGGTCCCGGCTGTACTGGACCACCATCAGTGCGGTGTCGGGGTCCAGCATGATCCTGTCCAGCAGGTCCGCCTTGTGCTTCCACATGTCAGTGCCCAGGTGCAGCACGCGAACCGACCGCTTCAGGTTCTCGACCTGCTCAGCGAGTGCCGCCTTGGCATGCTCCAGGGCTTGCGCCTTGTCCTGCCACTGCTGGCAGGCCGCCCTCCAGTAGTCCGCGTCCATGCGGGCGCCCTGGGCCTGCGCTACCAGGCGCGATTCCTGAGCGTTGAACGCTGCCCAGGTGCTGTCCGTTGCTGACATCTCTGGTCCCCTGGCACTCACCGCCGCCGGTTGGCTGGCTGTCGTGGTGCGATGGGAGAACTCTAGCAATACGCTGCGATAGGCGCAAGCAAAAAATTGCTATTGCGTGGCGCGGTCGTGACAAAAGACCGCAGGTTTACGGCTGACACTTTGGATGAGGACTTTTCCACACTGGAGTCAGTCTGCGGCGCGCTGAGAGCAATGTGTTGCTTGAGCGAATGGCAAAAAAGTGCTACGCTCCAACCCATGAGCACAACCTTTGACATCGATGTTCGTGCCGCCCTCGAACGTAGGCGCGGTGACTGGAAGCGGATCGCCAAAGATTCGGGGGTCAGCTATTCATGGTTGTCGAAGTTCGCGAACCACAAGATCGCGAACCCTGGATTCGACACGCTGAAGGCGGTGCACGCCGTCACCACCGCCGTGGCGCCTGCAGCGGATGCGCAGGAGACAGACAGCGCATCTCGGAGCGTGTGATGAGTCGGTGCAAGCAGTGCGGGAGCTTTGCCATCAACCCGTCGGCGCACGGTCGGGCCGATGGCGTTGACCTGGACCTGTGCGATGTCTGCTACTGGCGCACTCGTTACGACAAGCTGGCGGCGGCCGAGCAGTTGGACGATCTGGCCCAGGCGGAGATCCATGAGGACGACACCGGCCGGGATGAAGGGGAGCAGCAATGACCACCCGCCACAACCCGCGCGGCGAAGTCGCGCAGCTCTATCATCCTGACATCCGCGATGCGCTGATTCAGGCGGCGGCGCGACGCGATTACCACGCCATCGACCGCGTCACCGACTAGCTTGCCGACCGGGGCCTGGTGCGCAAGCGCCGGGATGGGAGCATGTTCGAGTCCAAGAGCATGGAGGC
>JAKPQT010000561.1 GCA_029555885.1 Chloroflexota bacterium | reverse complement strand
GCCGCAGTGAACGGGCTGCCCGCGATTGCCGCTTCGCAGGACGAGACGGAAGATGGCTGCGGCGACCTGGCGTTCGCGGCGCATGTGCTGGCCCAATTGGCCCGGCAGACGCTGGCGCACGGTCTGGGCCCCGGCTGCCTGCTCAACTTCAACTTCCCGGCGCTGCCGCGCGGCGCGGTGCGCGGACTCCAGGTCACGCGGCTGGGCCGGCGCATCTACCGCGACGCGCTGGTCAAACGGCTCGATCCGCGAGGTCGACCCTATTACTGGATCGGAGGCGAGCCGCCGTCAGGCCGGCCCGAGCCGGGCACGGACATCGGCGCCCTCGCCGAAGGGTACATCTCTGTCACGCCAGTACGGCTGGATCTGACTGATCACGACCAGATTGCCAGGCTGACGGCTTGGGACTTGTAGCGCCGCGGCCGCAACGATGAGCAGGGCGCGGTGTTGCATCGTGCATAGCAGCCGGAGCCCAGCGCTAGGGTTCGGGAGGAGAACACATGTCCACGATCGCCGTTGTTACCGACAGCACCGCGGGCCTGTCCGACGAGTATACCCGGACTCACGATGTGCGGGTGGTGCCCCTCTACATCCGCATGGAGGGTGAGAACTACCGGGACGGGGTAGACATCTCCCCCGCCGCCTTCTACGAGCGCCTGCCGCGCTGCGCAACGCTCCCCGTGACGTCGCAGCCGTCGGTGGGCGATTTCGTCGAGGCGTACCAGAAGGCGGTCGCGGATGGCGCGGACGCCATCATGTCGATTCACATCTCCACGGGTATCAGCGGGACGGTGAACTCAGCGCTCCTCGCCGCCCAACAGCTGCCAGAAGTGCCCATCGAGGTAGTGGACTCGCGTTGCACTTCCGCGGCACTGCAGCTGGCGGTCGAGGCCGCGGTGCACGCCCGCGACTTGGGCGGGGATCTGCAGCAGGTGCGCGCCACGACGGACGAAGCCGTCGCCAAGCAGAAAACCGTCTTTACGGTGGACACCCTCGAATACTTGTACAAGGGAGGGCGCATCGGTGGGGCAGCGGCGCTTTTCGGCTCCCTGCTGCAATTCAAGCCCCTCCTGTGGTTCCAAGACGGCCGTATCGATGCGCTCGAGCGGGTGCGTCACACCAACCGGGCCATGCGGCGCATGGTGGAGGTGATGGAAGGCTGGCTGCCCGAGAGTGAGCCGGTGAAGGCTGTCTTGATGGAGACGGCATGCCGCGATCGCGCCGAGGCCTTGGTGCCCATGATCCAGGAAAGCCGCGTGAACATGGTCGAGTACGAGATCGTACCACTGTCACCGGTCATCGGCACCCACGTCGGAATCGGCACGCTCGGGCTGTGCTGTCTTCCGGAATCGCTACTCAAGTAGCCAAGCCCACGGGGGCGCAGCGCACTGCGGCCCACTGTGGCCGGCTTCGGGCCACTAGCGGCGCAGGGCGATGGAGACGTCCGCCGGCAGGGCCAGACCGGCGGCAACTTCGATTGCCTTCAGCGTAGCGCACGGCACCGGGCAGGCTGCGTGCATCCTCGACCAGCCGGCGGCCAGGTAGACGGCCGTC
>JAKPQT010000534.1 GCA_029555885.1 Chloroflexota bacterium | reverse complement strand
TCGCTCGGCGCTTGAAGTCGCAGGCGCATCGCCTCTCTCTTTGCATGCGGAGGTACTCATGAGACAACGTTCTCCGGTGTGGTTGCTCCTCGTGGTCGCCTTGGCGCTTGCCGGTTGCGGCAGCGGCGCAGCAGTCCAGTCGTCGGAAACAGGCACGGCTGGCGGCGAAATCTTCCAGGTTGCTTTGCCCCGCCTGGTCGTCGACCTGGATGCCGAAGGCAACCCCAGCCTGCTCGGCATCAGCCCCTCCTTGCTTGGCATGTTTGGCGTCGACACCTCTGCCATGAAGGTGCCGCCAGCCACCGTACAGCAGATGGTGGATGCTGGCATTCAGCATATCGAAATCGCTGCCGTCGGTGACCGCATCTTGTTCTTCGTGAACAGCCAGCCCATGCCCCACCTGGGCTGGTCGGCGGAATCGTTGCCGCGGGCGCTTGACGTAGCGGATGTCTTCATGAATGTGCAGAACGCCCAGATGATCCGCCAACTGCTGCCCCTCGTCACACGCCTGGGCCTGGACATCGTCCTGCGCTTCCCGCGCGGGGATGCGGCTGAGATCCCGATGGTCGATGCCAACGAGGCTAAGAAGTTCCAGCCCACTCCCAGTACTGAGCCCGCGGGCATGATCATCAAGTTCGAGGCCAAGTTCGATGAGCAGGGCCGGCCAGGGCTGCTCGGGTTGAGCGCAGATGACCTGGCAACCGTAGGCGTCAATTTCGCCCTCCCCGCCGACACGCTCGCGAACATCCAGGCGGCCAACCTGCAAACGGTTGAGTTCCAGACCGATCCCGCGGGCGCCATCATCTACACCAACGGCGAACCGCTGCCGACGCTGAACTGGGACACCCAACTACTCGCCAACCTGATGGACGTCGTGCGCAAGCTGGCCGCGGACAACCAGCTTCTGCCGTTGCTCGAACAGGTCGTACCGTACCTGGACCGCGCCGATGTGGGTATTATGATTCACTTCCCAATTGCTGCGGGCCAGGAACCCATTCCGGCCAAGATGCACGAATAACGACTGCACCATACATCGTCGAGATGTCCCGATGGGACGTCTCGACCCTACCATTATGCCGATAGCAGTGGAGCGGGATCGTCGAGCGCCCACATGGAGCCTGCCACTTGCCGTGCGGGCGGAGCCAGCAATGCTCCACTGTATATCAAATGTCGTCGTCCGCCGGTCCAGGTATAGGGCCTGAGACCTCATCTCTTCCTAACACACAACGGAGGTGCTATATGCGAAGAGTCGTCGTTGCGTTAGCCATTGTTGGGCTCTTGATGGCAGGTTGTGGCCCCGCCATCATGCCGGCTGCCGCGCCAGAAACCGAGAACGGTGAGCAGTTTGTGATCGCGCTGCCTCGGATCGTCATCGCCTACGGCGAAGACGGCACTCCGAGCCTCGAAGGACTGGACGTGCAGACCCTCGCCCGATCGGTCGGCATGAACCTGGACCTGAGCGCCTACCGCATGGACCCGACGTACATCAACTGGATGAAAGTCGCGAATGTCCAGCATGTGGAGCTCCGGCAGACCGGCACCGGGCTGGCGATGATGGTTAACGGCAAACTCATGCCGCATGTGAGCTGGCAGGATGGCTCCCTGGAAGCCGCGGGTGGGTTTGTCAAGATGCTCGGGCCGCAGTACGAGCAGTTGGGCGGCCTGGTCGAGAAGCTGGCCCCCATCGCAAAACGCCTCGGCCTCTCCATCGTGGTGAAGTTCCCGATGGCCGAGGGCACGGAGGCTATTGCGTTGGCTACTGACGATGTCGTGATGGCAACCCCGATGCCGGCCAACGGCCCGGCCTCTGCCGTCATGCAGTTCGAGATCAAGTACGACGCCCAGGGCGTGCCCTCGATCATGGGCATCTCAGCACGCGACCTGGCGAACGCGGGCATCAACGCCCCGCTGGCCCTGCACCCGTACTACATCCAGCAGGCTCAGGCCAGCAACGTGCAGTTCCTACAACTGCGCAGCAAGGGCGACGGGCTGTACCTGTTCGTGAACGGTATGCCGCTGCCCGGCGTTGCCTGGGACCAGGTTATGCTGCAGAACACCCTGGAAGCGGCCCAGCGCATGTACGCACACATGCCGATTGACTGGAATATCGTGAACCAGCTCGTACCCCTGTTGAGCAACACAGACGTCTCGATCCTGATTCACCTGCCGCGCGCCGAGGGCGTCGAGGCGATTCCGGTCAAGATGCAGTAGGCCAACCGCTGCGCCGATGCATAGCACCCCGGCGGCCCGCTGTCGCGCATCATCGCCCGGCAGCGGGCCACTGGGCGCCGCTAGAAAGGATCGACTATGAACGTAACGCGTAGATATCGTCTCTTGCGCGTCATCGCGACAATCCTGAAAGTGGTTGCGTTTGTGATCCTGATCGCCGGTATCGTGGGTCTGGTGGCCGGCCTGGGCGCAGCCGGGGGCATGTCCGCGGAAATGGGGGTGCTCAAAGGCATCTTCACGGCCGGCTCATGGGCCTTGCCGGTCCTGGCGATTGTCTGGTTCGTCCAGCTCTATGCTTTTGGCAGCATCATTGCGCTGCTGATCGATATCGAGGAAAACACGCGCCTGATGGCCTCCGAGTAAGCAGGCTCATGTCAAGTGAGCGCCCTATCTCCGATGGGGCCTCTCAAGGAGCACAGCATCCACACCGCGACCCGATATTTTGTTTCAGACATGGCCCTACGGCCACCTTCGCCCGCGCGAGAGGTGGCCGTTGGCTGTCCACGGCATGAAAGGTTTTCCACGAACTTGCCAAAATCCCTGCCTCGCGCTAAACTAATGCCCGGCATGATAGCACGCACGGCCCAGTTGCCTCTTATTTCCGTCGCGTGATGTTGAATCCCCGCAGGAGAAAACTAGGATGTCAAAAATGAAAACGCTCGCCATCTTGACCGGCGGCGGCGACGTTCCGGGCCTCAACCCCTGCATCAAGGCGGTTGTGGATCGCGCCATCGAGGATGGCACTGAGATTATCGGCTTCCGGCGCGGTTGGGCCGGGCCTGTGAACGTCAACCCCGAAGACCCCTCCGAAGATTGGCGCTGGGTGATGCGGCTCAACAAGGCCGTCGTTCGCAAGATCGATCGCTCCGGCGGCACGTTCCTCCATACCTCGCGCACCCGGCCTTCCCACGTGAAGCCGAAGGATGTGCCCGCGTTCCTACAGTCCACGTTCAACAAGCCGGACCCTGAGACCGGGCTGATCGACATGACGCCCCATGTGTTGCGCGTCATGCAGCACCTCAAGGTCGACGGCTTGGTTGCCATCGGCGGCGATGACACGCTCAGCTATGCAGCGCGGCTCCACCAGGAAGGCTTCCCCGTCGTCGCCATCCCCAAGACGATGGATAACGACGTCTACGGCACGGATTACTGCATCGGCTTCAGCACCGCAGTCACCCGCAGCGTGGACCTCATTACCTCGCTGCGCACGCCCGCCGGCTCGCACGAACGCATTGCCGTCATCGAGCTCTTTGGCCGCAACTCCGGCGAGACCTCGCTCTTTGCCGCCTATCTGGGCAGCGTGGACCGCGCTATCATCTCCGAAGTGCCTTTCGATATGGAAAGACTGGCCGCCCTCCTGTTGGAGGATAAGCGCGCCAACCCCAGCAATTATGCGATCATGACCATTTCCGAGGGCGCCACCATGATCGGCGGCGACATCATCGAGACCGGCGAGGCGGACGCGTACGGCCACCGCAAGCTGGGCGGCGTCGGGCAGCTTACCAGCGACATGATCAAGAAGATCACTGGCGAGAACACCATCTACCAGCAGCTCGGCTACCTGATGCGCGGCGGCGCGCCCGATTCGCTCGACCGCATGGTCGCGCTGAGCTACGCCAACCTCGCGACCGACCTGATTGCCCAGGGCCGCTCGGGCCGGATGGTGGCGCTGCGCGACGGCAAGTACACTCACATTCCGCTCAGCACCGTGATTTCGGGCATCAAACGGGTGGATGTGGACGAAATGTACGACCGCGAGCGCTACCGCCCGAAGGTTGCGAGCATGCTCGGCAAACCGATGTTCCTGTACTAGAAACACAGAAGGCACGCAGAGTGCAACGGTGTTGCATCCTGCAAACCGCCTTTCGGAACCTACAGGCAGGGGGCAGCCGGCCGCGTGGTCGTGCCCTCTGCTTTTTTTCTCACGAGCCAGCGCGTCTTGACCGTTACAGGAGTAGTTACCCATGAGAGCCAACCCCGTCCCGCGCGTCAACCTGGGCATCCTCCGCGTTGCCATCGTCGTGGTGTTCGTGCTGATTGCCCTCGTCGTGCTGTTCAGCAGCAACCTCTTCTATTTCATGCAGCGGGTCGAACAGCAGGAAGTCGGCGTTCGTTTCCGCGGCGGTAAGATTCACGAAGTCGTCGGGCCTGGCCTGTACTCCGACGTGGGTCTGTATGTCGAGCTGAAGAAGGTGCCTAGCTCGGCCGTGCCGTTCACCGTCGAAGACCAGGAAATCATCACGAAGGACCGGCAGCGCCTGGGGCTGATGGTTTCCGGCGACATCTTCCGGCCCAATCTCGCCCAGGCCGACCTGCTCAAGAACAACTGGGCGCAGTACAGCGAGGTCTATCTCCAGGAACACATCCTTAAGGATCGCGTCGAAGGGCTCGCGCGGCAGGCCGCCAAGGTGTGCATCGGCGAGCGCACGTTCAACGACAACGTGATCGGTACGGCCCGCGACGTGCTGCGCGAGTGCATCGACGAGGAGCTCAGCCGGCTGGCCGACAGCTACGGCCTGCAGATCGCCAACGTCGTCGTGCCCAACATCATCCTCTCGCCCGAGGCGCAGGCTATCCTGGATGCGACCACGCAGAGCCGGCTGAACACGGAGAAGGCCGCGCAGGACAAGCTCAAGGCGGAGGCCGAGGCGGCCGCCGAACAGGCGCGGCAACAGGGTGAGGTACGCGTGGCACAGAGCCGCGTGCAGGAAGAAGCGCGGCAGCAGACCCTCCTGGCCGAGCTCGAAAAGCAGAAGGCCGAGGCGCAGCGCGCAGTCATCGAGGCCACCAAGAACAACGAACTGCTCTCCGCCGAGCGCGACCTGGCCATCAACCAGGCCGTCGCCCGCGCCGCAGCCGAGAAGGCCAAGGCGGACCTGGCCGCCGAGATCGTCAAGGCCGAGCTGTTTGGCGATAATCCCGCTTACCTGGCAATCCAGACCGCACTTGCGAATGCCAGCGCGCTGAAGGCGACCGACAAGATCATCTTCACGCCCGAGGGCGTCCTGCCGACCATCGTCCTCGCCGGGCCGGGCATCCAGCCGACGGTGGACACGAACGCGACGACATCGGTGCCGTAAGCAGCAACCATAGCGGTCACAGGTTGAAGGTTGCAGGTTGAAGGTTGCCCAGTTGGGGCATGACCCGCCATGCTGGCAACTTTCAACCTGCAACCTTCAACCTGTGACCGCTATGCTGTGTGGAGCAGGGGAAATCCATGCCGAGCTACTGCGACGTCGCCCGCACCGACCCGGTCCATCAGCCTTACCATGACACCGAGTACGGCTTCCCGCTGCGCTCGGATGCTGCGCTGCTCGAACGGCTGGCCCTGGAAATCAACCAGGCGGGCCTTTCGTGGACGACCATCCTCAGGAAGCAAGCAAACTTCCGGGCCGCGTTCGATGGCTTCGATCCGGAGAAGGTCGCGGCCTACGGGGAGGCCGATGTCGCGCGGCTGCTGGCCGACGCCGGCATCATCCGCAACCGACTGAAGGTCCACGCGGTCATCGAGAACGCGCGGCGCGTGCTGGCGTTGCGGGCGGAATACGGCTCGTTCGCCGGCTGGCTGGACGCTCATCATCCGCTGCCGCTGGCGGAATGGGTCAGGCTGTTCAAGCGGACGTTCCGCTTCACGGGCGGGGAGATTGCGCGCGAGTTCCTCGTGAGCACGGGCTACTTGCCCGGCGCACACGACCCTGACTGCCCCATCTACGCCAAGATTGCCGCCCTGAACCCGCCGTGGATGAAAGTGTGAGTATCCCCGCGCTCATCCTCGCGGCCGGACTCTCCCGGCGCATGGGGCACTTCAAGCTGACCCTGCCGTGGGGCGCGACCACAGTCATCGGGCAGGTGCTGCTGACGCTGGACGCGGCAGGCATCACCGAAATCATCGTCGTCACCGGTAACCGTCAGGCGGAAGTCGCTGCGGCGGCACAGGCGACCGGTGTACCGGCCCGCCTCGTCCACAACCCGGATTACGCCTCCGGCGAGATGCTCAGTTCCATCCAGGCGGGGCTGGCCGCACTAGAGGACCCTGACGCGCTCCATCCCGCTGTGCTGCTCTGCCTGGGCGACCAGCCGCAGATGCAGGTCACGACCGTGCAGGCCGTCCTTGCGGCCGGGGCCGCGTCCGGCTGGCAGCACGTCATCATCCCCAGCTACAACCTGCGCGCGGGGCATCCCATCCTCCTGCCGCGCAGCCTGTGGCCTGCCGCCCTGGTCGCGACTGATAACCTCCGCCGCGTGCTGGCCGACCACCGGGCTATGGTAGAATACCTGACACTCCATACACCGTCCATCCTGGCAGACCTGGACACGCCGGAGGACTACGAACGAGCGAGGTCATCATGCGCATGAGCCGCCTGTTCGGCCGGACGCTGCGTGAAGCGCCGGCCGATGCCGAGGTCATCAGCCACCAACTCTTGCTGCGCGCAGGCTTCATCCGCCAGCTCGGCACGGGCATCTTCAGCTACCTGCCGCTGGCCCGGCGCTCGCTGTCCAAGATCGAAGCCATCATGCGGCAGGAAATCAACGCCATCGGCGGCCAGGAGATGACCATGCCGGTCGTCCATCCTGCGGACCTGTGGCAGGAGACGGGCCGGTGGTATCAGATCGGCTCGGAGATGGGGCGATTCAAGGACAAGAACGACCGCGACATGGTGCTGGCAATGACGCATGAGGAGGTCGTCGCCAACCTCGCGCGCAGCGAAATCCGCTCCTATCGTCAGCTCCCAGCGCTTGTCTACCACATCCAGACCAAGTGGCGCGATGACCCGCGGCCGCGGGCCGGGCTGATTCGCGTGCGCGAGTTCACCATGCTCGACAGCTACAGCCTGGACCTGGACTTCGACGGGCTGGCCGAACAATACCGCAGCCACTACACGGCCTACTTTCGCATCTTCGGCCGCTGCGGCGTGCCCGCGCTCGCCGTGCAGTCCGATGTCGGCATGATGGGCGGCAAGTTGGCGCACGAGTTCATGTACATTACCCCGATCGGTGAGGATACGCTCACCCTGTGCGACGCGTGCGGCTACACGGCCAACCGGCAGGTTGCTGCGTTTCGCAAGCCGCAGCCGGAGCCGGAGGAGCCGCTGCCGCTGGCGCGCGTCGCCACACCGCACACCTCCACCATCAGCGACCTGGCCGTCTTCCTCGGCGTGCCGGAGAGCCGCACTGCGAAAGCCGTCTTCATGATGGCGACCGTGGGGGATACGGAGAGGTTCGTCTTCGCCGTGATTCGTGGGGACATGGAGGTCAATGAGACCAAGCTGGCGAATGCGGTGCAGGCGCGTGACCTGCGGCCCGCGACCGAGGCGGAGATTCGCAACGTGGGTGCAACGCCCGGCTATGCCTCGCCGCTGGGATTGCGCGATGTGCTCATCGTTGTGGATGACCTCATCCCGCATTCTGCCAACCTGGTCGCAGGCGCGAACGAGGAAGGCTATCACCTGCGCAATACCAACTATGGCCGCGACTACACGGCCGCGGTCGTGGCCGATATCGCGGTCGCGCGCGACGGCGATCCCTGCCCGCACTGCTCTGCCCCGTTGCGCACGGTGCGCGGCGTAGAGATCGGCAACATTTTCCAGCTCGGCACCCGCTACACCGACGCACTGGGCGCCAACTACCTCGATGCGCAGGGCCGCGCGCAGCCCGTCGTCATGGGCTCCTACGGCATCGGCGTGGGCCGGCTGCTGGCCTGCATTGCCGAGGAGCACCACGACGAACAGGGGCTCATTTGGCCGGTGACGGTCGCGCCGTTCCACGTCCACCTCGTCCTGCTGCAAGGAGCAGAGGCGGAGGCCGACGCCGTCTACCGAGAGCTGACCGCTGCCGGCGTCGAGGTGCTGTACGATGACCGGGGCGAGAGCGCGGGCGTCAAGTTTGCGGACGCAGACCTGCTGGGGATGCCGCTGCGCATCACACTGGGCAAGCGGTCGCTCAAGGAGGGCGGCGCGGAGCTGAAGCGCCGGGACCGGCCCGATAAGGTGATCGTGCCCCTGGCCGAGCTGACAGCGCGCGTCAAGGGCGAAATCGCCGCGCTGGAAGCGAAGATCGTGAACACACTACAGGACGTCGCGCTCGCGTAGACGAACTGAGTTTAGACAGGATTCACAGGATTGACGGGATTTCGGAGACTGCCCGTCACAATCTTGTAAATCCTGTCAATCCTGTCTGAAAACATTCTTGGGTATCGACAATGGAGAGCATCTACACCAAACTGGATGAGCTGGTGGCCGCGGGCGAGACGGTGGCCGTCGCGACTATTGTAGATGTGCGCGGGTCCGTCCCGCGCGAGGTCGGCGCGAAGATGATCATCCACCCGCTCGGCCGGCACGTCGGCACGGTAGGCGGCGGCTGCGGTGAGGGCGACGTCATCCGCACCGCACTCGATGTGATCCAGACGGGCACGCCGGAGGTCGTCCACGTCGACCTGACCGAGGACATCTCCATGCAGTCGCTCGGCGTGTGCGGCGGCATCATGGATGTGTTCGTGGAGCGGGTCAGCGGCGCGGATATCGGTAAGGGCGAGGCATTTCCCGGCGGTCCATCCGTGAACCCTGAAGTTCCTTCGCCCGACGCATCCGCCGGTGCGCACGCACAACGAGGAAATGCCTCGCCCTTACAGGCATTGCGCGCCGCGACAGCCGCCCGCGAACCGGCCGCGCTGGTCACCGTCGTGCGCGGGCCGCAGCCGGGCCGGCAGGCCGTCGTCCGGCTGGATGCGCCGCCGCTGGGCAGCCTCGGCCTGGGCGAACTGGATTCCCTGGTAATGGCCGACAGCCGCGAGGTCCTGGAGGGCCGCCAGCACAAGCTGCTCCAATATCAGCAGACGGAAACCGGCTGGCAGCGCGCGGCCAACCGCCCGCTCGACACCGTGCGGGGACCTGCCTCGGATGTCGCCGTTTTCGTGGAGGTGCAGCGCCGCGCGCCGGAGCTCATCATCGTCGGCGGCGGGCACATCGCGGTGCCGCTGGCGCAACTGGGCACGCTGTGTGACTTTGCGGTGACTGTGCTGGACGACCGGCCCGCGTTCGTTACGCGCGAGCGGTTCCCGACGGCCGCAAAGCTGCTCGCCGCGCCCCTGCGCGAAACCGTGCGCGACCTGCCTATGGACGCCGACACCTACATCGTCCTGGTCACGCGCGGGCACAGCCACGACGTCGAGTGCCTGCTGGAGGTGCTGGATCGCCCGGTCGCTTACATCGGCATGATCGGCTCGCAGCGGCGGGTGGATGCGGTCTTTCAACTGCTGGCCGAGGAACAGGGCATCGACCCGGCGAAGTTCGACCGGGTGTACGCGCCCATCGGCATCGCCATCGGCGCGCACACGCCCGCCGAAATTGCCGTCTGCATCATGGCCGAAATCATCAACGTCTTCCGCGGCGGCCCCGCGACGAGCATCTCCGACCGTCGCCGCGCACAGAGACAATAAGGGCTGCACGAATCCCAGAGGGCAGAGCCGAATAGAACGCTGATGAACGCTGATCAGACTGATTTTCATGATCGCTTTTGGCTTGATCCGGTCAATCAGTCTGATCAGTGTCATCTGTGTGCTATCCTCCGTGCCTTTTGCCACATTCATTACACATAGGGAAACAGATGCCTGCACCGACTTCTCCGCTTCTCTCCGGCATTCGCGTCGTAGATATGACCGAGGCGCTGGCCGGGCCGTACTGCACGATGTACCTGGGCGACATGGGCGCGGACGTCGTCAAGATCGAGCGCGTCGGCCAGGGCGACCAGACGCGCGGCTGGGGCCCGCCCTTCGTCAACGGCGAGTCCGCCTACTTTATGTCCACCAACCGCAACAAGCGCAGCGTCACCCTCGATATCACCACGCCCGAGGGCCAGGCCATCATGCACCGGCTGGTGGACGGCGCGGACATCTTCGTCAACAACCTGCCCCGCTTCGCCTCGATGCAGAAGCTGGGGCTCGACCCGGACGCGTGTCTCGCCCGCAACCCCCGGTTGATTCACGTCTCGATCACGTCCTTCGGCCACACCGGGCCGCGCGCAGGCCAGCCGGGCTATGATATCCTGTCGCAGGGCATGAGCGGCATCATGAGCCTGACCGGCGAGCCGGACGGCGCGCCCATGCGCTACCCCGTGCCCATCTCCGACATGACCGTGGGGCTGTATGCGCTGATCGGCATCCTGGCCGCGCTGTACGAGCGGGAGCGCACGGGCCGCGGGCAGGCCATCGACGCCGCGATCCTCGAATCGCAGATGGCCTGGCTGACCAACCTGGCGGGCAGCTACTTTGCAACCGGCCACAACCCGCCGCGCATGGGCAACATCCACCCGACCATCACGCCCTACCAGCCCTTCCCCACCGCGGACGGCTGGATCATCATCGCGGGCGGCACGGACCGCATCTGGACCCGGCTGTGCGATGCCATCGGCATCCCGCCGGAGGTGCGCGACGACCCGCGCTACGCGACCAACCCGCAGCGCAATGTCCACCGGCCGGCCGTGCAGGCGCTCGTCACCGAGCGGCTCAAGACGCAGCCGAAAGAAGTCTGGCTGGAGCGGCTGCGCGCGGCGGATGTCCCCTGCGGCCCGATCTACCTGCTCGATGAGGCGCTGGCTGAGCCGCAGGTGCTGGCACGCGAGTTCATCGTGGAGCTGGAGCATCCGGTGGCGGGTCTGGTGCGGTCGCTCGGCTTCCCGCCCCACCTACGGGACGGCGCGGTGAGCTACCGCCTGCCCCCGCCGACGCTCGGTCAGCACACGAGCGAGGTGCTGGCGGAACTGGGGTTTGCAGCGGATCAGATTGCCGAGTTGATACAAAAGGGCGTGATATAGAACTCTAACCGATAAGTGAGCAGCGTGGGTGGGTGCGGGATGCACACTCACACTCCCTCTCTCTGGTTCAATTGAGTCTTGTTAAACTGAGTCTAGTTCTGGTCAACGTGCTTTACCTACATAGTAAATGACGTTGACCGTGGGTGGTAAAGCAGGTTGACCATTCTGCCCATCATGGGAAACGTCATTTACCATGAGTGGTAAAGCCAGTTGACCATTCTTGACGTCCATACACACCCTGTACTATACTACCCTCGTGCGGGCAAGACGCGCACAAATACAAAACAATCCAGGAGAGCAACGCATGTCAGTATCACACACCCCTTCTCGCCGCAAGACCTCGACCGAGGTGCTTGCGCGTCCCTAGCGGGGTGCGCCTGGCAGCGGGTTAGCTGACAGCCGGCGTGAAGGCGGACCGGTCGGGGCGTCGTTGACGCTTCGCTCTTCCGCCGCGCACGCCATCAGCAAGCCACGAGCAGCCGCCCTGCCCGTGGCTTTTGTCTTTAAGATCACGTGAATCAAGTGCATCACGCGAATCAAGGTCTCTCCTGGAGGCACGTTTATGTCTGTTGCGTTTGCCGGGCACCGCCAACTGCTCGGCGTGTATCTCCGCCCGCAGCGGCTGCGGGTCGTCGGGTTGGCCCTGCTGCTGTTCAGCGGCATCGGCCTGCAACTGCTCAACCCGCAGATCATCCGCTACTTTATCGACACCGCGCAGGCCGCGGGGCCAATGCGCAATCTCCTGCTTGCTGCCGGAGCGTACCTGCTCGTCGGGCTCCTTGCGCGGCTGCTCAACCTTGCTACCACATACAGCGGGCTGAACATGGCCTGGGCGGCCACCAACGCGCTGCGCGCCGACCTGGTCAGCCACCTGCTCCGGCTGGACATGCCTTTCCACAAGACGCACACGCCGGGCGAACTCATCGAGCGCGTGGACGGCGACATCAACGGGCTGACTGAGCTGTTCTCGACCCTTGTCGTCAAGGTGCTCGGCAACGGCCTGCTCGTCCTGGCGATCACCGTTCTGCTGTACCGGGAGAGCGCCGGCGCAGGCGCGGTCCTCACGGTCTATACCCTGCTCACGGTCCTGGCGCTCGCCCTGGTACAGCGCATCGGCGTGCGCGCGTGGACGGCCGCGCGCGAGGCGTGGGCCGACCAGATGGGCTTCCTGGAGGAGCACTTCGCGGCCACGGAGGACATTCGCGGCATCGGCGCCGAGGCGCACGCGCTGGCCCAGTTGCAAGGCAAGATGTACGCGCTGCTGCGCAAGGCGCGCGGGGGCATGATGGCGCAGGCCTTGAGCTTCGTCGTCACGAACTTCCTGTACATCGTGGGCTACGGTCTGGGACTGCTGATCGCCGCCCTGCTCTACACGCGGGGCGACGTGACCATCGGCACCGCCTTCCTCATCGTGAGCTACATCGGGATGCTGGCCGCGCCGCTCGACGAAATCCGTCGGGAGGCCGAGAATCTCCAGCAGGCAACTGCGGGCGTCAACCGCATCGGTGAGCTGCTGCGCCTCTCGCCCGGCGTGCAGGAGGCCGCGACCGCGACGCTGCCCGCCGGCCCGCTGGACGTCCGGTTCGACCGCATCTCGTTTGGCTACGCGGACGGTGCAGAGGGCGAGAATGGCCGCGGCGACGGGCCGCTCGTCCTGCACGACGTGGCCTTCACGCTGGCCGCGGGACGGGTGCTTGGCATCCTGGGCCGGACGGGCAGCGGCAAGACCACGTTAACCCGCCTGCTCTTCCGCCTCTACGATCCCAAGGCGGGCCACATCGCGCTCAGCGGCCTGGACTTGCGCGCTGTGAGCCTGGCCGATTTGCGTGCCCGCGTCGGCATGGTCACGCAGGACGTCCAGCTCTTCAGCGCCACGCTGATGGAGAACATCACACTCTTCGACCCGGCCATCGGAGAAGCCGATGTCCGCCGGGCATTGGCTGCCCTCGACCTGCTGGCGTGGGCTGACAGCCAACCGGATGGCCTGCACACGCGGCTGGCCGCAGGCGGCGCAGGCATGTCGGCCGGTGAGGCGCAACTGCTGGCCTTCACCCGCATCCTGCTGCGCGACCCGGGCCTGGTCATCCTCGACGAGGCTGCCTCCCGGCTTGACCCGGTGACCGAACGGAGGCTGGAGCGTGCCATCGACCGGTTGCTGAACAACGAAGCGCCGCCAAGCGAGCATCCTGAGCGGGCCGACGACGCAACCCCGTCCACCCACGACGGCCAGTCGAAGGACCGCCGCACCGCCATCATCATCGCACACCGGCTGAGCACTGTGCAGCGAGCCGATGACATCCTCATCCTGGAAGATGGCCGCGTGGTCGAGTTTGGGGAGCGGGCGCGGCTGGCCGCCGACCCATCCTCTCGCTTCGCCGCCCTGCTGCGGACGGGCCTGGAGGAGGCGCTGGCATGACCAACGAGACTCTTTCGCAAAACGGTACGGGCGGACCTGGGCCAGCTTCGCTGGCACGTCCGCCCATGCAAGCTCCTGCCGCCACGCCCCACCGGATCGGCGTCTGGCCCGCTAACCTGGGCCTCATCCGCTACGCACGGCAGCCGTTTGCCCTGCACGCAGTCTTGCAGGTGTTCGTGCTCGGCTCCGTAGTACTGCCGGGCCTGATCGAGAAGGCCGTCTTCGACACCATGACGGGCGCAGCGCAGGCGGGTGTCGACCTGTGGACGCTGATCGCGCTCTACGCCGGGATCGGGCTGGCGCGCATGGCCTCGGTGTACGCCGAGGCGTGGGCCGGCTGGACGTTCCGCTACACCGCGGCTGCGCTCGTGCGGCGCAACCTGTTCGCCGCGCTGCTCCGGCGGCCCGGCGCGCTCGCGCATCCCATCGCGCCCGGTGAAGCCGTCAACCGCTATCGCGATGACGTCGCAGAAGTGTGCGACTTCCCTACATGGCTGCCGGATGTGGCGGGCAACCTGGTGTCCTTCGGCATTGCGATCGCCATCATGGCGAGCATCAACTGGCAGATCACGCTGATCGCGTTCCTGCCGCTCGTCGTGGCGTATGCCGTGGGCCGCGCAACCTGGGGCCGGATGCTGCGCTACCGGGCCGAGCAGGGCCATGCCGACGACAAGGTGACGGGCTTCCTGGCAGAGCTGTTCGGCGCGGTGCAGGCAATCAAGGTCGCGGGCGCGGAAGACCACATCGTGCGTCATTTCGGCGCGCTCAGCGAGACGCGCCGCCGCGCAGCCGTCCGCACCGCGATGCTGGAGACCGTGGCCTGGTCCATCCACACCTTCGCCGTGCCTGTCGGCATCGGGTTCATGCTGCTGCTGGCGAGCCGGGAGATGGCTGCGGGGCGCTTCACGATCGGTGACTTCGCCCTGTTCACCTACTATCTCGGCTTCACGAGCGCATTCCCGTCCTACCTGGGCACGTTCGTGGGCGACCTCAAGCAGCAGGAGGTCGCGCTCGCCCGTCTGGTCGAGTTGGTGCCCGACGAACCGGCGCACGTGCTGATCGAACCGCACCCGGTGTTCGAGCAGGAGCAAGCTGAATCTGGAAGCGTCCTTCGACTATGTTCGCCCCGCCAGGCACAGCCTGGCCGGGCGGCCTCCGCTCAGGATGCTGGCAAGATGGCATCGAAGGGGCATCCTGAGCGGATGGGCATCGGACGACGCCCGGAGTCGAAGGACGCCCCGCTCCTCACCGTCCGTGGACTCACCTATCTGCACCCATCCACCGGCCGGGGCATCCAGGGGGCCGATCTCAGCCTGCCGCGCGGCAGCTTTACCGTCGTCACGGGGCAGATCGGCTCGGGCAAGAGCACGCTGCTGCGCGCACTCCTGGGCCTGCTGCCGCGCGATGCCGGCGACATGACGTGGGAAGGTACGCGCGTGACCGACCCGGCGAACTTCTTCCGCCCGCCGCGAACGGCATACACATCACAGACGCCGCGGCTGTTCAGCGCGACGTTAGCAGAGAACATCCTGCAGGGCTGGCCTGACGCCGGCGATGAGGGACTGGATGCAGCCATCCGCCAGGCCGTGCTGGAACAGGATATCGCGACCCTGGAACACGGCCTGGCGACCGTGGTCGGGCCGCGCGGGGTACGGCTGTCCGGCGGGCAGGTGCAGCGCGCCGCGGCCGCGCGCATGTTCATCCGCCAGCCGGAGCTGCTCGTCTTCGATGACCTGTCCAGCGCGCTGGACGTGGAAACCGAGCGCGCCCTGTGGGAGCGGCTCCGGTCCCATGGGGAGGAAGAAGAAAGAAGAAAGAAGGAAAATGACGAATCTCCTATCATCCTGGCCGTCTCGCACCGGCGGGCCGCGCTGCAACGTGCAGACCAGATCATCGTATTGAAAGCAGGCCGTGTGGACGCGGCGGGCACGCTGGACGAACTGCTCGCGACCTGTGCCGAGATGCGCCGGCTGTGGGCCACTGAGGAATAGACATCTCACGCCAAGGCGCTGAGACCGCAAACGCTATCAAACTTGTGCATCTTTGCGTCTTTGCGTGAGCTTTCTCGGCGCCGGACGACATCTTTTGTGGAACCAATCGCCACGCCGCGGCGTATACTGTATCGAATAGCCCGACCGCCGAAGGATGGACTGGTCATGCCCTATCGCCGCTTGCGCCCGCTCCTGCTGCCAGGTGCGTTCATCGCCCTGGCGCTTGTCCTGGGCTGGGCGCTGTTCGGCTACCTTCTGCCGCGCTGGCTGGACCCCGCAAACCTGATCTATAAGCCGGCCACGCCGAGCATCATCATCACCGACCGGCAGGGCCGCGTGCTCTACGAGGCCATCGACCCGCGCGGCAACAAGCATGTGCCACTGGCCCTGGATGACATTCCGGCTGCCTGCCGCGACGCCACGATTGCCACAGAAGATGCAAACTTCTATCACCATCCCGGTGTAGACCCGATCGCGATCGCGCGTGCCGCGTGGCTCAACTGGCGCGCGGGCGAAACCGTCTCCGGCGGCAGCACGCTGACGCAGCAACTCGCGCGGAACCTGCTGCTCACCGCGGAGGAGCGGCAGGAACGCACTCTCCCGCGCAAGCTGCGCGAGGCGTGGCTGGCCTGGCGGCTGGAGCGGCGCTACTCCAAGGATGAACTGCTCGCCCTCTATCTCAACACGACCTACTACGGCCACTTCGCGACAGGCATCGAGGCCGCGAGCCAGGCCTACTTCGGGGTTCACGCGCCGGAGCTCGACCTGGCGCAGTGCGCGCTGCTGGCCGGGCTGCCCCAGTCGCCCGCGCTGTACAATCCGATCGAGAACCCCGATGCCGCGCGTGCGCGACAGGCGGTCGTCCTCGGGCTGATGGTGCGCCACGGCTACCTGGACGCAGCACAGGCCGAGGATGCGCATCGCGAGGCGCTGGCCTATGCCAGCACCCCCTTCCCCATCCGTGCGCCGCACTTCGTCATGTGGACCCTCAGCCGCTTGGAGACGCTGCTGCCGCCGGAGCGCATCGCCGCGGGCGACTTACGCGTCACCACGACGCTGGACCTGGACTGGCAGGCCGCCGCGGAGCAGATCGTCGCCCGCCGCCTGGCACAGTTGCGTCCCTGTACCGCCGTGCCGGATGCGCTCCCCGGCGTCAACTGCGATGCGGACGCGGATCCCGCGCGGCGTGCGGAGAACGCTGCGCTCGTCGCGCTGGACCCGGCAACCGGCGCAGTGGTCGCAATGGTTGGCAGCCCGGACTATTTCGACGTGGACATCAGCGGCGCGCTCAACGCCAGCCTGAGCTTGCGGCAGCCCGGCTCCGCCATCAAACCCCTAACCTACGCGGCCGCGCTCGATCCGGCCCGCGCAGCCAGGGCGGGCCGCGCGCCGTGGACAGCCGCGACGCTCATCGCAGACTTGCGCACCGCCTTCACCACCGCCGAGGGCACGCCCTACGTGCCGAACAACTATGACCGAACCTATCACGGCCCTGTTACCGTGCGCCAGGCGCTCGCCAACTCATACAACATCCCGGCAGTCAAAACGCTGGACTACGTGGGCGTCGAAGAGCTTATCGACATGGCAGTTGCGCTGGGCATCCCGTGGCAGCGGGGCGGGGCCTCTGCGGTCAGCGCGGCTGTACCGGCGACAACGCAGCCTGCCGCCGGCCAGTGGACCGCGCCCGCAGATGAGACCCCGCGCTACGGGCTGTCGCTCACGTTGGGCGGCGGAGAGGTGGCGCTGCTGGACCTGACCGCGGCCTACGGTGCGCTGGCAAACGGCGGCCGGCCGGTCGAGCCTTACGGTATTGCGCGCGTCACCACGCTGGACGGGCAGGAGGTCATCCCGCCGGTTTCGCGCAACACGAGCGGCCGACCGCCAGTCATCGACCCACGCGTCGCCTATCTCATCACCGACATCCTGAGCGACGACCATGCGCGGCAGCCGGCCTTCGGCACGGGCAGCGTGCTCCAGCTCGATCGGCCCGCCGCAGCCAAGACCGGCACGACGACCGACTGGCGCGACAATTGGACGCTCGGCTATACGCCCGGACTGGTGACGGGCGTGTGGGTGGGCAATGCCGACAACACCCCCATGAAGGATATCAACGGCATCAGCGGCGCCGGGCCTATCTGGCACGATTTCATGCTCGCCGTCCATAAGGGACAGCCCCGCGCCGCGTTCACCGTACCCGCGGGGTTGGTCCAGGTCGAAGTGTGCGCCGATTCCGGCCTGCTGCCGGAATGCCCGGCGGGAGGCGCGGCCTGCGTCAAAGCTGCACAGCCGGTCACAGCGGACGCGACGACTGAAGTCATCGCCTGCCCGCACCGCCGGCTGGAGTATTTCATCCCCGGCACGGAGCCGGCGGAGGTAGACCGGTCGCATGTGCTGCGGTTGGTCGACGTGCGTACCGGAGAACCGGCCACCGGCCGCACGCCGTCTCAGTACGCGATCCCGCAGACCTACTGGCTGCTGCCGCCGGAGTATGCAGCCTGGGCGCGCGAGGAGCGGCTCACAGGCATCGCCGTGGCCGGTGCGCCGTTGAGCTTTGCGGCGGCAGAGGATGGAGGACAGCAGGCTCGACCGGCAACCCGCGCGGCCGTGGACAACACGGCCCCGCTTGCGCTGGTCAGCCCGGACCCGCAGCGCACGTACCGCATCGACCCCGCGCTGCCCGCCAGCGCGCAGGAGGTGCCCGTGACCGCGCTGCCGCGGTTCGAGCCGCAGGGCAAGATTGTCCTGCTGGTGGACGGTGCGACCTATGGCACGCTGGCCGGGCCGGAGTTCACTGCGTGGTGGCCGCTGGCGAAGGGGCGACACACCTTTGAAGCAGTGACAGTTGCTGCGGATGGCACGGAGGTTCGCAGCGGGGAAGTTATCGTGTTTGTGGAATAGATGGAGGACTGTATGCGCTTCGAACGTTTCCTGTCGGTCGTCACAATTATCGTGCTGATCTCACTCGCAGCCTGCACCGGCGCCCCGGCGCCAGCGGCTCCGCCTGCTGCTGCACCGCCGGCAGCCGCCGAGCCTGCACAGGCCGCCCAGGCACAGGCCGCCACGGCCACGACTGAGCCAACTCAGCCGGCCCCAACGCCGACGCGCGAGCCGCTGCCGCCGACTGTAGTCAGCATCAGCCCCGCGCGCGGGCAGGAACAGCTCGTCTCGGCGCCGGTCGTGGTGACGTTCGACCAGCCCATGGACGCGGCCAGCACGGGCGCGGCGTTCGAAATCGAGCCGCAGGTTCCCGGCGACGTCGAGGTGACCGGTGACACGCTCACCTTCACGCCCGCCGAGCCGCTGGCGCGGGGGCAGGAGTACCGTGTAAAGCTGGCATCCGCGGCAACCAGCGCAATGGGCCTGACGCTCCAGCGCGAGGTCGCGTTCAAATTCGTGACCGCGGGCTATTTGCAGGTCACGAACACGCAGCCAACTGACGGCACGGACGACGTTGCCACTGACACGCCCATCGTCGTGGCGTTCAACCGTCCCGTCGTCCCGCTGACCGGGGGAGGCGATCAGGCCGGTCTTCCGCAGCCGCTGGTCATTACGCCGACCGTGACGGGCGCGGGCGAGTGGATCAACACCAGCACCTACCAGTTTACGCCGGAGGACGGGCTGGCAGCCTCCACGTCGTATACAGTGACGGTCGAAGCGGGGCTGACGGACACTGCGGGCGGCATCCTGGCCGAGCCGCATACCTTCCGTTTCCACACGACCGACCCGACCGTCGTGCGCTGGCTGCCGGAGAACAACCTGAAGCTGCGCATCGAGCGGCCGATTTCCGTCACCTTCTCCATGCCGATGGATCGCCCATCGACCGAGGCCGCGTTCAAGCTGGCGGACGCAGAGGGGACGGTCGCAGGCACGTTCACCTGGAATGCCGACGCGACCGAGATGGCATTCAAGCCGACGGAAGTGCTCAAGTTCGGCCAGCGGTACACGGCCTCGCTCGACACCACTGCCCAGGCCGCCAACGGACTCGGCACGCTGCGCGACAACGGGCAGCTTTCCTATGCGCTGCAGACCGTGCCGCTCCCGCAAATTACCAGCACCGAACCGCGCAACGGCAACACATCGGTCTCGCCCGATACGACCGTCCGCCTCCAGTTCGCGGGGCCGATGAACCCGACGAGCTTCGTCTCCGACACGATCACCATCCTGCCGAAGCCTACGCGCGTCTTTACCTACTACAACGACTACGAAGACAACCTGTTCATCGACTTCCAGAAGGCGCCGGCCACCGACTACACGATCACCCTGTCGGGCAAGGTCGCAGACCTGTACGGCAACACGCTGGGCGAGGATTACGTGCTGAAGTTCCGCACGCGCAACCTCGACCCGATGTTGCAGCTCAACAACACGGGCATCGTCGGCACGTACAGCGCGTACACCGACACGCAGGCCGTGGTCGCGTATCGCAACATGCCCGAAGTGCGCTTCGACCTTTACCGGGTCAACCAGGATGAGTTCATCGCCGTGACCGGCCGCGACTTCTGGGGCAACTGGGACCGCTTCCGCCCGCGGCCGGATGCCCGCGTGCGCGAGTGGTCGGTGCCGACGAAGGCCGACCCGAACCGGCTGGGCTACATCCGCGAGCCGCTGGTGGATGCCGACGGCAGCCAGCTCACGCCCGGCGTCTACTGGCTGGAGGTGACCGGCCTGGAGCTGCCGAACGGGCAGCGCCCACCGCGCCAGTTGATCGTCCGCACGGATCTGAACGTCACGATCAAGGCGAGCGAGGAGGAAGTGCTGGCCTGGGTCACAGACCTGCAGAGCGGGCAGCCGGTCTCGGGCGTCACAGTGCGCGTGGCCGATAATGGTCCGAACGACCTGACCGGTACCACGGATGCGAATGGCGTGGCGCGCGTCAAGCTGACCAGCCCACGCAAGGTGTGGGAAGGCATCGTTGCCATCGCTACGACGGACGAAGGCAGCTTCGGTGCAGCCTCTATCAACTGGATGGACGGGATCGCACCGTGGGAGTTCGGAATTTGGAGCGGCCAGGCA
>JAKPQT010000521.1 GCA_029555885.1 Chloroflexota bacterium | reverse complement strand
CGCCTGGCTCGCGCGCGCCGGCGAACTGCCGCGCAATCCGTGGGATCTGGTGAATCTGCGACTGCCCGATGACCCGGACGAGTCGCTGGATGCGTCGCGGGCTTTCACGCCCACGGCCTGGGCCGTGCTGCATGCGCATGTACCGGAACTGCCGGATGCGGCGGCTGCACGCATGCGCTGGCTGCTGGAGTTCGGCCAGGGCACAGGCCTGCGCGCGACAGAATTGCTGTTCGGGCGCAAGGCGGACATTCGGCAGCGGGACGGAGGGTATTGGCTTCGGGTTCATGGCAAGGGCGCGCGCAACCGTTTCGTGGTTGTGCCAGCATCGGCCATGAGGGCGACAAGGGCCTACTTCGGCGCGCGTGGGTTGGATTACGACCTTGCGCATCCGAACACGCCGTTGCTTGCGCACCTGAAAGCGCCAGAGCTTCCAGGGATGGATGCGCCGGAAGCAGGGCAGCTGGTTAGGAGGCCAGACGAGCAGGAGCGGAAGCAACGTGGCTACCTCAGCTATTCAACACTCGCTCCGGCTTTCCAGCGGTTTGTACGGGCTGCGCTGCGGGCATCCTCACTGTCACATGAGGAACGGGAAGACGCACGTCACGCTTCGCTGCATTGGCTGAGGCACACGCATGCGACACGTGCGGCCGAAGCCGAAGTGCCGCCCGACGTGCTTCAGGCCAACCTGGGCCAAGCCGATCCACGCACAACTGCAGGCTACTACCGCGCCCAGGAGCAGCGCCGCCAGCGGCAGATGGAGCGTGCTTTCGGCTCGGCTGAAGGCGGTTGATGAAAGCAGTTCTGGAGCGTCCCTCATGAGTATTCGTACCTGTACGAATACTTTTCAACTTCCATTCGGGAGAGCCGGCCCTGACCCCTGGGCGCTGCCCGCTGCGCGGTCACCGGACGCCCGCGCGCCCTTCGGGCGCTTTCCGCAGCTCGCCTATTCGGCTCGATCCTTCGGATTGCCGCTGCGCGGCACTGCTCCAGGCCGCCTGCGCAACGCTCATTGGGGGAA
>JAKPQT010000509.1 GCA_029555885.1 Chloroflexota bacterium | reverse complement strand
GGCCTGGGAACGCGGGGAGTGCGATCCCACGGATGAGCGCCTGGCGGAGCTCATGGGCGGGGTCACGGCTGAGATGGTGCGCATCACGCGCCGCGAGCTGCGCGGCTTGCACCTGCTGCTCGAGTATCAGAAGCCCGGCGCGCCCGCGGTGCGCTGGCTGATCCCGCTGCCGGTGCTGTCGGGACTGCGCGGGAGCCTGCCGGCCGAGATTGTCGAGGAGGTTGCCATCGCTGAGGCGCAGCTCCGGCAGGCGCTGGCCCAGCTCCGAACCCCGAAGGCCGAGCCGCACCCCGGCTCGAACGGGAATTCACCCCAAGTACAATTTGGGGCAAATTCAATTTGCCCCAAATTGGCCCTTAAGGAGGAGGAAGGTAAATACGGCGGAGAGGTCTATCTTCCTGCTCCTCCTG
The DNA here is from genome assembly GCA_029555885.1 of Chloroflexota bacterium. Next base: position 1,449 of record JAKPQT010000509.1, on the reverse strand, counting down.
AAAGGGTTAACGAGATCGCGCGCGGTAACGGGGAGGGGGGTGCGGGGGGAGGGCGAATTCAACCCAAGCAGGATTTGGGGCAAATTGGATTTGGGGCTAATTCCGCTGGGGGTGAATTCGTCACGGCCGCGACCGACGCCGCAGCCAACCCCGAACGCGCCGAGCTGACCGCCTTCCTGGTTGATCACGGCATCTTCGCCAGCGTGGCGGGCAGCCTGGTCGAGTGGCTGCTGGCGCACAAGACGGTCGCCGAGGCCAAGGTCTACGCGCTGGCGCATCTGCGTGCAGTCCAGGCGGGCGAGAACCCGCGCGGCCAGCGGCTGCAGGGCGAACAGGCCATCGGCCGCTGGGTGGCGCGGCTGCGCGAACACGCCCGCGCGCCGGAGTGGGCGCTGGACCAGGCCGCGCGCGAGCTCGAGGCCGGCGACGGCGCCGACGAAGAACTGCTCGATGAGGACGATCCTGAAGCCGACGACGAGGCCGCTGATGAATTGCCCGACGAGGACCCGGCCGGTGCCGGCGCTGCCAACAACGGCGCCGAAGCCGCCGAGGAAATCGCCTGCATCCCGCTGAACGGCCAACCGGCGACGCTCTCCGCCGTGTGGCAGGCGGCCAAAGCGCAGCTGCGCTTTCAGATGGTGCGCGGGGCGTACGACAACTGGGTCGCCGACACCCGTTGCATCGGCGTGGAGGAGGACCGGGAGGAAGCCGGCGGCGGGCAGATCCTGGTGGTGCAGGTAGCCAACCGCTACGCCGCGGAGTGGCTGGAGCTGCGCCTGAAGCGTCTGGTGCTGCGCACGTTACAGGGCCTGACCGGCGGCCCGGTCGGCGTGCGGTTCCAGGTCGCCGGGCAGAACCCGGCGCCGTGAGCTAACGAACGAACTATCCAATCAACCCAAGGGAGGAGAATCCATGGCGGCAGCAAGCCAACCCAAACCGAGTGTCCCAAACCAGCACACGATCAACATCACCGATCTGCGTACCAAGACCCGCGAGATCGTCGAGAAGGCCCACTTCCGCGGCTGGCATTACGTTGTCCTCCGTGCTGGGCAGCCGATGGTCGCGGCGTTGGATTATGAGGAGTATGAGCGGTTGTTGGCGATTGCCGCGGCCAGTGATGGCAAGCCGGATGCAAAGCAGCGGTCAGGCAGCCGAGCGGGTTGAGCGATCAGTCGCTGCGGCATCTCGCCATACGTTTCGCGCCTGACGCCCCTATACCGCAGCTCAGCGGTCTGAACCAAGGTGAAGCCACTGGTATGCTTCTCGGCTGTATCTCTCCGATAGCAAAGATATCGCCTGCCTTTGCTTTTCTTTTCGAGGTCTTAGTGCCCCAGTCTTGACAAACCCATCTACATATAGACTTAGGAGTTACGCAGTTGAAATTTGTGTAAAGCGGGGCTGAGCAAGGTAAGCACGCACAGCCTCACGAATGATCGAGGTTTTGACCTC
>JAKPQT010000483.1 GCA_029555885.1 Chloroflexota bacterium | reverse complement strand
TCTGGGCGCCGGCGGAAGGCATGCGGGTCATCACGGGCCTGAGCGAGCGCGACGGTGGGTTCATCATCAACTTCTTCGCCTGCCAGCCCGCACTCAACTACGGGTTCGCCAACCCCGAGCCCGGCCATCCCTGGCAGCAGCCGGTGGACGCGCCCGGCCCGCGGGCGGTGCGCCAGGCGATGAAGGATGTCATGAGCTTCTGGCTGGAGCGGGGCGCGGCCGGCTTCCGGGTGGACATGGCCGGTTCGCTCGTCAAGCAGGACGCGGGTCGCCGCGAGACCGCCCGCTTCTGGCGCGAGGTGCGCGCGTGGCTGGATGCGGAGTATCCCGACGCCGCGCTGATTGCGGAATGGGGCAAGCCGGGCGAATCGCTGCCCGCGGGCTTCCACATGGACTTCCTGCTCCACTTCGGCCAGGGCGGCTACACCTCGCTGTTCCGCAAGGGCGGCCATGACGGGCCGTGGGGCGGCCGCTATGGGTGGAGCTTCTTCGACCGCTCCGGCCACGGCAACATCCGCGAGTTCCTGGACGAATACATGCGCGACTACGGGGATGCCCACGGCCGCGGCCTCATCTGCATCCCCAGCGGCAATCATGACATGGGCCAGCGCCTCGCGGAGGGCCGCGAGACCGCCGACCTGCTCTGCGCCTGGACCTTCCTGCTGACCATGCCGGGCGTGCCGTTCATCTACTACGGCGACGAAATCGGCATGCGCACGGTCCACGGCCTGCCGTCCAAGGAAGGCGGCTACCGGCGCACCGGCGCGCGCACCCCCATGCAGTGGGACAACGCGCTGCCCAACGCGGGCTTCTCGACCGCGCCCGCGGACGCGCTCTACCTGCCCATCCATCCCGACCCCGCGCGGCCCACTGTGGCCGGCCAGATGGAAGACCCCCATTCCCTGCTCAGCCAGGTGCGCGATCTGATCGCCCTGCGCAAAGCGCACCCCGCGCTGTCCGCGAGCGCGGAGTTCTGCCCGCTGTACGCCGAGGCCGGGAAGCTGCCCTTCGTCTACGAGCGACGCACGGCGGATGGCCGCGAGCGCATCCTCGTGGCGCTCAACCCGAGCGACGCCGCCGTGTCGGCGGACGTGCCTGGTGAATCGGGCGGCACGGTGGAGACGTTATTCGGCACAGACGGCGCAGTGACCGCGCAGGCCGGCGGGTGGCAGGTGCGCCTCCCCGCCGTGTCCGCAGGGGTGTACCGGGTCGGGTAGGGTCTTAACGTAACTGGAGTCGAGGCTTCAGCCGGTCAGGTTGGCTGTGTGCGTACATACCCAAACCGGCTGAAGCCTCGACTCCAAATCTGTTCGCCGCACTGCTGCGTTTACCTATACCCCTCCGCCTGAAGATTGAACAGCCGCGCATACGCGCCGTCGAGCGCCATCAGCGCCGCATGGCTGCCCAGCTCGATGATCTTCCCCGCTGATAGCACCACGATCCGGTCGGCCATGCGCACGGTCGAGAACCGGTGCGAGATCAACACCGCGATGCGCCCTTCCATCAGCTCGCCGAAGCGCCGGAAGACCTCGTACTCGGCCTCGGCATCCAGCGCGGACGTCGGCTCGTCCAGCACTAACACCTCTGCCTCGCGCATGAACGCCCGCGCCAGCGCGATCTTCTGCCACTGCCCGCCCGACAGCTCCTGCCCCTTCTCCCAGCGCCGCCCCAGCATCGTGTCGTACCCCTGCGGCATCTTCTCGATGATCGGGCTGGCGCCCCCGCGGTCCGCCGCGTCCTGGATGCGGCCCAGGTCGTCCAGCGCATCCACCTGGCCGAACCCGATGTTCTCTCTGACCGTGAACTGGTAGCGCACGAAATCCTGGAAGATGACGCCGAACCGCTGGTGCAGGCTCTTCAGGTCGTACTCGCGCAGGTCCACGCCGTCCAGCAGGATCTGGCCTCCCGTCGGGTCGTACAGCCGCGTGAGCAGCTTGATGAGCGTCGTCTTGCCCGCGCCATTCAGCCCGACCAGCGCGATCCGCTCGCCCGGCTGGATGTGGAGGTTGATATCGCGCAGCACTTCGACATCGGAGCCCGGATAGCTGAACGAGACGTGCCGAAACTCGATGCCCTGGCGGATAGGCGCGGGCGCAATCAGCCCGTTCTCCGGCGCCACGAGCACCGGCTGGAGCTTGAGATACTCCATCAGGTTATCGAGATACAGGTTGCTCTCGTAGAGCCGGTTCAGGCTGTCGAGCAGCGACCGGATGGAGCTCTGCGACTGGCGGAAGATGCTCAGGAACATGGTCATGTCGCCCAGCGTGATGCGCCCGGCGACCGTCCGCAGGACGATCCACGCGTAGCTGCCGTAGTACGCCAGGTTGGACAACATGCCCCAGCCGAGGCCCGCCACCGTGCGCCGCCGCGCAATCGCCAGGTCCTCCTGGTAGAAGCGCGTGAACAGTTCCTGGTACCGCCGCAACAGCGGCTCGCCCAGCCCGAACAGCTTGATCTCCTTGACGGTATCATTGCCGGTCAGCAGCATCTCCAGGTAATTCAACAGCCGCGCCTCCGGCGCGCGGCGGCTCACCGCGCGGAACGCGCGCTCCGCGTACTGCGACTGCGAGAGGAACGCGGGGATGGCCGAGACGAAGACGATCACCACCAGCCACGGGCTGAAGCGGATGAGCAGGGCCATCAACGAGACGAGCGTGATGACCTGCTGGAGCATCTGCAGCGTCGCGTTGACGATCGCCAGCGCGCTCGTGTCCGCCTGCCGCCGCGCGTTCTGCAGCATGTCGTAGAAGATCGGGTCCTCGAAGAACTGCAGGTCCAGGCTGATGGCCTTGCGGATCATCAGGCTGTTGACGTGGTTGGTGAGCTGCGACTGGAGCACCCGGTCGGACAGGCTGCGTATCTGGCCGGTCACGGAGCCGATGAGCAGCAGGCCGAACTCCAGCAGGAGGTAGGGCAGCACGTAGCGCAGCCCGGCCACCGGCTCCATGCCCTGCTGTGTGGCAGCCACGATCGAATCGATGATGAGCTTGCCTGCCCACGCCTGGGCCGCAGGGAGGCTGGCCGCGACGATCGTCAGGCCGATCCCGACCAGTGCCGCGCGGCGGCTGGCCGACCAGACGAGGCGAAACGCTTCCGGCGTGTTGCGCAGCGCCTCCCAGAACTCGCGCACTTCCTGGCGCAGCCGCGCGGGCAGCCCTGCCGGCCGCGCATTCGGCGGATTGGGTCTGGCAGTATTCAAAGGGTGCTCCGATCTATGTGGACGGCGTACCTCGCCCAGGAATTCCAAATGGGACCGTAGCTTAGCCCCTTGTGGGCGTCCCTTGTGGGCGTCCCGTCAGGCAAGCCAGGCGGCCACAAGGGCCTAGACTACGTCTGGAATTCTTGCCAGCGCCGTCGACGGACAGACTATAACACAGGCGTGTTACACGGCCCATAACACGATGATACCCAGGATGACATCACCGTGCGCGCCGGCTCCCGCCCCTGGATCGCCACACCAACTTTCCTTGACCTGAGTGCCGCAACTGGCGAAATCTGAGAAAGTGCGTATAATGCCGGGGGGCACTTCCGGCAGTGGAGCATCTGCTACGCACCCTCGGCCCCGCGCCTCTGCCCATCCGGCCTGATCTTCCAGGTCCGCTGGAGGCATCTGCACTATGCGCGAGCA
>JAKPQT010000472.1 GCA_029555885.1 Chloroflexota bacterium | reverse complement strand
CCGAGCGCATCCTGTGCTATCAAGAGCACTACAACCGAACGGCCAGGCCGTTCAACTGGCAGTTCACCCGCAGCAACCTGCAAGAAAGGCTGCGGGCGCTGGCCGACGTCAAGTCGGAGAACTTATGAAATCAAGGTCTAGCACTTGCGCACCGCAAAAAATTGTATCATGCGCGCTCGTGCTGACCAAAAGGCACGGGCTTTTTTTCGTTGGCTTTCAAGCAAGCGATTCGCCTTAAAAAATCAACAAACCAAAAATAGACACCACTAGGGGTAGTGGTATAAAAGACCAACACCCACTACATATTGTGTAAGAACGGCGACGTAGCTCAGTGGCAGAGCAAGCGGCTCATAATCGCTGGGTCCTCAGTTCGAGTCTGAGCGTCGCCACCTGAGTCGGTAGACTACCGGGCCCATTGGCCCAGCCTACCACTTAACCCGATAACGCCTTGCAGTTGCAAGGCGTTTCTATTTTCCTACCACACCAGACACCATACGTTTCTGGGCACATTCCCTGCAGCCCCATCATCTCGGCACCCACGCTCTCTGCGCGCCCAAGTGCACATGGTCACATATGGCATCTGCGCAGGCAAACTTGGTCGGGTTGCGTAACAACCCGGGGACAGCGTTTCGACCGCCCAGAACAGGCTTCTCACACAGTCTCTCAGAACAACTGGAGCACCTGCACGAGCAATTGCGCCAGCAAAATCTTGGAGATGAGGACGACGGGGAAGGCACTGGCGTAGGTCACCGCAGGGACATCGGTACTCGTCTGGTTGCCCGCGGTGGCGAGCGCCGGCGGGTTGGTCATGACCCCTGCCAGCAGGCCGAGGGTTGACAGCAGGTTCAGCTTGTAGACGACGTGCGTGAGAACGATGGTCAGGATCACGGCCGTCAGCGTGATGGCTGCCCCCGCGATGAACACACCGGCACCCTGCTGCTGGATGACGTTGAGAAGTTGTGTACCGGCATTGGCCCCGGCTCCGCCCAGGAACAGCATCAGTCCGAGTTCGCGCGATAGGTTCTTGGCCGCCGCCGGCACGTAGAGGCGGAACGGGCCGATGCGGCCGAAGTGGCCGAGCACCAGGCTGACCAGGAACGCACCGCCGGCCGCGCCCAGCTTGATGGTCAGCCCGCTGGAAAGCTGGAACGGCACGAGCCCCAGCCCCACGCCCAGCACCAGGCCGATCAGAAAGGGTACCATGTTGGTCTCGTCGATGCGCCGCGCGTCGCCGCTGACCATCCTGGCGAACTGCGCGATGGCCGGTTCATCCCCAACAACGCGCAGCGTGTCGCCCAGTTCGAGCGTGCTCGTGCCGACCGGCGTAATCTCCAGCCCCTGGCGCCGGATGCGAGTGATGATGACGTTGTAACGGTCCCACACGCGCAGGTCCATCAGCCGCTTGCCGGCCAGTGACGCCTCGCTCACATACAAGTCACGGCTGATGGCGCGGCCGTCGGCCTCCATCGGCACGTTGACCTCCTCCCCGATGAAAAGCCGCATCTTCGCCAGTTCCTCGGGCGCGCCCACGACCAGCACCACGTCGCCAAGTTCCAGGGTTACGTCGGGCCGGCCCGCGATGACCTGCTGCCCCTTGCGCACCCGCGAGATGTTCACCTGGCTGAGCCGGTGCGTGTCAAGCTCGTCCAGCCGCTTGCCGTCCAGGTTTGGGTTGCTGACCTTGAACTGGGCCTTCTGCAAGGCGGGCCGCTCGGCCAGCTGGGCCGCCAGCCACTGTTCCTCCGCGGTCTTGACATCCCGCCGCAGCAGGCGCGGCAGGAACTGAGTCAACAGCGTCACACCGACGATGCTCAGCGGATACGCGATGCCATAGCCGACCGAGACGGAGGTCGCCTGGTCGGGCGCAACGCGGGAGATGGCGTCCAGCGCGCCGGCCAGCGCGGGCGTGTTGGTCAGCGCACCGGTGAACATGCCCGCAGCGAGTGCGAAGGGCAGCTTGAGCGCGTACGCCACCAGCGCAGTCACGACCGCAGCGGCCCCGATGGCGATGCCTGCGATGATGACGAACTGGATGCCCTGCTTGCGGAACGTGCGGAAGAAGCGCGGCCCGGCCTGCAGCCCTACCGCATACAGGAAGAGCAGCAGCCCCAGGTCCATGATGGGCTTCGGCACGGTCAGCCCGAAGTGCCCGAAGGCCAGCCCGACGAAGAATACCGCGGCTGTGCCCAGCGAGATGCCCCGGAACGACAGGTGGCCCAGCCATGAGCCGAGTGCCAGGATGGCAAACAGGACGAGCATCTGGTCGGTGAGAAGTGCGCTCATGCCTACCTCAAGAGAACGCGCGCCGCAGGTGATGCGGCTCGTGTCGATTATAACACGCAAGCAAGGTAACTGGCAGTATGGTAAAATAAGTCCGGCCAACATGAGCAAGCAACCTGTCACCAAACGCCAATTCGCCCACGCGCCGGCGACTGACTTCGACCCGGAGGCGTTTCTCGCCGCGCTCCGCCAGGCCAAGGGGTACGCGGGTCAGATCGTCCATGCGCGGACCATTCCCGCGCGCGGTGCGCGCTATGCGCGGCTGCGCGAGCCGCTCAGCGCGCCCGTGCGCGCCGCGCTTAAGGCTTCCGGCACCGAGCAGTTCTACACGCACCAGGCAGAGGCCATCAACGCCGCGCGCGCCGGCCACAACCTCGTGGTTGCCACGTCCACGGCCAGCGGCAAGACCCTCTGTTTCAACGTGCCCGTGCTGGAGGCGCTCGCGCGTGACCCGCTGGCGCGCGACCTTTACCTCTACCCCACCAAGGCGCTGGCCCAGGACCAGCTCGGCAAGCTCAACGCGCTGCTCAAGGCGGCGGGGCCGGGCATCGTCAACCCGCTGGCTGCAACGTATGACGGCGACACACCGCAGGGTGCGCGCAGCCGGCTGCGCAAGTCCGCGCGCATTCTGCTAACCAACCCAGATATGCTGCACGCGGGCATCCTGCCCAACCACGCGCTGTGGGCCGAGTTCTTTCGCCATCTGCGCTATGTGGTCATCGACGAGGCCCACTCCTATCGCGGGGTGTTCGGCTCGCAGGTCGCGTGCGTGCTGCGGCGGCTTCGGCGGGTGTGCGCGCTCTATCAGGGCAAGGCCGCGCCGGTCTTCATCGCAACATCGGCCACCATCGCCAACCCGGCGGAGCATTTCGAGCTGCTCACCGGCCTGCCTGCGCAGGTCATCAGCGACGACGGCTCACCGCACGGCCCGCGCACCTTCGCGCTGTGGAACCCGCCCTTCGTCGACCGGACCCACACTGCACGGCGAAGCGCCAACCACGAGGCCAGCGAGCTGTTCACCTCGCTCGTGACGAGCGGCGTGCGAACCATCACGTTCGCGCGGGCGCGCGTCGTGGCGGAGTTGCTGCTGCGCTATGCCCGCCAGCAGTTGCAGCGGCGCCGGCCAGAGCTGGTCGACCGGGTCGCGGCATACCGCGCGGGCTACATGAAGGACGAGCGGCGGGACATCGAGCGGGCCTTGTTCGGGGGCCGGCTCGTCGGCGTCATGGCGACGTCCGCGCTCGAGTTGGGCATCGACGTCGGCGGGCTGGACGCCGCGATCCTCGTCGGCTATCCCGGCACCATCGCCAGCCTGTGGCAGCAGGCCGGCCGCGCAGGCCGAGGGACGGAGCCCGCGCTCGCGACGCTCGTCGGGCTGGATAACCCGCTGGACCAGTACTACATGCGCCATCCCGACCAGCTCCTGGGCAAGCCGCAGGAGAATGCGCTGCTCGATCCGGACAACGTCTACATTCTCCAGCGTCACCTGCCGTGCGCCGCGCACGAGGCGCCGCTGCACGTTGCGCCGGACCCGGCAGCACCGCCCGTTACCGCGCTGTCGGACGACGAGAAGCTCTTCGGGCCGGGCTTCGTGGATGCGATGATTGCGCTAGAGAATGATGGCACGCTCCGCTACACGGGCGAGCAGTGGGTGTACACGCAGAGCGACTACCCGGCCCAGGGCGTCTCGCTGCGCGATGCGGAGGGCGACCGGTTCGCCGTGCTCGATGCGTCGAATCACTTCCGCATGATCGAGGAGCTGAGCGCGAGCACCGCGCCCCAGCGCGTCCATCCGGGCGCCATCTACCTGCACCAGGGCGAATCGTACCAGGTGACCGAGTACAACGCGGACCTGCGCCATGCCATCGTCCGGCCGGTCACCGCGGACTATTACACCCAGCCGCGCGAGATCAACGACGTGCGGATCGTCCGGTCGCTGCGCCACCAGGCCCTGCCTTCAACCACCGCGTACCTCGGCCGCGTACGGGTGCGCAGCCAGGTCGTCGGCTTCCGCCGGCTGCAGCAGTTCAGCGAGGCCAACCTGGGCGAGGAGCCGCTGGAGATGCCGGTCAGCGAGTACGAGACGGTCGCCGTCTGGTGGGACCTGCCCGATGACCTGCCCGTGCTGCTCGCCGCCCGCGGGCTGGACCCGCTCGGCGGCATCCACGCGGTCGAGCACGCGGCCATCGGTATTCTGCCGCTCTTCGCCATGTGCGATCGCTGGGACATCGGCGGACTGAGCACCCCGCGGCACCCCGACACGGAGCAGGCGCAGATCTTCATCTACGACGGCTTTCCCGGCGGTGTAGGGATTGCGGAGAAGGGCTTCGGCCTGCTGCCCCAGCTCTGGGCGGCCACGCTGGATGTCATCAACGGCTGCGCATGCCTGGACGGCTGTCCGAGCTGCGTCCAGAGCCCCAAATGCGGCAACAACAACCAGCCGCTCGACAAGGCCGCCGCGAAGGTGATCTTGCAGAGACTATTGCAAGGCAGAAATCAGTAACGAGTCACGGGTAACGAGTAAAAGTAATTACTCGTTACCCGTGACTCATTACTCATTCCGTGAGGTGCTGATGCGAAAACCGATCCTGGTCCTGGCGGTGATTGCGGGGGTGGTGGCGATGCTCAGCGGACTCGCTGCCGGCGGAGTGGTCCTGTTTGGCATCCTGATCAGCAGCGATCTGGAGCTGTTTAACCTGCTGACCACAAGCCTCGGTTTTGCGGTCACGGCTGCGGGCATCGGACTGGGCGCAGTGCTGGTGTGGCACGGCTGGCGCGCACTGGCGGGTCAACCGGGCGCGACCTTGATGCTGCCGCGGTGGGGGTGGTGGCTGGTGGCGTTCGCGCTGGTCCTGCTCGCCGGTCATCTGCTCATCTCGGCCCGGATCGATTTCTTTGTGCCCGCGCTGCATGTGCTCGCTGCACTGATTCCGCCGCTGCTCTACCTGGCGCTCGCGGCTGGCGCGGCGCGGCGGGGCGGCCGGCTGGTCACAGTCCGGGGTCTTCTGCCGCCGGAGCCCTCCGCCGAGGTCGCGCTTGATGCCGGCCAGGATGCCCTGCTCGACAGGGAGGTGCGTCTGCCGTCGCCCGGCGTGCCCGTGCGCTCGACCTGGGGCAGCCTGGCCTGGGGCGGGCTGGGCGGCGTCGGGCTGGGCTTTTTCGCAGAGGCGCTGGCGCTGGTGTTCGTGGTCGTGGTTGCCTCCGTCATCCTCTCGGTCGCCCGGCCCGACCTGCTCACCCAGTTGGAAGCATGGGCCACGGAGATGCAGCAGGGCGGCGGCGTGCCTGACCCCGCCTCGCTGGAGTGGCTGGCGTCACCGCTTGCAGTGCTCGGTATTCTGCTGTTCGCCAGCGTCTTCGTGCCGGTGGTCGAGGAGCTCTCAAAGTCGCTTGCAGTGCCCATCGTTGGCGGACTGGGACGCAAGCTGACTCGGTTGGATGGCTTCCTGCTCGGCGTGGCGGCAGGCGCCGGCTTCGCAGTGGTCGAGGGGATGCTCAACGGCGCGCTCGGCCTGGTGGAGCCATCCGGGTGGGCCGGCGCCATGCTCACGCGCGGGGGCGCCTCGGCCATGCACTGCCTGGCCTCCGGTCTGTTCGGGCTGGGCTGGCAGGCGGTCCTCAGCGAGCGCCGGTTCATGCGGGGCGTAGGGCTGGCCGCATTGAGCATGGGGCTGCACGGGCTGTGGAATGCCGGCGCGGTAGCGGTCGGCGTGTCCGGGCTGGTGCCGCCGACCGTGGGGTTCGGCGCGCTGGGCCTGCGTGACGTTCAGGCCTTCTTCATCGGCGCGGCGTTGGTGGTGTTGTGGCTGCTGGCCGTGGTGACGCTGGCCTGGCTGCCCCGGCGTTTGACGGAGGAGTGAGGATATGGCAAGGCGCATCTTTCTGCTTGTCTCGCTGCTGATCCTGGCAGGCTGCTCCGGCATGGGCGGCGGCACGCTGACGTACAACGGGCCGACCGAGCAGACCATCGCAATGAACGAGAGCATTCCCGGCGCGGACATCCGCTACATCGGCTACAGCGAGGACGGCGCAGTCGTGCTGATCGACGACATGCAGGCCGTCAAGAAGGTCGGGGACTCGCTGGACTGGAAGGGCACGCCGGTCAGCGGGGTCAACGTGACGATGGGTCAGCGAATCGTCGCGGCCAACGCGGACCGGCTGCAGACCATAGGCACGGTCCGGATTGAGATTGCCGACGCGCAGCCGGAACTCGCGCCCTACCCTGACAGCCCGGCCTACGAGTACAAGGCTGCCATCACCTACACCGTGCGCCGGGGCGACCGGATCCCCGGCACGCTCATCACCTACAAGGGCAAGACGGATAACGGGGCGGAGTTCGAAGGGGTTAGCGGCTACCCGTACCGGAAGCTCGGCGACTCCGTAAGCTGGAGCGGCCGCCTCCGCTCGAACGCGTACGTAGACATGACCCTGCGCGTGACGGTCTACACGGAAGAGTTTGTCACCCTCGTCGGCCTGGCGGATATCGGGCTGGTGTAAGTCGGGATGCGCGGGCATTAACAGAACGCTGCTGACGCTGATTGAGCGGAGCTTGGCACATCAGCGCCAGCAGCGTTCTATTCCTCCGCCTACCCCGAACCTTTACGGCGCGCGGAAGCCGATCCGGCGATGGGTGGCGTCGCAGAACGGTTTGTTTTCGGAATGGCCGCAGCGACAGAGCGCGCACTGCGTGATCTCCCGTATAAGCTGGCCGTCTGCTCCGCGGATGTGCACGGTGCCCTTGACCAACAGCGGGCCGTTCGGCCGCACTTCGATCGTGACCTCTGACGGTGGCGGTTCCGCTGCAGCACCGTCAAGCCGCACGAATCGCAGCGCGCCCGACGGGCACTTCCGGACCTGCTCGGCAATCCGATTGGCCGTTGCACCATTGATATTCACCCATGGCCGGTTCTGCGGTTGGAAGACCTCGGGGAGGTCCCGGAAGCAGTGGCCCACATGAATGCACAGCGCCGGCTCCCAGGTCACCGCGATCTGTTCGTTGCGATACACGCGCGCGACACCGGGCTGCTGCCGTGCTTCGGCCTCGTCCATCGGTTGGTTATCCACTGTCCCACGCTCCTCGCAGACGCGGCCGGCTAATAAACCGTGAAGTCCAACGAGAATTCTATGCTGGTGCAGAAGGCCACCGCGCTTTTAGCCAGCTCACGCTTGGCTTCCTCCGATAGCTCGCCCAACTCGTCGCCGCGCCTTGCCAGGTTCGTTTGCCGCAGTTCACGCACGAGCACGGGCAGCGGGCGTTCGTCGCCGCTGCCTGCAGCCAGCACAGGCAGCCACTTGCGGCCAAAAGTGACGTGGAGCCGCTCGTCCGCGCAGTCGATTTCACTTTGCTGTGCGCTGAGCGGATCACCAAAGTGGTAGAACGGCTCGATGCTGCCGTGCTTGCGCGTGAAGCTGCACGCCTCACCCACCATCGTCAGGCCGCCGTACCAATCCTTGATCGCGTCCGCGCGCTGCGTGAAATAGGGCCACTTGAAATCGCGGAACGGGTCGTAGCCAAACTCGCGCAGCCGGCGCATACCCATCAGGCTGTGCCGTGCCTCGTCCCACATGTGCCGCGCCAGGTCGTGGAAAAACTCCAGCGGCAGACCCTTGACCGCATAGAAGATGACGCCCATCTGGTCCACCACCTGCCATTCGGTTGCATTGTGGTACACGATTTCGCGCAGCGTCAGGTTAACCGGATCCTCGCTGCGGTCCATCGGGAAGTGGTCGATGTACTGCATGCGCGGATCACCCTGGAACTTTTCGGGCGCCGGTCCCAGCGGGTTTGCGACCGGGCTCGATGGCATACCGCTTTCCGGTGCGGGGGTGTTGCCCAGGATGCCGCCTATCTGAGCCAGCAGCGCGCGCACATAAGCGCGCCAGGCCTCGACCTTACGCGCCGTGTCCAGGGCGAGCCGGCTCTCCAGGAGCATGCCGTTGGCCCAATCGATTTGGTCGCGCAGCTCCGGAATGATGCCCCGCAGCTCGTAGATCGTCGGGGCGTCGTATAACGGGTCGCTCGCCCGCGCGAAATCTTCGAGTGTCGCCAGCAGGCTGCGCTTGACTTCGAGATAGAGCCCTGCCAGGAATTGGTGATGGTCGCCGGCCCGGCCCAGGGCATCCAGGAAGGATTGCAGTTCGGGGTCCGGGTCGATCCGGTCGCGCCCGCCGGGTAACTGCGCCAGGCGCTCGCGCAGCCGGATGACGTGGCGCACATCCTCATAGAGACGCGCTGGAATCTCAGTTTTGAGATCGTAGCTTGGGCAGTTCGGTATCCAACCGGCCTGCAAGCGGGCCAGACCGAACATCAGCGAGACCAGCCGGGTCAGGTAGACCACGTTCTCCTTGGAGCGCAGCCAGGGATAAGTGCCATCCGCGCTACTCAACGTCTCGCTGAGGTCACGGCGCCGCACCGCGAGGCCCTTGATCCTGGGATGTTCGTGGTCTTGCTTGACCGAATCGATCATGTCGTAGTCCATGCTCGGATCGAGTCCTGGGGATGTAGTCGGGACGACCATCGTTTTGTCTCCTTGGTGTAGTCGCGCTTGCTGACCCGAACGAAGTTCGACTGGCTGGTGCAGCGATAGTGTCATACTTGTACCATATAAAGGTCGTTCTGTCTGTTCCGTTCATTCCAACTGGGAGCAAGAACTGCGGCGACCGTGTTGTTAGGCAACGACTACGAAACCGCCCTGCGCCGGTGAGTTATCAGTCGGGGAGACCGATCTGGCAGCGTGGCGCGGCAACACGGTTGCTGCGACCGCGGTCGCCCGGTGTGGGAGGGCGACGAGCAGGCTGCCGGGGATGACCGCTGATTCTTACATCTATGCCCTCTGCGGACCTGGCCTTCTTGCACCACCCCTATTCTCACCCCGTCGCGCGTAGGCCGGCAGCCACCCCGTTGACGCTCAATAGCACGCTTTCGCGTAGGGCCTCGGCTTCCATCCCCGTGGCCTCGCGCCAACGCCGGAGCAGCGCGACCTGGATATAGTTCATGGGGTCGATATACGGGTTGCGCAGCTGGATCGACCGCTGCAGCCATGTCTCGTTGTCCAGCAGGTCGTGCTGCCCCGTGACCCGCAGCAGCGCGGCCTCGGTCCGCCGGTATTCCGCCAGGATGACGGGGAAGACGGCCGCGCGGGTCTCCTCATCTGCCAGCCCGGCATAGACCTCGGCGATCGTCATGTCCGCCTGGCGCATGGACACCTGTGCATTGTCGATCAGCACGTGAAAGAACGGCCACTCACGATACATCGCGCTGAGTGTCTGCCAGCGGGCCGCATCCTCGCCCGCCCACCCGGCCAGCGCAGAGCCCAGCCCATACCAGCCGGGCAGGCCCGCACGGCTCTGCGCCCAGGCGAACACCCACGGGATCGCACGCAGGTCGGAGATGCGCTGTGTGGCCTTGCGCCGTGTGGGCCGGCTGCCGATGTTCAGCCGGCCGATTGCATCGATGGGCGTGGCGTCCTGGAAGTAGCGCAGCAGCGCGGGCGTGTCGTGCACGAGCGTCCGGTAGGCCGCATGGCCCTGCTCGGCCAGCGCCTGCATGACCGTGTTCCACTCCCCGTGATTCTCACTTGGAGTCGAGGCTTCAGCCGGATGCGTGCCCTGTGCGTGATCCTGCGTCTCTACGTCTGTGGCCGGCGGGACGCTGCGCAGCAGGACGGCGTGGATAATCTGCTCCAGGTGGCGGCGGGCCAGCTCGCTGTTGGCGTAACGGTTGGTGATGGACTCGCCCTGCTCCGTCATGCGGATGCGGCCGGATACCGATTCGGGCGGCTGTGCCAGGATCGCACGATTGGTCGGCCCGCCCCCGCGGCCGATCGTGCCCCCGCGGCCGTGGAAGAGCGTCAGCCGGATGTCGTGACGGCGGCAGAGCGCGGGGAGCGCGTGTTGGGCCTGGCGCAGCTCCCAGTTGGCGGTGATGTAGCCTGCATCCTTGTTGGAGTCGCTGTACCCCAGCATGATTTGCTGACTGTGGCCCCGCCGCGCCAGATGCTCCCGATAGGCCGGGTTGATGAACAGGCTCTCCATGATGCCGGGCGCGGCCTGCAGATCGGCGCGCGTTTCGAACAGCGGCGCGATGTCCAGCCGGTCGGCGATGCCTGCATCACGCGCCATCAGCAGGACGCCGAGCACATCGCTCGCGCCGGTTGTCATGCTGATGATGTAATGCTGGATGGCATCCGCGCCGATGCGCTCGTGTGCCCGGTGGACGAGGCGGAACAGCTCGAGGGTCTCGTTCGTGTCCTCGCTGAAGTCGAGCCGCGCGGGGCTGAGCGGCCGGCCTGCGCGCAGCTCCGCAGTCAGTAGCCGCACCTTCTCCGCCTCGGGCAGCGCCGCGTAGTCCGCCGCCAACTGATAGCGAGCGAACACCTCGCTTAACGCAGCCACCAGCCGTTCGGCATGTTGGCGCAGGTCGAGCGTCGCCAGGTGGAAGCCGAAAATCTCGGCCTGCTGCACCAGGACCGCCAGCCGGCCGTCCGCCAGCCGCGCGCCGTGATGCCGGCGCAGGCTGTCCTGCATGAGGCGCAGGTCCGCGATGAACTCGCCGGCGTGCCGGTAAGTGCCGGGACGGTGGACATGGTCCGCGCGCCACGGCCGGCGGTTCGCCTCCGCGGTCGCGGTCAGCTTGCGGTAGATGTAGGCCATCTTGTGCCGGTAGGGCTGCATCGGGTAGCGCGCAGCGATGCCCCCGGCGTCGTCCGGGAACAGCTCCGCGTCCGCGTTGATGCTGGCCTCCAGCTCCGGCGTGATGCCGTAGCGCGCCGATGAGCTGAGATGGCCGTGCATGTTGTCGATCGCGCGCTGGTACAGGCGCAGGACGAGTGCCTTGTGCTCGCGCAGCGCGTCCTCGGTGGTCGTGACGGTCACGAAGGGGTTGCCGTCGCGGTCGCCGCCGATCCAGCTCCCGAAGCGGAGAAAGGTGGGGATGGTGAACGCGTGACCGGGATACGCCGCGGCGAGCGCGCCGCGCAGGCTGCGGTAGAGCAGCGGGGCCAGGTCGAACAACACCTGATCGAAGAAATACAGCCCGTTGCGCACCTCATCCACCACGCTCGGCTGGCGCAACCGCGTCTCGTCCGCCTGCCAGAGGGACACAATCTCCTCGCGCAGCGCCTCGAGCGTCCGCTGCTCCTCCTCGGCGGTCAGCGTGTGGAAGTCCATCTCGTGCAGGAGGTGGGCGATGTGCTGGTGCTTGGTCAGGATCGTACGGCGCTTGGCCTCGGTCGGGTGCGCGGTGAAAACCGGTTGGACATAGAGATTGTCGAGGAGCGCCTGCATCGCGTCCGCAGTCACGCCGGAGGCAGCGAGCTGTTGGACCGCGGCCGCGATGCTCTCGGCCGGCGCGATGCCGTCCTGGTGCGCGCGGCGGCCCCGCGCGTGGAGCACGCGCACGCGTTCCTCTTCCTCCGCCAGGTTGACAAGCTGAAAATAGGACGCGAACGCCTTGAGGACCCCGCGCGCCTCGGTCAACGACAGGCGGTGGGTCAGCGCAAGGAGCTGATCCACCGCCTCAGCGTGAGGCCCCTCGCCTTCGCCCCGGCTGGCCTTTGCCAGGCTGCGCACAGCTTCGACCCGCTCGAAGAGCGCCCGGCCTTCCTGTTCGATGATGGTTTCGCCGAGCAAATCTCCGAGCAGGTGGATGTGCTCGCGCAGGCGTTCCTGGGGTTCGGGCATGATGTAAGGTTACCTCAGTTCCGACAGGTCAGCTTCCTGGCGTGCCTGGTCCAGCTCGGCCCGCTTGCCGGCCAGATTGAAGCCCGGGATCTCGATGGTCGGCGCGCCGGTGGCCTGGATGACCAGCAGGCTGAACGCGCTGAGGACTTCCTCGGTGGTGAAGTTGCAGTGCCCGTAGCGGTTGACCGGAATCTGTAAGACGCCGCTCACGCCGTTGGCGAGCAGCTTCTGGCGATAGAGCTTCTGATGCCAGTACGGAATGATTTCGTCGCCGGTTGTGTGCAGCGTGACCAGCGGCCGGGTGACCTGGCCGGTCGTGTTGTACGGTGGGATGCTCGCGAGCGCGGTCGAATCCGCTGCATACCGCGCAACGCCTGCGTTCAGCGCCGCATCGTTGAGCGATCCGCGATAGACGCGCGTCAGGTTATCGAACGGGTTGCCGTTGAGCTGCGCCTGGCCGTCCTCAGTCGCAAAGACATTGTACCAGAGCAGGCCGAGCGTTGTCTGGCCGGTCGTGTTGGCGAGGTTGCGCCGGTCGACCGACGCGCCCGACGTGCGAATCAGCTGCGCGGCAGCAGCCGGGTTAGCTGCAAGCGCCTGGGCTACGACCGCCGAGTAGTAGCCATCCCAGCCGGCAATCAACTCGGACGAGATGTCAATGGTGTTGCCCGGCAGCACGCCCGGGAAGAAGTAATCGAACAGCGTGCGGAAATCACCCCAGTAGTCGATCTGCTTGCGGAAGTCACCGACCGGACCGCAGAGCGAGAGACCGCCCGTATAGAGTGTCGGGTTACGCTCGATAGACAGGGCGGTGATGATGCCGCCCTCAGATGGGCCGACAATGTACGTATGCTGCGGCGTCAGCCCGGTCACAGTCGGGAAGGAGGCAGTCAGGTTGGCGACATCCTGGACGCCCTCCAGGAAGGCCAGCCCGTTGCGGCGGTAGCTCGTGGTGGCAAAGGCATAGCCAAGCTGCTGCACGACGGCGGGCAGATATCCGCCGTCCGGCATAGTGAGGTTGTAGAAGTCGAGCGGCGCGTTGAACGCGACATAACCGTGGCCGTAGACGACGAGGTCGCCGTTCCACCCGGAGGTCGGGACGCAGTAGAGGGTGCGCGCGCCGTCGATCGGCGCCCCTTCGATGCACGGTCCGGGGACCGGCAGCGCGTCTGCCCGCGCGGGCGATGCGATGAGCGTTCCGCTGGCAATGACCGTCAACAATAGGACGATGCGCAGAAACTTGCTCACGGTGTCCTCCTTTGGAAAGAGTGACTGAGACACTGCGTTGATTCTAGCATCTGCACACCGGCGCGTCAATAGCCTCAAGTTGAGTAAAAAACGATTTGGCAGTATCATCACGCGGTTTGGCCGGCCATTACAACATCACCTGGATTGGAGCATCGCGTGACTCCCCAACCCATTCGCATTCCCGATACCATGCTGGCGTGGCCCCTGTACGGCGCGGGGCTGGAGAACCTGGGCCGCAACGGCCAGCCGGAGACCTGGCCGGTGCCGCACCCCGCGCCCGACCAGATCCTCGTCCGTTCCGATGCCGTGGGGCTGTGCTACTCCGACGTCAAGATCCTGCGGCAGGGCGGCAGCCATCCCCGGCTGTACGGCCGCAACCTGGCTGAGCGGCCCATCGTGCAGGGGCACGAGGTCGCACTGACCGTGGTCGAGGTGGGGGAGGCGTGGCGCGACACCTTCGCGCCGGGCCAGCGGTTTGCGATGCAGGCAGACATCTACTACCGGGGGCGCAACCTGGCGTACGGCTATGTGTTTCATGGCGGGCTATCGCAGTACAACCTGCTCGGCCCTGCCGCGCTGGACGGCGACGAGGGGTGCTATGCGATTCCGGTCCCCGGCGACATGGGGTATGCGGAGGTGGCGTTGACGGAGCCGTGGGCGTGCGTCGTGGCCGCGTTTGTCCCGCGGCGGCGGCTGCATATCAAGAAGGACGGTGTGACCTGGATCGTCGGGCGGCCGGGGTTGGGTGGCGAGTACACGCTCGGCGGGGCGTTCCACCACGGCCTGCCGCAACACGTTGTGGCGACCGATGTGCCGGAGAGCCTGCTGACGCAGATCGCCTGGCCGGAGGTTATCCGCCGCGACGGAGTTCCGCCGGAGGGGTACACGGCGCTGGCGCAGGAGCTGGCGTCGGGCGGGTTCGACGACATCATCGTCCTGGATCCCACGCCGGAGGTGCTCGACCGGCTGCCTGCGGTCATCGCGAGCGGCGGACTGGTCAACCTCGTGGGCGAGCGGCCGTTGGGCCGGCCCGTGGCCGTAGACGTGGGCCGCGTGCACTATGACGCCGTTGTGTACGTCGGGACGCGCGGGCCGGACCTCAGCGCAGCGTATGGCAGCGGCGCCGTCGCAGGCGGCGCATTGCGTAACCGGACGGAGGTCGTGCCCGGCGGGGTCGCGTGGATCGTCGGCGGGGGCGGGCCGATGGGCCGGATGCACCTGCAGCGACTGCTCGAGATGCCCCAGGGCCCCCGGCGCATTATCGTCTCGGAGACCAACCTGGTGCGCAACCCGGAACTGGTCGCGGACTTCGGCCCGCTGGCCGAGCGCCGCGGCATCGAGCTGACGGTCGTCAACCCGAAGCTGATGACACCGGAGGAGCATGAGGCCGCGCTGGTGGCTGCACACGAGGGTTGCGGTTTCGATGATGTCGTGGTTGTCGTCGCCAACGTGGCCGCAGTGGAGAGCGCCGCGCAACACCTCGCGCCCCACGGGCTGCTCGTCGTGTTCGGTGGGCTGGCACGCGGCACCGTGGCGCAGCTCGACCTCTCGAACGTCTATCTCGGCGGCATGCAGATGACCGGCTCCGCCGGCTCTACGATCCACGATCAGGCCGCGGTGCTGGAACGCGTGGCCGCGGGCCATCTCTCGACAGCCAACGCGGTCGCGGCCATCGGCGGGCTGGACGCAGCGCGCGACGGGATGCAGGGGCTGATGGAAGGGCGGTTCCCCGGCAAGATGGTCATCTATCCCCAGGCCGCTGCCTTCCCGCTGACCGCACTGGCCGACCTGAAGGGGATCGTGCCCGCGGTACATGACCTGCTCGACAGCCAGGGCCAGTGGACGCGCGCCGCGGAGGCAGAATTCCTCAGGCGGTACGCAGGGGATGTGTACGGGACGAGTAACGCGTAAAGAGTAATAAGTAACCAGTTCCTCTTGCGCTGCGCGGAGGAGGCGAACGGGTGAGCGGACAATTGATGAAACAATCTATCATTTTTGGTGCGGGGAACATCGGACGGGGTTTCATGGGCCAGCTCTTCAGCGAGTCGGGCTACGGCGTCACCTTTGTGGACGTGGACCGGACGCTGCTGGACGCGCTGAACGGCCGCGGAGCGTACACCATCCGGCTGGTCACCAACGAGCGGACCGAGGAGGTCACGGTCGGGCCGGTGCGCGCGCTGCACTCCGCCGACACGGCGGCGGTCGCGGACGCGCTCGCCCGGGCGGAGATCGGCGCGACCGCGGTCGGCGCTGGGGTGCTGAAACACATCGCCGCGCCGGTCGCGGCGGGCATCGCGCGGCGGGCGGAGCTGGGCATCACCGCGCCCTTCAACCTCATCCTGTGCGAGAATCTCCACGGGGCCGCAGCCATCTTTCGCGAGATGGTGCTTGCCCACCTGCCCGCAGGGCTGCACGGCTATGCCGCTGCGCACATCGGTTTCGTGGATACGGTCATCGCGCGCATGGTTCCGCCATTAACGCCCGAGCTGCGCGCGGCGGACCCCAGCCTCATCCTGGTCGAGCCGTATAAGGAACTGCCCGTGGACCGGGAGGGGTTCATCGGCCCGCCGCCGCCCATCGTCCACATGACGCCCTACAGCCCGTTCGCCTTCTTCACCGACCGCAAGCTCTACATTCACAACGCGGGCCATGCGGTACTGGCCTATCTCGGCCATCTGCGCGGCTATGAGTACGGCTACGAAGCGCTGGCGGACGACGAGATTTACTTCCAGGCGCGCGGCGCCATGGAGGAATCCGCGCTCGCGTTGACCCGCAAATACCGCCCGGAGCCCGGCAGCCTGCTCGCCAATATCGACGACCTGCTTGCGCGCTTCGCCAACCGCGCGCTGGGAGATACGACGCTGCGCCTGGGCCGCGACCCGCTGCGCAAGCTGGCGCCTGGCGATCGGCTGGTGGGCGCAGCGCGCAACGCGCAGGCGCAGGGCGTCGTGCCCGTCCACCTCGCCACGGGCATCGCAGCAGGGCTGCTCTTCGACCCGCCGGCAGATCCCATCGCACAGGAGCTCCAGGGTCGGCTGCGCCAACAGGGGCTGGACACCGTGCTGGCAGAGGTATGCGGCATCCAGCCGGGCGAGGAACTCCACCGCCTTGTTGTCGCGCAGTACAATGCTCTGCGGGGCAGGAAAGGATAGAACGCTGATTTACGCTGATGATCATGATTTACGCTGATCTTTTTGACCTATTATTCTAATGAGAATCAGCGTTCATCAGTCTCATCAGGGCCAAGCGAAGGTTGGCACGTTATCAGCGTTCTATTCTCCGTTCGAAACCACTCAACAAGGAGATACTATGGGACCCGACCCTGACCGCCTCGCCGCCGCGCTCCGTGCGATCTATGACCGGCCCCAGCCGCCCGTGCCCTGGGTCCACGGCGTCAACCTGCCGTGGGATGACCCTGCGTTCAGCGAACGGATGCTGGCCCAGCACCTGGACCAGTCGCATGGCGCGGCCAGCCGCCCCGTGCCGGAGGTGCGCGGCCAGGTGCAGGTCATGCTCGACTGGCTCAACCTCCATCCCGGCGACCGGCTGCTCGATGTAACGTGCGGACCGGGACTCTATGCCGCCGAGTTCGCGCGAGCCGGCATCAACGTGACCGGCGTCGACTTCAGCCCGGCGTCTCTTCGCTACGCGCGAAGCCACTGCGCGGGCCTGCCGTGCGAGTTCATCCAGGCCGACGTACGGACGGTGGATTTCGGCAGTGCGGACTTCGCCCCGCCTTATAATGCCGCAATCTACATCTACGGGCAGTTTACTGTATTGACGCCGGACGAATCGCGCGACATGCTCCGCCGCATCCACGCTGCGCTGCGGCCGGGCGGCCGGCTGCTGCTCGAAATCTTGGATGACGGGCGCTTCGACAAGCGGGACAGCAACTGGTGGTACACGGACCGCGGCGGGCTGTGGGGCGACTTCCCCTACTTGCACCTGGGCGAACGCCGTTGGGACTCGGAGCAGCAGGCCGCAGTCGAGCGGTTCTACATCATCAACCTCGACACCGGCGAGCTGCAGGCCTATGGCCTGTCCGACCAGGCCTATCCGGTGGAGGCCATGACGGCCATGCTCGCGGAGGCAGGTTTTGCTAGGGTCACAGTCCACCCGGCGTGGGATCAACTCGCCCTGAAGGATTCGCCGGAGTGGGTCGTCTACGTCGCAGAGGCGTGAGGCTGGGACAGGATTGACAGGATGCTTCAGGATTAGTTTTCGTATCGTCGATCCTGTCACTTAACAGGAGGCGCATCATGGCTCATCCCATCCACGTGCTGCCGGTACGTGAGCGCGCCGCGGTCATCAACCGCGTGCTCAAGCAGCGGCTCGAAACCGTGCTCCCTGCGGCGATGGCCGCGTCGGGCATCGATATGTGGCTGATCCTCTGCCACGAGGACAACCTCGACCCCGTCTTCACCACCCTCATCCCGATGGACACCTGGTGCCCCATCCTGCAGGTCATCGTATTCTACGACCGCGGGCCGGGGCCGGACGGCGTGCACCAGATCGAGCGGATCAACATCTCCGGCACGAACACGCACGACCTGTATGACCGGCCCTATCGCGGGCAGCTCGAGGTCGAGCAGTGGCCCATCCTGCTGCGCACGATCCAGGAGCGCAACCCGCAGCGCATCGGCATTAACATCGGGCCAGTGCAGTGGGCGGCAAGCGGGCTCACGCACAACCTGTACACCCAGCTCACGAACCGCCTGCCGGCCAAATATGTGGACCGCCTCGTGTCCGCGGAGCCGCTGGCGACCGCGTGGCTCAGCACGCTGTCCGAGGAGGAGGTCACGCTGTACGAGCACGTGGCCGCGGTCGCGCACGCGATCATCGCGCGCTGCTACAGCCGTGCCACGCTCATCCCGGGTGTGACCACCGCGGAGGACCTCGAATGGGCCTACTGGCAGACTGCCGCGGACCTGGGGCTGGAGCTGGCCTTCAAGCCGTATTTCACGCTCCGGCGCAGCAATGCCGCAACCGAGCGCTACGGTCCCGACGACAAAATCATCCGGCCCGGCGACCTGGTGCACTGCGATGTCGGCGTCAAGTATCTGCGGCTCAACTCGGACCACCAGGAATGGGCCTACATCCTGGGGCCCGGCGAGAGCGCACCGCCCGCGGGGCTGGCCGCGCTGCTGGCGGAGGGCAACCGGCTGCAGGACATCTTCATGGCAGAGTTCGGCCACGGTCTGACGGGCGATGAGCTGCTGGCAAAGATCCTGGCGCGCGCCCGCCGCGAGGGCATCCCGAACCCGCGCATCTACTCGCACTCGCTCGGCCTGTACCTGCACGAGCCGGGTCCGTTGATCGGCCTGCCGTGGGAGCAGGAGCGCAACCCCGGCCGCGGGGACGTGGCCCTGGGCTACAACAACGCGTTCACGATGGAGTTGTCGGTCAGCGGACCTATCCCCGAATGGGACGGCCAGGAAGTGCGGCTCAGCATGGAACAGGATGTCGTCTTCACCCGCACCGGCTGCCGCCTCATCCACGGCCGCCAAACCGCGTTCCACGTGATTTGAGCGTGAATAGAACGCTGATGACGCTGATGTGCCAAGCTTCGCTTGGCCCTGATCTGCGCTGATTTTTCTCTATATATCAGACCAAACATCAGCGTCAATCATGACTATCAGCGTTGATCAGCGTTCTATTCCACCCACCCAATGGAGGCAGGCATGAAGCTGGGTATGGCTTATTATGGGGCGTATCTGCCGGAGCATCTGCACGCGGACCTGGCCGCGATGCGCGAGATGGGGTGCGACGAGGTACTCATCACACTGGCGGAGAACGACTTCCACATCTTCCCGGGCAAGGTGCGCAGCGCGCCGGCCATCGCGCATGACCTGGGGCTGCGCATCGTCGCCAACCTGTGGGGCTTTGCGTGTGCGTTCGGCGGGGGCCGCGTGAGTCGCCTGCTGACCGACAATCCCGATGTCTGGCAGGTGCGCCGCGACGGGTCGCGCAAGGGCGAAGGGTGCATGAACCACCCGGCGCTGCGCCGCCGCGCGGAGGAGATGGTCGAGATGTGCGCGGGGCTGGGCTACGACGCGTACTTCTGGGACGAGCCCACCGTGCAGGACTGCTACTGCGAGCACTGCCGGGCGCGCTATGCCGAGCGCGGCGGCCGCGGTGACCTCCGCCACGCTGCAGCGGATGACCTCGACGCGTTCCGGCAGGCGAACATCGCATCGTACGTCGAGGGCATGAGCGCGTTCGTCAAACGGCTGGATACGCGTTTCGAGACCGCGACGTGCGTGATGCCGACGGATGAGGCCGCGTGGGAGGCGACGGCGGCCATCGCACCGCTCGACACCTTCGGGACCGACCCGTATTGGGAGTGCTTCGGTCAGGATATGGCCTGGGTCAGCGAGAAGACACGCGCAACGGTCGAATTGAGCCGGCGCTACGGCAAGCGGTCGCTGATGTGGCTGCAGGCGTGGCGCATGCCCGCGGGCCGCGAGGGCGAGATCGAGCAGGCCGCCCAGGCCATCGCGGCGGAAGCGCCGGACGCGCTCTATACGTGGGGCTTCCGCGCCGGCGAGGGGACGAACGAGGCGTGCGAGGATCCGGCCGCCGCATGGGCGGCTGTGGTGCGCGCGTATCGAGAGTTGCGAAGCTGAGCGGTATGCTGCGGCTGAATAGAACGCGGATAACGCTGATCGTCATGATTTACGCTGATCTTTTTTGACTTACGTAGAAAATCAGCGTCCATCTTTGTCATCAGCGTCATCCGCGTTCTGTTCCGCTTGCCTACCCGCGCAGCGCACACACCTGGACTGCACCGATCAACCCTGATGGCATCTTGACGCCGCCCTTGTACTGCCGGTGGTCCTTGCTGCCGGTCTCCGCATAGCCGACGAGCTGGTTGCGCAGGGTGGGCGTGACGGTGATGCTCAGGGTATTCGCGCCTTCCCGCAACAGTCCGGTAATCTCCAGGCGCCAGGGCAGCACGAGCAGCGGCGCGAGGGCCCGGCCGTTGAGCATGATGTCCGCGCGGTCGCAGACCCGGTCGAGCTGCAGGAAGTAGCGCCGTCCCGCCTCCAGCGGGCCCATCGTGAAGGTAGCGCGGTACGTGCCCGGATCGCCCAGGCTCGCCAGCTCCAGCACGTCGCGCCAGTCGCGCAGCTCCGGCAGGTCCAGCTCGATGCGGCGCTGCGTGCCGTTGGCGAGGCGCTGGTCCGCAGTGAACGCGAAACCCTGGACGGTGACAGCCGGTTCGAGGTCCGCCTGCAGGACAGGGGGCTGCGCCTGGGGCAGCCCGGCCGCGGTCGCAGCAGATGCCAGCATCACCACCACAGACTCGTAACCTGCCAGCCGCAGGGTCAACCTCACACCATCCGCCGTCACCTCATGCGCGAGCGCGGCCATGCTGCCCGTCCACAGGTCGAGCAGAACCGGCGTGCCCGCGGCCGGCAGCGTGACCGCCACCTCGCGCTCGTCGCGGCGGCGGTTACGGAGCCAGAAGTACTCCGTGCCGTCCTCCCGGTCGATCTTGTGGATGAACCCGACGTGCGGCTGCGGTTCCGTATAACGTACCTCCCCCTGCACGCCCGCCGCGGCGAGCGCGGCTGCCACGTCGTCCGAACTGTGGCATAGCGGGCCGCCGATGCCGCCGACTGCTTCACGCACGGCCTGGTCGCGCGCCGCGTGGTCGTGCCAGCCGGGATTGCGGTCGGGGCGGACATCTACGAACAGCACGGGGATGCCTGCAGCCGCCAGCTCGGCCAGCTTGGTCGCGGCTTCGACGGTCAGGCTCGTCTCCCGGAACAGGATCAGCGCCTCGAAGCGCGCCTCGCCCATGATGACCGCATGGCCTTCGATATGAGCCTGGAGCAGGCGGTCCTCGTTGAAGTAGAGGGGGTAGTGCCCGCGGCTGACCAGGTGCGCGGCCAGCGCGGCGCTATCCTGGATCCACTTGCGGTCGCCGGTCACGTCGCCGCCCGATGGCATGATCATCTGCATGACCCGGCCGCTGATGCCGCCCGCCTTCGGCAGTTGCGCGTCCTGCTCGTCGAGCACGCCCGCGACCAGCTCCTCCTCGATGTAGTTGCCGTTGGGATAGTCGAACAACTGGTAGAAGATGCCGACGCGGGTGCTCGTCCGGCTACGCTGGAGCAGATATTGGGCCCGCGCAGCATAGGCGTTGAGCGCCGGCGCGGCCCCGGCCAGCAGCGGGTCCTGGCTGCTCATGTCCGACGAGAAGTTCATCATCGCCATGTACGGCGAGGCGAACGGGTGGTAGCCCGGATGCGGGAACGCGGGGTGATGGTACGGGTAGCCGTGATAGATGGCCTGGTTGATGCCGGACTCGTACAGCCGGTCGAGCCCCACGCGCCACTTCAGCGGCGTGGTCATGTAGGCCCGGCCCTGCCAGACGAGCGACTCGGACGTGACGACGGGCCGCTCGTACAGCGTGCCCGCCGCGCCGGCCAGCTTGAGGAAGTTGAGCGCGCCCCCACCGTAAAGCTGCTCGGTCTCGGGGATATCGGAGTAGCCGAGCATCGCCAGCGGGTCGGCCAGCATGCCATAGCCCTGAACGCGACTCTGCACGCCGCGGGCGTGCGCCCAGTCCGCCATGCCCCGGATGAACTGCTCGACGAACAGCTCTGACAGGGTGCGCTGGAAGTCCCAGCGCATGCGCGCGCCGGCATCGGTTGTCCCTCCCGCAAAGTCGAAGTTGGGCAGGCCGATTTCGTTGCCGTAGGTGTAGTAACCGACGTCCTTCAGTGGCACATACATTGCGGGCAGGTAAGGGGTGATGTCATAGCCGCGCCGCCGCCGGAACTCGTCGATGAAGCCTCGCGTCCAGTGCATGGGGCTGATGAGTTCGAAGCTATCGGTGAAGAACGCGCGGAAGGTGCGGCCGAAGTCGCCGCCGAAGTGCGCGTGCGCAGGGCCGAAGAACGCGTCCAGGTGACGCTGCTCCGCCTGCGCATCGAAGTGATTGACGACCAGTGCGCGCTTGCCCGGTTCGCTGCGCGCATCCTGGAGCGCCATCGCGCCCGCAGTGCCCTCGTAGACGGCGAAGAGCTGCCACGTGCCTGCGGGCACATCCCAGCTTAGCCGCCCTTCGGCATCCACCTGACCGGTCAGGTCGATCATGCTGGCAAAGTCAAGCAGGGTGCTCTCCTTGGCCTTCCACGAGCTGAAATGTCCCGGCTTGCCCGTCGCGCGGCCGGCCACCACGGCCAGCAGCCGCTTGTCCTCAGGGATGTATTCCAGCATATCCATGCCCTTTGCGACGCGGCCCACGACGTTGCGGAAGAACCCGTAGAGGCGCAGCGGGCGCACGCGGGGCACGCGGCCCTGCCACGCCTTTGGCCCGTGCACGGTCTCGGTGGTCATCAGCAGCGTCTGGAGGGAATCCTCCAGCGTGATGTGCGTACCGCCGGTCGGCCAGGCGGAGTTCTGGGTAATATCCACGAACATGCCCCGGCTGCGGGCCGCGTCGATGACTGTCCGCATCATCTCGTAGTGGTAGGGCTGCATGAAACGGTGGACACGGCCGGCCCAGCGCGGGTCGGCCTTCTGCAACCCCGTAGGCAGGCCGATGCTGAACGGCTGCAGTTCGACGCCGCCGATGCCGCTGTGGTCCATTTCGGCGAGCTCGCGGCCGAGCTCTTCAGCCTGC
This sequence comes from Chloroflexota bacterium, assembly GCA_029555885.1. Next base: position 2,380 of record JAKPQT010000472.1, on the reverse strand, counting down.
ACATCCAGCCCGGGCCACCACCACCGCACCATCGGGCGGACGGTCTTAGGGGGATTGACGAAGAGGATTGGGTCCATGAGGTGAGCTCCTTTGCTGGTTGACGGACAAACGTTGTCGGACGCGAGGGCATTATATAACAGAATGGACTCCAGCGCCCCCTACCCCGCGGCCAGGTCGGACCAGACGCGGTCGCGCGCAGTGGTATCCTCGAACGCCAGGTAAACGGCCCGGCGCGTTACCGGTGTGCGGAGCCGGCGCACGAGGCGTTTGGCAGCGGTCTGCGGCGCGGTGTGGCGGTAGGTGATGCACAGCGCAGGCCGCCGCTGCCCGCCGAACTCCAGTTGGCCTGCGCGAGCTTCTTCGATGGTCTCCGGCGCAATGAAGATGTACCACATGCCGAGTTGCGCATCGGCCGTGACCGCGAGGCCGAGGAAGCGGGTGCGGTGAATGATCGCCATCACGGCGTGCTCCCGGGTCGCGAACGTGCGCCAGTAGGCGAGCAGCCCCGCGAAGAACCCGGCCTTGCCCTCGACCTCGAAGTGGCCTGTGGCATAGGTCTGCACCTTGTCCTGCGGCGCGAGCGGAACGGCGGCAGGCGGCGCGAGCTCAGGCTGCGGGGTGAACCGCACGAAATCGTGCCTGGCCGCCAGGCGGGCCAGGACGATGATCGCCAGCCCGCCGAGGATCAGCAGGGCCAGGATGAGCCAGTGCCACCACGCGAGCGGCGGCTGCCCGCGGAGGACCCAGCGCAGCAGCACGAACGCGGATGCTGCCCAGGCGAACGTCACGAGCAGCCGGTCGACCGACCACTCGCCGATCCGGTGACTGCGAAGGTTGTAGAAGAGCTTAAGAAGCTGTGGGTTCATGAGCAAGGCGTTCCAGGAGCCGCTCCTTCGACTGGCCGTATCCCGTTAACCACGTTGCGCCGTCCACCCGCTCAGGATGCCTGGGTTCATATCACCGCGCCCGGCCCCGCCGCGTCACCATCAGCCCGGCCAGGACGACCGCGGCGCCGGCGAGCTGCAGCGGCGCGAGCCGGCTGCCGATGGTCAGCCACGCGAAGACGATGGCGATGACCGGCGTCAGGTTGGAGTAGACCGCGGTGCGCGCGTTGCCGACCCGCTGGACGCTGGTGTACCAGATGAGATACCCGGCGACGAGGGCCATCAGCGTCGAGAAGGCCAGGCCGGCCCACGCGGCAGGCGAGATGGCTGACCAGTCCTGCCGGATCATGGACGGGATGCTGATGAGCGTCAGCGGGACTGCGCCGGCCAGCATCGACCATGCCGTCAGCTTGAGCGGCGAGTAGCGCGCAAGCAGGGGCTTGCTGGCGGTCGTATAGATGGCCCAGGCGAACGCACAGGCGAGAATCAACAGGTCGCCTATCAGGGTCGTGCTGCCGAGGCTGACCTTGTTTTCACCGCCCATCATCAGCACGCCGATGCCCGCGAACGACAGCGCAATGCCGAGCCACATCAGGCGGTTGATGCGCTCGATGCGCAGCGCATAGCCGATGATGCCGACCCAGATGGGCGATGTCGCCATCAGCAGGGATGAATTGGCGGGCGTAGTGCGCGACAGGCCGTTGATAAAGATGACCTGGTAGAAAGTGTGGCCGAACAGGCCGAGCAAGATCACCGGGCCCCAGTCGCGGCGGGGCACGTCGAGCAGATCGGAGCCGGGCGTATGCCGCGCCTGCCACCAGAGGATTGCCATGATGACGACCGTTGCCAGGCCGAAGCGCAGCCCGTTGAAGGCCATCGGCGAGAACCCGGCCAGGGCCACCTTGATGACGGTAAAGTTGACCCCCCAGATGGCGGTCGCGGTGAGCATGAGCAGGTCGGTGCTGGACAGCCGGGCCGGCCGCGCGCGGTCACCTGCCAGGGGAGGGGTGCGAACCAATGAGGTGCTCCGATCAGGATGCTCACGCAGAGGCGCAAAGATCGCAAAGCTCCATTAGTAAGCTCTTTGCGCCCTTTGCGCCTCTGCGTGAGCCTTACGTCTCTACGCCGCAAATATGGCCTGGAACTCGGCGGCGTCGACGGTCTCGTGCTCGATCAGGCGGCGGGCGATTTCGTCCAGCTTGTCGCGATACTGCCGGATGATGCCGCGGGCCCGCTCGTGCGCATCGTGGATCATCTCGCGTACTTCGGTGTCGATGGCCTCGGCCACTTCCTCGCTGTAGTTGCGCTGCTCGCCGATCTCGCGGCCCAGGAAGACCTGGTCCTCCTTCTCGCCGTAGGTCTGCGGGCCGAGGTTCTCGCTCATGCCGTACTGCGTGACCATCCGGCGGGCCAGCGCGGTGACTCGTTCGAGATCGTTCGAAGCGCCCGTCGTGATGTCGCCGAAGACCTCTTCTTCGGCCACGCGGCCGCCCAGC
>JAKPQT010000463.1 GCA_029555885.1 Chloroflexota bacterium | reverse complement strand
GGGTGACCTTGCTGCCCCGGTAGATGAAGACATCCTCGTCGCAGACCCGTTTGGCTGCCGGCGCGATTTCGCCGGTCAGTTCCCATTCGTCCACTTCCAGGCCGGCTGCATCGACCAGCTTTACATCCGCGAGGACCAGGTCGCCCGCCTGCAGGAGCAGCACATCGCCGCGGCGCAGGTCGTCCTCAGGAATGGTGATAGTCTTGCCCGTTCTCTCGACGGTCACTGTATTGCCTGTCATGCAGCCCCGACCCACCCGAACAAAAAAAGCCTCTACCAGCGTGCGCACGCACTGGTAGAGGCTATCAGTCAAAAGACAACCGGGCCGCGCCCGGTGGGAGCCTCATCCCTTTTTCAATTGTATCTATTATAGCACATGCGATGCGTAAGCCCAAATGCAATCAGACTGTGCTCAGCCGACAGGATCACGGGCACAGGTTCAGCCTGGCGCCAGCGCAACCAACTGCTGCCGCAGCGCAATGTAGCACGCGCGGAAGTCCGCGGCCGTATATGGAAAGGCCAGGACGATACGCTGCGGGCCGGTGGGTGACAGCATGTGGAAAGCCAGCCACGACTCGATGATCGATGACCGGAACTCCAATGCGCCGATCTGGTTCAGCCCATAGGTCACCGGGCTCTGTTTGCGATTGCTGGCCGGGTCGGCCAGCCAGAGCATCCGGCGGTCGGTCACTGCCAACCCGCGCGCACACTTGTCGGCGGCTGCCCAGGCCGGAAGCAAGGCTGTGGCCAGCGTGCGCTCGTCGCGCTCCAGCTCGGCCCGGAGCGCCTGGGTCAAGCGGTCTGCCAGCGGCGCGACAGCCGTCGGGTCGGGACTCCCAGGGTCGCGCCACTGGACCTCGGCCGCTTGCGGCCCGTACGCGCGCCGCAAGCGGGTGTCCCTGGCGACGGGCTGCCAGCCGCGTAACAGCGCGGCTGCCTCGGTGAGTTCCGCTTCTGCCACTTCAGGGAATTCCCAAGTCGTAGTCTGGCTGGCTGTCCTGGTCTGCCACGTAATATCGAGCAGGGCCCGGTCGGTCAGCCTTCGCACGCTCGCCGAGGCGACACGCTCCGGCACGCCGCCTTCGATGGCATAGCCATATCGGATGCCGGTCAGGTCCGGCGGCATGATCTCGCAGGCCAACACCACTTGTTGATCCGTTATCAGCAGCAGGCCTTCCTGCAGTGCGGTCCGGCGCAGCAATGCGCGCTGTACTGCGCTTCGCATCGCGGGGCGACGCACGGCGAACAGGATGCGTTCGCTATCCTGCAGATACTCATTGATGTATCCCTGGAAGCGGATGGGGAGCTGGAGGTAGGCGTACTCTGCATCGCTGTGGGGCTCGATTTCCGACGCCCGTCGGGCGCCTAACGCGCGATAGCCGATGGGCTTCCAGGCGGGCGCCGCCTGGCCTCCTTTGGCTGACTGCGCCTGCACCAGCCGCGCCGCCTGCTTGCGTTGGTGGATCAGCTTGCGGGCGCAAGCTGCGTCGGTCCAGACCGCGGAGCTCTCCCCATCGGTGTTGTAGACCGTGGCCGCGAGGCGGAACGCGGGCGCGATCTGGTAGGAGCCGCCCAGG
>JAKPQT010000462.1 GCA_029555885.1 Chloroflexota bacterium | reverse complement strand
CTCGTCTGGTCCGCTGCACTCGGTGCGCTGGCCCAGGGTGCGCTCTTCATCGGCGCACAGGCCCTCTTCCCTGCGCTGCTCTCCCCCGGCGTCCCGCGCTCCATCCCGTTGATCGACGTGCTCGTGACCTTCGCGGTCATTGCCGGGTCACGCTTCGCGCTGCGCGCCGGGGCCCTCGGCGCCCAGCGCGCACGTAAGAACAGCGCTCCCGGCGGCCCGATCCAGCACGTCCTGATCGCCGGTGCGGGCGAGGCCGGCGCGATGGTGCTGCGCGAGCTGCGCCAGAACCCGCAGACCGGCCTGGTGCCCCTCGGGTTTGTGGACGACGACCCGCTCAAACACGGCATGTTGCTCCAGCGCGTGCGCGTCCTGGGCGGCCGCGAGCGCATCCCCGACCTGGCCCGCGAGCACCATATCGAGCAGGTCATCATCGCCATGCCGAGCGCACCCGGCGCGGCCATCCGCGAGATCGTGGAGATCTGCGAGGCCGCGGGCGTGCGCGCCCGCACCGTGCCCGGCATCTACGAGCTACTGGGCGGTGCCGTCCGCCTCCAGCAACTGCGCGATGTCCAGATCGAGGACCTCCTGCGCCGCGCCCCCATCCAGACCGATACGGCCCAGGTGGCCGCGCTGCTTCGCGGCAAGCGCGTCCTCGTCACCGGCGCGGGCGGCTCCATCGGCTCCGAGCTCTGCCGCCAGATTCTCCGCTGCAGCCCCGCCAGCCTCATCCTCCTCGGCCACGGCGAAAACAGCATCTTCGACATCTCTAACGAGTTGAAGGTTGAAAGTTCCAGGTTCGCCCCCCAACCTTCCAACCTTAAACCTTGCAACCTGCAACCCGTGATCGCCGACATCCGCTTCCCCGAACGCCTGGCCGCGGTCTTTGCGGAGCACCGTCCTGAGATCGTCTTCCATGCGGCCGCGCACAAGCATGTCCCGCTGATGGAAGACAACGCGGTCGACGCGGTGCTCAACAACATCTTGGGCACGCAGCGCGTGGTCGAGGCCAGTATTGCTGCCGGGGTCGAGCGCTTCGTCCTCATCTCCACCGATAAGGCCGTCAACCCGACCAGCGTCATGGGCGTCACCAAGCGCATCGCGGAGCTGCTCGTCGAGGCCGCGGCGCGGCAGACTGGCTGCAGCTACGTCGCCGTGCGTTTCGGCAACGTGCTCGGCAGTCGCGGCAGCGTCGTGCCCTTCTTCCAGCGCCAGATTGCCGCGGGCGGGCCTATCACGGTGACGCACCCCGACGTGCGCCGCTACTTCATGACCATCCCCGAGGCGGTCCAGCTCGTGCTCCAGGCCGCGGCGCTCGGCCACGGCGGCGAGGTCTTCGTGCTCGACATGGGCCAGCCCGTCCGCATCGTCGACCTGGCGCGCGACCTGATCCGGCTGTCGGGCCTGGAGCCGGAGCACGATATCGAGATTCGCTTCACGGGCATGCGCCCCGGCGAGAAGCTGTTCGAGGAGCTGTTCGCAGCCGATGAGGAGTATGGCCGTACCCGGCACGAGAAGATTTTCGTCGCGCAGAACGGCCGGCAGGACCTCCTGGAGCCGGAGGTCGCGCGGCTGATCGAGGCCGCCTATCGCGGCGACACGGCCGCACTCGAGGCCTCCTTCCGCATCCTCGTGCCCGCCTATCAGCACGACGGTGCACCTCCCCAGCACACGCCCCCTGCAGCAGGCTGACCGATGCCCGTCTGGCAGCCGTCCGCCGCCGTGCCCCCCGACGCAACGACGTTCCTGCACGCCCTGGCAGACGATGAAGCGCTGGCGGAGTGGGCCGCCGGCCGGCCCGTCGCGTCATGGGCGAACTGGCTGATCGGCCAGGGCCTCGCGGCATATGCCTGCTATCGCCTCCGCCGGGCCGGCGCGTTCGGCCGCCTGCCGCCGGACCTCGCGCCGTCGCTGGCCGCAGCCTACTACCGCGCGGCGGCCGACGCCGAGTTGCACGGCCGTGAACTGGCCGCGGTCCTCGATGCGCTGGCCGCCGCGGGCATCATCCCCATCCTGTTCAAGGGCGCGGCCCTCGCCCATCTCGTGTACCCTGACCCGGCCTGTCGCCCGATGGGCGACCTCGACCTCTGGCTGGCCGCCGCGGAGATGCCCGCGGCGGTCGCCGCGCTCCAGACCGCGGGCTACCGCCGCCACGTCAAGGATACGCGGCCCGTCGAGCTGCAGGCGGACCGGGAGGGCGAGATTCAACTCGCCGGCGCAGCCAGGCCAGGGGCTGGTCGAGCTGCACTACGGCGTCTTTGCGGGCGAATGGCTCCATCGCACCGCCGCGGTGGACAGTGCTGGCGTCGCGGGCCGCGCCGAGCCCGTGACGGTCGCCGGCCGCCGCGCAGCTACCCTCGCGCCCGAGGACGCGGTCATCCAACTGGCCGTCCACCTGGCCGTGAATCACCAGATGGCCTATCCGGGCGTGCGCGGCCTGCTGGACGTCTGTCTCGTGGCGCGCAGCCGCCCGCTGGATTGGGCCGCGGTCAGCCGGCGGGCGCGCGCCTGGCGGGTGCGCACTGCGGTCTGGCAGGTCCTGAGCCTGGCCGACGCGCTGCTGGGGTTGCCGGGGGTCGCTGCCGCGCTGACAGCCTTACAGCCCTCCGGCTTACGCCGCCGTCTGCTGGCGCGCTTCGTCACGCCCGCCGCCGTGCTCGCGGGCCGGGATATCACGGGCGGCCCGGCCCGCTTCATCTACCAGTTATTGCTCGCGGACCGGCCGCGCGACGCCGCGCGGCTGCTCGCCCGCGCGCTCTGGCCGGAGGATGCGTGGCTGGCCGCGCGCTACGGCTGCGCCGGCTGGCGCACCCGTGCCGCTCACCTCCTGGCCGCCGTGCGAGGCCGGATATGACCGCGGTCAGAAAACCCCCGAATTAGGCGCCTTGTCCCTATGCTGCTCGCTCGGCAATTGCGCCAAGGCTCCGAGCACCCCCAACGCCAGCCAGAACGCCAGCCCGGGCTTCGAACCCAGGGCCAGCGCATCGGCCAACCCGTAGACGTGCAGCCCGATCAGTGCTACCAGCAGCCCCAGCGCGATGTGACCCCGCATCCTGTCTTCTCCCCGCATGGCCTGCCACGCCACCGCCCCTGCAACCAGCAACAACGCGCCGTACGCCACTAGCCCCCCGAGCCCGAGGTCCACGCCCACCTGCAGGAAGATGTTGTGCGCGTGCGCGATGTCGATGTCGGCGGGGATGAGGAACAGCGGATAAAGCAGATTGACCACCCGGCGAAACGTGCCCAGCCCGACGCCGGTAAATGGGAAGTCCTGCAGCGCGTACAGTGCGCGCGACCAGATTTCGACCCGCCCTTCCAGCGATAGCTGCCGCAATGCATCTCCGAGCGGCGCCTCCACCTGACTGCTCGCAACGGTCCCGGCAAGCCATGCCGGAAGGAACACTCCCCCCGCGACCAGCCCTGCCGTCACGGTGACCAGGGCTGCGACCACAACCCACCGCTTCTGCCGCAAGCTGCCTTCCCGGTAGACGGACACGATGACGAGTGCCGTGACTGCTGCGGCAATGCCCACTATGCCGGCGCGCGAACGCGTGACCAGCAGGGTTGCCGCGCCTGCGAGCGCGACCAGTCCAAACAAGACGGCCCAGACGATCTGCCGTCGCCGCAAGCAGACGAGCAGCCATGTAAGAACGAAGGGCAGATACAGCGCCAGGACGCCGGCCAACTGGTTCGGATTGATGCCCTGTTCGGGCGCGCCGGGCAGGCTGACCAACGCAGATGGCAGGCGGTGGACCAGGGGCGCGAGGATTGGCAGTTGGATGCCGAGCAATCCCACCGCCCACATGCCCGCGCCGAGCAGACCGAACACCGTGAGGATAACCGTAAGCCCCCGCGGCGTAGTAGCCAAAAAGCCCGTCGCGCGAAAAGCTGCCAGCCCCAGGATCAGGCCGGTGAGCTTGGGGAGGGTCAGTTCAGGAAAGGCGGATGCCCATACGGCCGGAGGAACCGACAGGCAGAACAGCAGCAGCGCCGGGTTGAACGGCGTGACGGGCCAGACCTCCCGGCGGAGGAACGCCCGCAACAGCCAAACCAGGGCTAAGAGGGCAAGCGCCGCTGCGGTCCAGATCGGTCGTACCGTGGGAAAGAGGAGCAGCGGAGCAATCGCGAGCAGATACAGCGGTTCGAGCCATGTGATGAGACGAGATGCCATGGTTCGCCCTCCGCTGGTGGCCAAGATGTATTCAGGCTCTATCGCGCGTCCGATCCGTCATGCGTTCGGGCTGCTTTAGAAAACCCGTTTCCCAGGCCGCGCGTTGGCCCAGGAAACGGGTTGGGGGAAATGATCGCTTCGCGTCCTTCGCGCCTTCGCGGTTGAAACAGAATTACAGCCGCAGGCTTGCCAGCGCGCTCTCCACGCTCACGGTCGGGCTGACGTCGTACTGCACGTCCGCCAGCTTGCCTTCCTCATCCACTACGAAGTGTGAGCGGACAATCCCCATATAGGTCTTGCCGTAGTTGGTCTTCTCGCGCCACACCCCGTAAAGCTCCGCCACCTTGCGATCCTCATCGGCCAGCAGCCGGAACGGCAGATCGAACTTCGTCTTGAACTTGATGTGGCTCTGCACGCCGTCCGGGCTGATGCCCAACACCACGCCGTTCTTCTCGGTGATTTCCACGTAGGAATCGCGGAAACCGCAGGCCTGGGTCGTGCAGCCGGGCGTGTCATCCTTGGGGTAGAAATAGATGATCACCCGCTGCCCGCGCAGGTCGCTCAACCGCACGGTCGTCCCGTCGTCTGCCGGCAGCTCGAAGTCCGGCGCCATCTCGCCGACCGCCGGCACGCCCTCCGGTGTCTCCTTCTTCGCCATCACACCCTCCCACGATTACGGATTGAAGATTGAAGATTGAAGGTTGAAGATTTGCGAAGCTTCGCTTCGCCAGGATGACAGATTGTGGCACGAACGGCTCACGATTTCCGGCTTCCAGCTTCCAGTTTCTGATCGACGATCGCCGGGGACGGGCCACAATCTTCAATCTTCAATCTGCAATCTTCAATCGTCCTTACGGCCAAATCCCGCGCTGCTGCGCCGTCTCCGCGACCTTCGACACCGCCAGCATCATCGCGCCGAGGCGCATGGGCACAGGCTGGGCCCGCGAGAAGTCCCACACGCCCGCGAAGCTCCGCTTCATGATGCTCGTCAGCCGCTGGTTGACCTCGTCCTCTTCCCAATAGAAGTTCTGGAGGTTCTGGACCCATTCCAGGTAGCTGGTCGCGACGCCGCCCGCGTTCGCCAGGATATCGGGCACGACGATGACGCCCTTGCCCTCCAGGATCTCATCCGCCTCGCGCGTCGTCGGGCCGTTGGCGCCCTCGATGATGTAGCGCGCGTGGATGTGGTCGGCATTGTCCTCGCGAATCTGGTGCTCCAGGGCCGCAGGAATCAGCACATCGGCCTGCGTCTCGAGCAGTTCCTCGTTGTTGATGCGGTCGACATCCGACGCAGCATACCCTTCGAGCAGGTGTCGCGGGTGCTGGGCGACGGCCTTGTCGATTGCGGCCAGGTCCAGCCCGTTCGGGTTGTACAGCCCGCCGCTCACATCGCTGATGGCCACGATCTTGCAGCCCATGTCGCGCAGGATGCGCGCGGCCCAGGAGCCGACATTGCCGAACCCCTGCACCGCAACCGTCGTGTCGGACAGGGCCCGGCCCTCCCGCTTGAGCAGCTCGCCGGTGACGATAGCGACTCCGCGGCCGGTGGCCTCCTTGCGGCCCAGCGAGCCGCCCAACGACAGCGGCTTGCCGGTGACGATCTCGGGGATGTGGATGCCCTCGATCATGTTCGCCGTGTCCACGATCCACGCCATGACCTGGGCGTTGGTGTTCACGTCGGGCGCGGGGATGTCGCGCTTGCCGCCCAGGATGGGCAGGATCATCGAGGTAAAGCGCCGGGTCATGCGGGCAAGTTCGCCCTGCGACATGCCCGTGGGATCGACCTGGATGCCGCCCTTTGCACCGCCGAACGGGATATCGACGACCGCGCACTTCCACGTCATCATCGCAGCCAGGCCCTTGACTTCGTTCAGGTTGACATCCGGATGATAGCGAATCCCCCCCTTGCACGGGCCGCGCACCGACGAGTGCTGCACGCGGTAGCCCTTGAACACCTTCGTCGAGCCGTCATCCATGCTGACCGGCACGGCCACGGTCAGCTCGCGTTCAGGCTCGCGCAGGATCGCGTGGAGGCCGGGATCCAGATGGAGGCGCGCGGCGACGTCATCCAGGGAGGCCAAAACGGTGTCCCAAAGGTCCTGTTCAGGGTGCAGCGCGGCAGCGGAGGGTTCGGGCTTGAGGTGTGTGGGTGCCTCGAGAATTGGGTTGCGCATGAGTGACTCCTTCCTTGCTCCATTGCAGGGATTTGCGGGAACGCGGCCGCCAGGGAAGGGGCCCGTTCCACGGCTATATTCAGCAGTTGGGCCAGGCCTATGCTGATTGCACCATCGCTGGTAGGACAGATTATAGCACCCCCTGTATGCAGGGGCCAATCTCACCCCCGCACTATCAGCAAATCCCGATGCGCGGAGCATCCTGAGCGGGTGTACGGCTCAACCTCGCCG
>JAKPQT010000456.1 GCA_029555885.1 Chloroflexota bacterium | reverse complement strand
CGGCCACGCCGGGCGGCTTGGGCCATGACGTGGCCGCGTTATCGAAGTAGATCATGGTGTTCCTCGGTTCGCACAGGACACAGTGCGGCGACGCGGGAGCGTGACGTAGGATGGCGTGCGGGTCCTGCGTCATGCTCCCGCTCGGCAATAGCTCACTTCGTCAGCGTCAGCCTGAACTCATCCCCTGCCTGCGCGACCGCGACCTTGCAGCCGGCCTTCTCGGCCATGCGGCGGACGTTCTCGCGGGAGGTGACGGTCTCCACCAACACCTCGATGGGAAATTGCCCGGCCTCGATGGCCTTGCGGGCCAAGATGACGGGTTGGGGGCATGACAAACCCCGCGCATCTACTGTCTTCATTTTGCGTCTCCTTATGCCGTGCGCTCGCGCATGGTCAGGCCGATCGCCACGCAGACGATCAGGCCGAGGATCACCGCACCCATGCCGTAAGGTGTCAGGCCGCCGACCTTAGCGACGCCTTCCACCACGGAATCCGGGCTGGCCGCCAGCGCGAAGTTGTGCGCGAACCCCGCACCGACGATCATGCCCAACACGAACACCGCTGCATCCCCGTCCCCTTCGCCGGACAAGAACAACTGGCGCCCCGGACAGCCGCCAGCCAGCGCAAACGCCAGGCCGGAGAGCGCCATGCCCAGGAAGTTCCACAGATGGCTGCTGTGCGCCACCGGCTGGGGGGTGAAACCGAAGCGCACCTGGCCGAGGACCAGGTTCATGACGAACGCGACCACCAGCAGCGTCGCAAGCCCCGTGATCAAGTGGAAATCCCGCATCAGGAGCACGTCACGGATCGCGCCCATGGTGCAGAAGCGGGTGCGTTGGGCCAGGAACCCGATCAGCAGCCCCGCGGCCAGCGCGATGAGCAGGGGCGCATGGAGCGAGCCGGGCCCGCTCTGGCTGAAGAAGATCGGACCGTCCTTGCTGAAGGTCGGCGCAAAGATCAGCAGGAGCAGCAGGCCGACCATGAGCAGCGGCATGATCCAGCCGACTGCGGTGTACGTCTTCTGCGCGCGGCCCAGGTTATAGCCGGCCTTGAGGAACTGCACGCCGACCGCAATCCCGACTGCCAGGCCGGCCAGGCCCAGGATGGCGTTCAGGTCGCCGCCGGCCAGGCGCAGGGTGGCGCGCCAGGGACAGCCCAGGAACGCCAGCGCGCCGATCATGGCAAACGCGCCCAACACGAAGCGCACCACAGGCGCGGAGCCGGCGCGGGCGCGGAACTCGCGGAAGGCATAGGCCGCGAGCATGGAGCCCAACACGAAGCCGATGATTTCAGGGCGGATGTATTGCACGACCGCGGCGCGGTGAAGGCCGAGTGCGCCGGCAATGTCACGCTCGAAGCAGGCCACGCAAATCCCCATGTTAGCGGGATTGCCGAGCTTCTGCAGGAGCGGGGCGAGGACGCCGATGACGGCGCCCGCGAGGATGATGCCCCAACGCGAGGCAAAGAACCGGGTGAGACGTTCCGACATGATCTCCCTCCTATGTTGTTTCCACGCGGCGCACGCGGCTGGACCGGCGCACCACGACGTGGCCACTATGTGGACAACAAAAAGCCGTCGCCAGCATACGCGGGCGACGGCTCAGGCGGGAGATGCCATGCCATATCAGGGCGGCGCGCCACCGCTGCCGCCCGGCGTATGCCGGCCAACCCATGATCGCCCGACGGCGATCCGGGTTGGGGTTCAGGTTTGGCGGTGGTACAGGATGGACACCTTCAACTCCTCACTAAAGCAGGCGTCTGAATTCAGGGAGTTCCGCCCCAGTATAGCATTGGCATTGTGAAAATACAAACAAGGCGCGACGTGTTGCTGCCATCCGGCCAGGGACCGCCGCCTCTCAGCGGGCCGGTTTAGAGTCCCTAACAAAACCGCTGGGGCCGGTCTCGGCTGTGGCGAAGCCACAGCACATCGTGCCCCTGGCTCGGTCGGAGACCGGCCAGAGCACAGTTTTGTTAGGCGTTCTTAGGCTCGCCAGGCGTGTGGACCTGCGGACGCACCAGCAGCACGGGCAGCGGGCAGCGGCGAATGACTTCGAGTGCGACGCTGCCCAGGAGCAGGCGGGCAACACCGCTTCTGCCGTGCGTGGCCATAATGACCAGGCGCGGGCCCAGGGTGGCGCCGCGATAGGAGATGACATCCGACGGCCAGCCGATCAGGACAAGAGTCTGGACGAGCAGCCCGTCCCCGCGCAGGTGTTCCGCAACGGCATCCAGGTAAGCCTTGGCTTCGTCCTGCTCATTCCTGAGCGATTCCTGCGCCAGGTCCCTCAGGGAGTAATGGTAGGCCAGCATGGATGGCTCCACGGTGCGCAAGAGCAGGATCGTGCTGCCGAACGCGCGTGCCAGCGTCGCGGCGTGCGGCAGCGCAGTCTCGGCCAGGGGCGAACCATCCAGCGGCACGAGGAGCGCGGGCTGTGCAGACTCCGGCCCCAGCGCGACGGGCTCGCCGGTCGGCCGCACCAACAGGACCGGTACAGGACTGTGTGCGAGCACCTGCTCCGCGACCGAACCGAAAATCCAGCGCCCCAGGCCCGAACGACCGTGGGAGCACATCACCACCAGGTCGGCTCCGGCCGATTTGATTTCCAGCAGGATGGATTCCGCAGCCTGGCCGTAAGCTAATGTCGTCTCCGTATGCAGACCTTCTGCCGCGATTGTGCTTGCCAGATGCGCCAGATAGACCTGGGCCTCTTCCCCCGTCTGGCGCTCGGCCTCGACCGTGTCACCGCCGGGGAAAACGGGAGCACTGATGACGTGGAGCAGGATGATGCGCGCCTGCATCCTCTGTGCCAGCGTGACTGCCAGGGGCAGCGCGCGTTCGCTGAACGTCGAGCCATCGAGTGGCACCAGCAGCGTGTCATACATAGCAGGCCTCCACAGCCGCCTGGTTAAGACTCAGGCCGGCTTGATATCCAGAACCGGGGTCCCGTTGAGCGCATCCAGGCCCTGCACGTGCAGGATATTGCCCTCCACCGCGGTCAGTTTCACGACGGTGATGCCGATTGGGTTCGGGCGCCGCGGGCTGCGCAGGGCAAAGACGCCCCGGCGCGGAGAACTGGTATCGCCCCGTGGATGCTGCATCAGTTCGTAGCCCGCGGAAAGATGGCAATGGAAGACCACTGCGATTTCCTGGCCAGGCGCGAGCCCTTGCAGGCCTTCGGCCAGCGCCGGATCAAGCACGATGCGGGAGGCTTCGGCACGAATCTGTTCGGGCGCGACGGGCTGGTCGAAGGCATTTTCGACAAATCCGATGGGCCGGTAGGTGATGTGCTGTGCCGCATCCGGGCCGGTGGTCTCGCTCATGCGTGGTGGTGGTGCTCTAGCGGGCCACCGAGCCCAGCCAGCGCCTCTTCAAGCCTTGCGTTGGCAGCCTCGACCAACTGCGCGACCGCCATCAGACTTGCGCGCGTCTCATCCGACGAGCGCCCGGCATAGTCCCTGAATTCCTGGGCGTGCTCACCGTTGTGCTCAATCCAGTGTGGGAGCAGCATGCGCAGCTTCGTGTTCTCGTCCATGACTCTCCTCCAGCGGTTCCAGCACCACACGGTGCTTCAGGAAATCCAGGTATCGAATGCGCCCGTGCACGACTTGAGGAGCCTCGAAAAATGTCCCAAAGGTCACGCCTTCCGCTGTGGGTTCCAGCCAGGTCACGTCGCGCGCGACCACCTGATCACCCAGGTACACAGTTGCCTGGCACATCTGACCCTCCCTGCTACTGCTAGCGTCTTAGGAAGTGACGACGCGCATAGACTCGCGGCACGCGAGGTGCAGTGCTGCACGCGCTCAAGGCAGCCAGCCTATCAAGGAATTACCTATTTGCGCCGGCCACACCGGCGGCGCCATCCCTGACACACGACGCGGGCATCCAGACGGCCGAATGGCGCTGCGTCGATGATTCGGCGCGGCTGTGCGGCGCCCGGGGTAAGCTGTACCGGCTGGCCTGCGATGCCAGCATAGCCGCTCACCGCTTCGCCGGAGTCGGCTTCGGGCAGGCGCAAGGCGCAATATCCCTCCCCGCGGCCGGTGAACATCCCCGTCCCGCGTGGACCCGTTCCATCGTATCCGGGCATAGCAGCCTCCTTGGTTCTATCCACCACAACGTGCGATGGCCTCCTGCAAGGTCTCCACCGACAGCTCCGCGCAGTGGTGGCTCTTGAAGGGCAGGCCGTCCAGCGCGGCAATCAGTTGTTCCGGCGTAATCGCCGCAGCATCTGCAAGGGACTTCCCGGCTGCCATCGTCGTCAGCATGTCTCCGCAGGCCATCGTGGAAAGACAGCCGTCGGCCCAAAAGCTGGCTTCCGCAATGCAGTCCCCGTCCAGCCGGAGGTACATTTCCATCACCTCGCCGCACCAGCCGACCTTGATGGCGTGTGCATCCGGCTGCTCCATACGGCGTGCATTGGCCGGATGGCGGCCATGCTGTAACACTTTGGCGGAAAAGGCAAAGGGTCGCAGCTCGATGACATCGTGGGCTGCGGCATTTTCGTCCCGGCTCTCTGTCTTATCCGGTGTGCTGTTCACCGCCTCCCCCGGACGGGGTTCATTCTGCTTATCCATGCACCGCGATACCTTTCAGTCTTCTGATGACTCTGCCAGTTCTTCCAGCAGTACATTCAGCGCATCGCTGCCTACGTAACCTTCGACGCGCATGATCTGGTTGGTGACGCCCGGCACCTCCCGCACCGCGCGGCGAATCGCCATCGCCAGCGGGACAGCCAGCGGACACAGGGAGGAGGATGGGCGAAAGACGTAGCTGACGCAGCCGCGCGCGTCCACGCTCAAGTTCTCGATGAGCCGCATCCGTATGACGTCCACGCCTGTCTCCGGGTCAATCACCGTGGTAAGATGCGCCAAAATAGCCTCCCGGAGCTTCTCAGGGTCGTTCATGAGCGTCCCTCCTTGTTCATGCTGCTCCCGCGTTCAGCCGCTCTGCCACGCGCTGCCAGACCGCAGTCAGGGCCACTGCCGCGGGCGACTCCGGCCGGAAGGCCGTGACAGGCTCGCCGCGAACCATGGCGTCCGTGACCGCGGTATCGAACGGAATGCGGCCAACGACCTCGATGCCCTCATCCCGGCAGTAAGCCTCGATCTGCGCCGTGCCTTCCGGGTAGATATCGGCCTTGTTGATGCACACCAGTGCGGCCACGCGGAAGTGCGCAGTCGTCTGGAGCACGCGGGCCATGTCGTGGATGCCGGCCGCGGTAGGCTCGGCCACGATCAGCGCCAGATCGGCGCCCGATGCTGCGGAGATGACCGGGCAGCCGATCCCCGGCGGCCCATCCACCAGCACGGCGTCATAGCCGTCGTCCAGTGCCAGCAGCCGCGCCTGCTGCTTGACCAGCGTCACCAGCTTGCCGGAGTTCTCCTGGGCCGGTCGCAGCGAGGCATGAAACAGCCGCCCATAGCGGCTGGCGGACCGGAACCAGTGACCGGCCAGTTGCGGCACCATCCGGATGGCATCCTTCGGGCACTGGTAGACGCAGGCTGCGCAGCCTTCGCAGGCGATCGGATCGACGGCATAGGCTATGCGGCCACCAGCAGGTCGCAGCACTGCCTCGAACTGGCAGACATCGTAGCAGTTGTCACAGCCCTGGCAGAGCGCCTCGTCGATGACTGCCACCGCGCCACCGATGAATTCGTGCGTTTCCAGCGGGCTGGGGCCCAGCACCAACTCGAGATTGGCCGCATCCACATCGGCATCGGCCAGCACCGCGTGGACCGGCAATGCACTCTTGGCCGCCAGGTGTGCGAACGCAGCCGCGACGCTGGTCTTGCCTGTGCCGCCTTTGCCGCTCAAGATGACGAGTTGTTTCACAATGGCTCTCGTTCCTACGAATTGCACTGCGCTGCGTGCTTGGCTGCCATCTGTCTGCTGATCCTGGCAAATACCGCCTGGAGGCGCAGTGCATACTCGGGATGAATCTCAACCAGCGTGCGTCCCTGCGCGACTCCCTCGGCAATCGCACGCTCGAACGGGATGCGGAGCAGCACCGGCAGCCCCGCGTCCGCACAGAACTCATCGACGGCCGTGTCACCGATGCCGTCACGGTTGATGATGACGCCCGCCGGAATGCCCAGCTCCGCGGCCACGTCTGCGGCCAGCCGCAGGTCATGCAGCCCGAAGGGGGTCGGCTCGGTGACGAACAGCAGGTAGTCGGCCCCGCGCACGGTCTCTACGACCGGGCACGAGGTGCCTGGCGGCGCATCGAGGATGACCACGCGGCCCTCTGCCTCGGCTGCAGGGATGCCCCAGTGTTTGAGCTGGCGGATGGCCGGCGCCGCCATCGGCTCCCCCACGTTCAGCACCCCGCGTGCAAAGGGGATGCCGTAGGCCGCTGTGCCAGCTTCGAGCACGCCGATGGCGTGTGGTTCCTCGCTGATGGCGTTCTCAGGGCACACCAGCGTGCAACTGCCGCAGCCGTGGCAGAGCTGCGAAAAGACCAGCGTGCGCTTGCCCAGCACGACGATGGCATGGTACTCGCACACCTCGGCACACCGGCCGCACGCAGTGCATTTCGCCGCATCCACACGCGGGATCTGAATGGCAACGTCCTGGCGACGTTGGAAAGTTGGTTTCAGGAACAGGTGCGCGTTGGGCCCCTCGACATCGCAATCGAGGAGGACCGGGGGCAGCCCCGGACCGCCGCCCGCCAGGCTCAACGCCAGGCTGGTTGCCACCGTGGTCTTGCCCGTGCCGCCCTTGCCGCTCGCGACCGCGATCCGCAGGGGCGGGGTCAGCCCGCCCCTGTTTTCATCCACTCCGGCCACCATGATGTCCTGCTCCGGTCGGTGCATGGACTTCCTGCAGCTTGCCCGCCACGCAGTTGGCGACGGCTTCGCTGACCGTCTGGCTCGCGCCGAGCAGGTACATCCTGACTTCACCGGCTGCCAGCGCAATGTAGGCGTTTGGGCCGAAGTCGCCGCTGATGACGGCCTCCACGCCCTGCTGCGCGACGAACTGCGCAGCCTGTGAGCCGGCGCCGCCGGCCGCGTTGACGGCCTGGTTCTGATGCGCCTGCCATTGCATGGTGTCCGTGTCGATGACGATGAAGTAGGCGCCCCGGCCAAACCGGGGATCGACCGGCGCTTCGACGTTGGGTGCAGTGGCTGTAACGATGAGCTTCATGTAGGTGTGACCTCTATTCTTTGACCATGCGCGTGCCGCACTTGGGACACGCGATATCCATGCAGCGTTGACCGATCTCGTGAGGTTGCCGATGACCGCATTGCGGGCAGACGCAGTCGCCGCCGGGGCCAGAGCCGGGCTTCGTCCCGCGGCCACTCCCCCGTCCGCCGCCTCCTCCACGACCGCCGCCCCCGCCGCGGCCGCGCAGCAATCGACTAAACATCTTTCCCTCCTTGGGGGCGGTGCCGCAGCCTTGCGACACCGCCCCGTTCGCCGGGCGCTATGGCTGCGGATTCCCGCTGCCGAGTGCCTCGATGCGTCGCTGGATGGCTTCCAGTTGTTGCGCCAACCAGCTGGCCTGTGTTCGCAGCTCCATCATTTCCTGATCCGGTGTGGCCTGCACAGGCGGTGCGGGCGGTATGACACCCCCACGCGCCCAGGCTGGCAGGCCGGTCGCGTAGTACATGTTGCGCCAGCCGCGGCCGCCGCCTGCGCGATAGCCCATGCCTCTTCCGAACCCGGGCACCGCGTTGGCGAACCCGGGCCGGTCATAGCCGGCACACCAGCCGGCGCCACGGCCGGTCATCGGGCCGGCCCCCATCGGTCCTGTGCGATCTCCCCTTGGCATGATGTTTACCCCTTTCCTGAATCCTGTGACCGTCCTGAGGTCAGTGTTTGATGATGCCAACGTTCTCAACGCCCCGGCAGCGCGACCTTGCGGGCTTCCGGGGCCAGCGTCTCAATCTGCTCCGCAATCGGCTCGAAAGCCTCGGTCGGGCAGTACTCGATTTGACCCGCATCACACAGGCTGGCGATGCGGGGATCGATGGGTAGGCGGCCGAGCAACGAGATGCCCAACGCGTCGGCCATCTGCTCGCTGTGGCTGGGCCCGAAGACCTCGTACTGCTTGCCGGTGTCGGGACAGGTGAAGTAGCTCATGTTTTCCACGAGCCCCAGCAGCGGCACGTTCACGCGCGCCACCATCTGGGCGGCCTTGCGCACGACCATGCCCGCCAGGGCCTGCGGTGAGGTGACCAGCACCACGCCGCTCATCGGCAGCGACTGGAGCACCGTCAGCGAGGCGTCGGATGTGCCCGGCGGCAGGTCGACGATCAGATAATCCAGCTCGCCCCACAGCACATCTGTCCAGAACTGCCGGATCGCGCCGCTGATGAGCGGTCCGCGCCAGATGACGGCCTGGTCCTCGCTCTCCAGCAGCAGGTTGATGGACATCACGCGGATGCCGGTGCGCGTCTCCGCGGGCAGGATTGCCAGCGGGCTGGAGCCCGGCCGCGCGCCGTTTGGGAAGAACATCCTGGGGATGCTGGGGCCGGTGATATCGGCGTCCAACACGCCCACGCGGTGCCCGTTGCGGCGCAGCGTCACTGCCAGCAACCCGGCGACCAGGGACTTGCCCACTCCGCCCTTGCCGCTCATAACCGCAATGACATGGCGGACGTGATTGTACTGCTCCGCCGCGCCCTCCGTCGGCTCGCTCTGGTGCAGCTTCGCCCGTTCCTGGGCCGTCATCTCGCCCAGGGCGATGTCTGCGCTCTGGACACCGTCCAGCGCCAACACTGCCTGCCGGGCCGCGGTGACAATCTGGTCGCGCAGCGGGCAGGCCAGGGTGGTCAGGGCCAGCGTGAAAGTGACAGTACCCCCGGCCAGATGCAGGTCCCGCACCA
>JAKPQT010000451.1 GCA_029555885.1 Chloroflexota bacterium | reverse complement strand
ACCTCCGCTCAGGATGCTCGGGTCCCGCAGCACGAACGAGCGCGAACACGCCCAGCAGCGCAGCCAGGACTGGCAGCAGCCGCCCCGCCGGATACGTATACGCGCCGAGGCCCGCGGTCAGCCCGAAGCCGATCCACGCCCACCGGCTGCCAGTGCGCACCGCACGGACAAAAGCCCACAGCAGCAGGACGAGGAACAACGGCACGAGGATCGGCTCGATGCCCATGCGGCTGAAAGTGATGTGCCACCGTTGGACTGCCAATGCCAGCGCGGCCAGCAGCGGCAGCGTGGGCGGCAGCCGACGGTCCAACCGCACCCACTCGCGCGCCAACAGGTAGAGCGCGGGGACGGTAACGGTTCCGACAGCCGCGCCGACCCCGCGCATGACCTCCGGCGCGGCGCCGAACAGCCGGAACGCGATGGCCGTCAGGTAGATGAACATCGGCTCGACGCCGAAGTTGCCGGTGAAGAATACGGGACG
This sequence comes from Chloroflexota bacterium, assembly GCA_029555885.1. The sequence goes on along the minus strand of JAKPQT010000451.1, from coordinate 17,982 downwards.
ATAGCCAGGCTGCGTCAGCACCCGCCAGGCTTCCAGCGCCTCATACGCCTCATCGTAATGGAACCCGGGCGGGATTGTGTCGAGCTGCCAGTAGCGCAGGAACGCCGCGAGCGCCGTGACCAGGGCCAACACAACCGGCACCAACCAGCGCGGCATGGGCCGGGAGAGAGAATCAGGCATAGGCCATGTGTTACTGCGTCTGTCCGAACGGCTGACCGCTGGCGACCCGCGCGGCCAACGCCTGCGCCACTTGCTCGACCGTGCCGGCGATGCGCTGCACTGGCGTGCCGTCCGCGGCGAGCCCGGCCGCAGTCTGCTCATCAACGGCATCCGTCCCGGCGAGGATCGTCACCATGCCCGCGGCCGCGGCCTCCTCCGCACTGAAGCCGAAGGTCGGCCGGAAGGCCAGGATGAATTCCTGGGCCAGCACGAGATTGGCCTGGGTTGCAGGCTGGCCGGCCGGCCCCAACAGGAGATAGTGGCCGAGCAGCTTGCCCGCGGGCGGCACGAACAGGTCCACCGCGACCGAGTTCCGGCCATCCACCGTCAGCAAGTCGGAGATGACGCCCACGCCGTCCACCGCGACCCGGTACGCGCCTGCCGGCAGCTCGCTGAAGTGGAAGGTTTCATCCGACGCGACGGCCTGAGATGCCACGGCTGTCTCGCCGCGCGTGAGGGTCACGGTGCGGCCGACGCCGTTGCGCACACGGCCGCGGATGACGCTCTCGGCCAGGACGACGGTCAGCTCAAGCTGAACCTGGTTGCGTCCGTCCAGGTGGACCGGCGCCGAACGCAGGCCGGCGCCCACCACTTCGAGCAGGTAATCTCCCGCGGCCAGTTCCACGAAGCGGAAGGTCTCGTCGCTGCCGATGACCTGCTCGGTCACGGTACGTTCGCCCTCCAGCAGCCGCGCGGTGCGCCCGGCGCCGTTGTAAATCACCCCGTAGATGACGCTGTCGCGATAGATGGTCAGCGGGGCCTGCACCTTGACGAAGGTGATGCTGAACGAGTGGTGGAACAGGGTGTTGCCGGGCGCCTCATCGGGATGGCCGGTGTGCATGCCCGTCACGCGATCCGAGGGCAGCTCTAGCCCCGGCAGGCCGAGCGCCTCGGCTGCGCACACCTGCCACTTCCACATCGGGAAGTTGGTACCCGGCTCGTTCGCGGGCTTGTCCACGGTCACGAGCTGCTCGCCGCCATCCCACGTTACGCGGGCGCGCGCGCCGTAGACGCGGCCGCCGTTCGGGTTGCTGCCGTCGCCGATCGCCGGGTCGAGGATGTCCATGTAGATATGGTGGTTGCCGCCATTTTCCTCCGGCGTGAGGTGATGCACGCGGACAACCTGCCAGTACCAGCCGCCCGGCGCGACCGCAACCGGCTTGATCTCGACGCCATAGGCTTGCGCGTCGTTGATGACCTCGCGGGGAGCGGACGACATGGCAGCACGTTCAGGCAGCGGCGTGCTCATGTTGCGCCGGCCGAAGAACCGCCCGAGGCGTACGGAAAGGCTCATGAGTTCACCCCCTCGGCAAAAAGCTGCGCCAGGCCCGCCGCGACTGCATACCCGTCGCCGGACAGCCGGCTCACCTGGCATTCCGCAGCCCGCAGCGTCGCTTCGACATCCGGCGGCACGTTGTCGCCCACAATGGTCGCACGGCCCGCGTTGGCCGCGTCGGTGACGCTGTAGCCGGCGCTGATGCTGCCGGCTGCCCGCGCGACGTGCTGCGACACCAGGGCCAGCAGCATCCGCGCCTCGGCATGGCCCGCGGCGCCAGGCTCCGGCGGCGGGGCCAACAGCAGGTAATGGCCGAGCAGCCTGACCGGCGCGGGCGGCAGCATGACATCGCGTGTGACCAGCGCATCCTCGTCCAGCACGATGCCCGTAACCAGCGGCTCCCCTTCGATGAGCGCCAGCGCATAGACCCCGCCGGGCAGTTCGGCAAAGCGGAAGGCGCCGGTCAGGTCGGTCTGCACGCGCGCGACCTCGCCGCCTGCGGCCAGCAGGCGCACCCAGACGCCGGAGACGGGCGCGCCCGCTGCATCCCGGACATGGCCCTGCAGGATCCCGCGCGGGCCGGGCAGCGGCCAGAGCACATCCGCCACCTCCTGTCGCTCGCCGTCGAGCAGGAAGGCGGCCACCTGGCCCAGGCCCACCGCCTCCAGCAGGTAGCTCCCGGCGGGCAGCTTGACGAACCGGTAGAAACCCGCGGCATCCGTGCGGGCCTGCGCGACCAGGATGCCATCGCGCCGGAGGGTCATCAGTACATCGGCCTGGGGCCGGCCTGCACCGTCGGCCACGCGGCCACGCACGATGCTGCGCTGGCCCTGGCTCAGGTCGAGCACGGCCAGCTTCAGCTCGTTCTCGCCGTTCAGCACTAGGTCGGGCAGCATCAGCCCGTTGACCTCCAGCCGGTAGCTGCCCGCGGGGAGGTTGTCGATGGCGAAGTTGCCGCTGGGGTCGAGCGGCGCCTGCCGCGTCCAGCCCCAGGGCGCGGGCGCGTACAACACTGCGACCAGGCCATCCGGCGCGGGCGCGCCTGCATCGACGACGTGACCCGAGAGGCGGCTGCGCATGGGGAAGAGCAGCTTGAACAACGCACCCGGCTCCAGCACGATCCCCGCGGCAATCTCGCCGATGCCGGCCAGGGACAGCCGATAGGTTCCCGCGGGCAGATTGGGAAAGACAAAGCTGCCGTCAGCGGCCAGCCGCGTCGTGCGCACCGTGTCATCCGCCGCAGTCAGCGTCAGCAGCGCGTCCGCCGCGCCGCCCGCCACCACGCCGTCCACTTGCGCCGGCGCGCCGACCGCCTGCAGCCGGAAGTTGACCTCGTAGGTGATGGCCTGGCCCTCGCGACCGGGGACTTTGGCTGTTTCCAGATCCGCGGCCAGGTCGCTCGGCCAGTCGCCCTGCACCACCTGCAGGTTAAATGTGCCGGGGCTGTGCACGAACTCGTAGGAACCTGCAGGCTTGTACGGGTCGCGGCCGGTCGTCGTGGTCGGGAAGTCCGTGCCCGGTGCCGCACCGCTCCAGGCCATCCGCAGCTTGACGCCGTTCAGCGGCGCGCCGCTGGCATCCGTGACCGTGCCGTAGAAGATGCGCCGGCCCGCGGTCTCATCTTCGGGCAGCAGCCGCCGCTGCACGACGCCGTAGCGGTATTGCCCGGCGACACCAGCCGTCAGGCGCAGGTTCTTCGTCTGCCAGCCGTCCAGCGCAATGCCCGCGACCGTGATGCCCGGAATGTCGAGCCGGTAAGAGCCCAGCGGCAAGGCTGCGAAGCGAAACGCGCCGTCTGCACCGGTGACCATTTCACCGACCTGCACGCCGCTACGGGCCAGCCTGACGCGGACATTCGCCTGCGGCGCGCCCGCGGCGCTCTGCACGCTGCCCGTGAGGATGCTGTTCTGCCCGCCGCTGAGCCGGAGGGTGACGGACGGCAGCGTGCCGCCCGGGATCTCCTCGACCGCGCTGACCCCGCGGCGCACGATGCCCCAGGGCACAATTGCAATGTCATAGACGCCGACCGCCAAACCCTCGATCCGGAAGGCGCCGTCCGGCCCGGTGATCGCGCTCTTGATCTCGCGGTCCGCCTGGAGCAGCTTGACGGTGAGGTCCGGCAGGCCCGCGTCGGTGTCTGCGCGGAGGACGCGGCCGGCAACCACGGCTCGATCGACCGGGCCGGGCACCACATCGGGCAACGCCTTCAGCCGCGCAACGACGGGCAACTCGCCGGTCAGCTCGAAATCGCCGTTCCACCAGTCCGTGTACCAGGAGTTGCTTTCCCACGTGGGCGCAAGATAGCCCATGCGGTAGTTCGCGATGAGCCAGTGGCACATGGAGAAGTAACTGTCCGAGCACGGCATCCCGTGAATCTCGCGCGTGCCCTGCATGAACTCCGCGATCTGGACGACCCACTCGGCGTGCGTGTTGGGATCGACGCGCGGATAGCGGCGGTCTTCCTTCCAGCCGACGACTGGCCCGCCTTCCGTGCTGATGATGGGCACAGGATGGCCCAGGGCCTGCTGGATCATCTGATCCATCAGATGGAAGGCGAGGAAGCAGGTCGCGTCATCCTCCAGCGTGTCGCCGGGGTTCTTGTCCGACTGCCGCCACTCGTTGATCTGCTCGCGCGGCCGGCCCTCCCAGGCCCACTGGCCCAGCCGGTCGTACTCCTCCTGGCTGACGGGCTGGCCCTCCTGGTTGACCGGATCATAGGGATAATCCAGCGGGTGGTTGATCGTGTAGTTGTGGATCGCTACCCACGCGCCGTTGTCGAACAGGTCGGCCCGGCCCCGCTTGACAACTTCCGCGATCGGGTTGACCCGACTGCCCACGCCCATCGCGGGCAGCGCGGGCAGGCCACCCAGCGCAATCACCTTGTCGGCGTCGATGATAAAGTTGTCGATCACCACGTCGAGCCAGTTGGACGGCATCTTGCCGCCCTTCCATTCGATGGGCAGGTCGGGCTCGTTGTTGGTCTCGAAATAGCGCACGCCCGCCGCGACCATCCGGCGGATGGTATCCTCCTCGCGGCCCCCGATGGAGCCAGGGTTGGGCTCGATGCGGAAGAGACGGACGACCGGCATGATATCCGCGGCGAGCAGGCGCTGGCATAGCTCGAACGATGACCCGCCGCCATCATCCAGCACCTTCACCCACTTGATCTTCATGGCCTGAAGCTCGGAGATCCAGAAGTCGAGCGCCCCACCGCCGGGATGGTAGACTGACGCGGACCAGTGGACGCCGCGCCGGTTATCGTTTTTCGGACGAGGGAAATCTGCTAGTCGCATCAGGGCCTCCAGAGATGGCAGGAACCGGCCGCGGCCATGCACGGGCAGCCGGATAATGTTGGCATTATATCACAGGGTAACTGGTAGACGGGCAAAGGCAGACAGTCGCGTTTGCGCTTCTCGGGGTATTGTGCTTTGATGGGAGGGCAACCCACCACGAGGCCAGCCATGCTCCACTGCCCGCGCACCGTCGCCCCGATCATCATTGGCTTGATTGTCATCGCCTTCTCGCTCATGCTGCCTATACAGCCTCCCGCAGCGGCGCAGAACACCTGCGCCGGGGCCATCCCGATTCCCGAGGCGCGCACCCGGCCGCTCGACACGGAAGTAACCGTTCAAGGCGTCGTCAGCGTGCCCACCGGCGTGTTCACCGAGCGGCAGTCCTTCGCCCTGCAGGATGCCGGCGGCGGGATTTATGTCTATGCCGGTCGCGGTGTGGGACAAGCGCTGGCCGCGGGCGACGCGGTCTGCGTCAGCGGGCGGCTGGCTGAGCATCACGGATTGCGTGAGATTGTGCCGGGCAACCCCGCGCAGGTCATCCGACTGGGCACGGGCGCTCCCCCTGTCCCCCAGGTTGTGCAGCCCAGCCAGGTGGGCGAGGCCACGGAGGGCCGGCTCGTGCAGCTCAGCGGACCGGTCTCCCGCCTGAGCGAACGGCGCTTCCGCGTCGGCGGCACACTCATCTACCTCACCGAGCGGCTGGGGCTGTCTACTGCGGGTCTGCAGAACGGCTGCCCGGCCACCGTCAGCGGCCTGAGCGCGGACTACGATGGCGCGCAGGTCTGGCCGCGCAGCCAGGCGGATATCCGGCCCGGCCCGTGCAGTGTCGCGGCCCGCCCCGCGGTGACGATTGCGCAACTTCAGGGCACAACCGCAGCCACACCCTATGATGCAGAGACGACCTTCGGACGGCTCGCCGGCTGCGTGACCGGCGTGACTGCGGACGGCTTCTTCCTGCAGGATCCCGCGGCGGATGCAAACCCGGCCACCTCCGACGGCATCTTCGTCTTTCGCTACACGACCTGGCAGAACCCGCGCAACCTCACGCCGGGCACGCTCGTCGAACTGCACGACTTCCGCGTGCAGGAGTTCTACGGCCAGACGGAGATTGTCGGCCTGTCCGATGACACGACTGCCTCCTACCGGACGATAGGCCGCTGCCCGCTGCCCGCGCCCGGCCCGATCCCGCCGCCGGGCGACCCGGCCGCGGACCCGGCCGCGACTTACGAACGGTTCGAGGGGATGCGGGTCAGCCTGAGTTTCGACGGTTCGGTCATCGGCCCGACGCACCGCTATGCCTCCCGCTACCCCGCCGGCGACCCCGAGATTGTCCTGCTGGACCGGGGCAGCCCGTTCTACGGCCGGCGCGTGTTTGCGGAGTCGGCCGCGCTTGAGCAGGCGCCTCTCTTGCCTGAAGGCCGGGGCAGCATTGCATTGTCGGGCGGGCTAGGCGTGGACCTGCCCCTGGCCGGCACATTGGATCAGATTACCGCGACCGGTCTGACGGGCATCCTGGCCTTCCAGTTTGGCCGGTACGTCCTGCTGGTCGATGACCCTACGCGGCTCAAGGTGACGGACCTGCCCGATCCCGCGGCTGCGGAGCGCGCCATCGGCCCGGACGAATTCGCCATCTGCTCGTTCAATGTGCTGGACCTGTTCGACGCAGTGGACGACGGCGACGGTGACGTGGGCGACTGGTCGCCGGCGAGCCTGGGCGAGTTTCAGGCGCAACTGGCGAAACGGGCCGCAGCCATCCGGCAGAACCTGCAAGGCTGCACGGTTGTGGGGCTGCAGGAGATCGAGGGGAAGGACGCAGTGTGGGCTGCGCTGGCGGCGGCCGCGGGGCCGCGCTATCGTTATGACTACTACGAGAGTGCGGACTTCCGGGACATCACCGTGGGCCTGCTCTACGATACTCGACGCGTCGAGCTGCGGCGGAGCGCATCAGCGCAAACCTGCACGCCGACCGACTACGGCGTGGATTACACAGCCGCCCGCGGGCCGCGCGCAACCGCGAATCCCTGCGACGCGGACACCTACCCGCTGTTCGACCGGCCGCCCTACGTGGCCGACCTGGTCGTGCGCAACGCACGCGGCGACCGGGCACTCGAAGTGCGCGTCATCGTCAATCACTTCAAGTCCAAGCGCGGGGACGAGGCCGACAATGCACCCCGCCGCGTCCTGCAGGCGGCATTCGTGGCCGGGCTGCTGGCCGCGGCGGATGCGGAACCGAACGCGGTTGCGCTGGGCGATTTCAACGACCTGCTGGCATCTGACACGCTGGCGCAGTTTGGGGGTGAAGTCAACCTCTTTGCACGTTATGTCCCGCCGGCGGATCGCTACACCTACATCTATGACGGCCGTGCCGAGGTGCTGGATCACTTCGTTGCCACCCCTGGCCTCGATGCGTACTATCTCGCAGGCGGGCCGGTACACATCAATGCGGACTTCCCGGAGAAGCTGACGCCCGATACGACGAGCCTGCGCAGCTCCGACCATGATCCATTGTTCGTGCGCTTTGCGTTCAGGCGGACCGGGGTGAGCGATGCGTTGGTGGGGGCTGTGAGCGGCGCGGTGGGAAGCTTCTGGTCGCCAGACTGATGCCGAGCTGGTGCTCGGCGGTCCAATTCGCTGCGGGTTGCTCTTAATGGTTCTACAGCCAGCGCTTGCGCTTGAAGTAAATCACCAGCCCGGCAGTGACGATGATCATCAGCAGGATGGCAAAGCCGTGGCCGAGCCGCCATTGCAGTTCGGGCATGTGCACGAAGTTCATACCGTAGATGCCGGCGATCAGGCTGGCCGCCATCAATATTATTGATGCAATCGTTAATATTTTGACGACCTGATTCAAATTATTGGATTGCAGCGACAGATAGCTGTCCAGTGCACTCGATAGCAGGTCGCGATAGGTGTCGATATTGTCGGTGACCCGCACCAGGTGGTCGTAGATATCCTGCAGATAGGCGAGATCGGCCGGGCGGAAGATGGGCAGCTCGCGGCGCAGCAGCACATTCAGCACATCGCGCTCCGGCGCAACCACGCGGCGCAGGCTCAACAGGTCCCGCTTCAGGCCAAACATCGTCTGGATGGACTCCTCCTCGTAATGCACGAAAATGGCGTCCTCCAGGTCCTCCACCCGGTCGGCCACCCGATCCATCAGCGGGAAGTAGTCATCCACGATCGAATCAAGCAGCGCATGGACGAGCGCGGCCACACTGTTGCCCAGCGGACTGTTGGGCGTCTGCCAACGCGCCAGTGTTTCCTTGACGTGGCGGATATCGCCCTGGTGAACCGTGACCAGATAGTTGGCCCCGATGAACAGGTTAATGGCTTCGGTGACAATCCGATCTTCTGCCGGATCGAACGCGGCCTCGTAGAAGACGACGAAGTAGTAACCGCCGGACGCCGGCACGGCTTCATCCGGCTCCTCGACTGACGCAGGCGCTGCCGCAGCCTCCGGCGCTTCCTCCTCCAGAGACTCCGCAGACGGATAGGCATCCACCTTCGGGCGTTCGTGCGAGCGGGTGGCATCTTCGATGGCAAGGGGATGGAAGCCGAACTCCTCCGCCAGCAGCGCCACATCCGCATCCGTGGGGTTCTGGATGTCCAGCCATACGATGGTGTTGGGTGCGGCCAGCAGGTCGCTGATATCGGTCAGCGGCAGGTTGTGCTTGAACGACCGGCCCTTGAGCACAATTAGCGTGTGCACGCGCGCCTCCAGATGGCAAAGATGATCCCTCCGCGTAATCCGTGTGTTCCGTGGTTGTGGCTAAATCTCGGGCGCTGGCTCAGGCGGCAGCATGCCGAACGCCTGCTGCACCTCCACGACGGCATGGTCGACCCACTGTGCCAGCGACCATTCGGGCACGGCAATCCACTGGAGCCGTGCATCGCGCGGCGGCAGCAGGAATACCGTGGCCGGGCTGGCGCTGATGGCCGCGAATATCTCATCCGTCACCTCGCCGTCCATGCCGCCGGGCGTCACAATATCGGCAGGGCCGAGGATGAGCGAAACAGTCCCCAACGCGGTCGCGGGCACGGCGGGCGGCGTGCCGTCGCCCAGCGCGGCCAGCATCTCCACCTGCGCGGCGGCATTCAGGCCGACCGGCCAGATGACCAGGTCGGGCAGCGCGCGGCGCAGCCCGGCGACCAGGGCCGCACCTGCCACACCGTTCGCGCCATCCACAACTGCGACAGCATGCACCGGCTCTCCGGCCGCGGCAGACGCCGACTCCGTGGGAGTCGGCGCAATGCTCTCGATTTCAGCCGTCAGGGAAGCAGCGGCCGGCAACAGGGAGGGCAGGTCCTCCCGTCGGTAGCGGAGGGGCGCACCCGCCGCGACGGGCTGCGCAAGGGGCTCGACCGCGGGCGGGGAAACCGGCGATTGCGCGACAGCCGGTGCAGCAGGCACGACGCTCGCAGCGACGACCGGCGGCTTGTACGCACGCTGGCGCTCCGCCTCAGCCGCGTCGCGCGTCAGCAGTCGCTCGTCTCCCCGCAAGACCAGCGCATGTGAGGCCGCCCACACCAGGGCGATCGCCGCGCCCGCAATTGCACCCGCCAGCGCGCCCAGCACGCCACCCACGGTGGTCACGCCATCGAGATTCAGGCCCAGGAAGACGCCGAACCCAAGCGAGAACACCAGCACGGCCGCGCCGATCAACACCACGGCGAACAGGTAGACCCGCCGAATGCCCGATGCACGCTCGTTGTGGCCGCCCGGCGTGTTGAGCCGCGCGCGCACATGCAAAGGCCACCAGTGACCCCACCAGCCCGGGGCGCCGACCAGCACCAGCGCGGTCGCGAGCGCGAAACGCCCCCGCCAGGCTGCATCCAACTCGACATTGCCCGCCTGCCGCGCCAGCGCCATCTGCAACACGAGCCGCGCGACTTCGGTCAAGCCGAGCCAGAACGCAGCCAGCGCCAGCGCGGTGATCGTGTACCGCACAACCCGGCGGATGCGGGCGGTGCGCGGGCTTTCGCCGCCGCGCGCCCGATCCCCCTGGATACCGCTGCTGAAGGTGAGCCAAAGCACCAGCATGGGCGGGAAATACGCGAGGGCATGGCCCCACCACTGGCCTGCGCGCTGGCCGAGGATGAGCAGAATCACGTCATGGATGAGGTAGCCGAGCGCCAGGAGTGTGACGAGCGCGCCGGCCAGTAGCGCGGCGTAGCGCAGCAGCACGCGGCTCAATGCATTCATCTCCGGCGCGGGCCGCGCCGCGGCGCCGCGGGTGGACCAGCGCCACGCCATTGCAGCCAGCGGCACGCCCACCACCAGCGCGGCGACCGCACCGGCCATCGGCACGCGCCACGGCGCGTCCGGCGCGAGCGGCTGGATGCCCAGGGCGATCACCGAACGGATGAATTCGCCCATGCCGCCCACGCTGAGCGCCAACCCGCCGAGCGCGGCGAGATAGGTGTAGGCCCGCCGCCAGCCGACGGCCGGCCCCTGCTCGCGGCCCAAGTCATCGTCGCGCAGCGTCTCGTAGCGCAGATAGCCCCAGGCCAGCAGGCTCAGAAGCGCGACCAGGGCCTGCGCGACGGGCCAGCCGGGTGGCGCCTCGTCGGGGCCTAACCCCAGCCCTGCGAAGAGCTGCAGGGCCGCGCCGCGCAACATCAGCACCGCGAACGCCACTGCCGCAGCCAGCAGCAGCAGTTGGCCCATGTACAGGGTCGCCTTGCGCGCCGGCAATCCGCGTTCGGCCGCGCCTGCCAGCGTCAGCGGCCGCGCGCCGCGGTTCGTCATGCCCCAGGCGACGCCGAAGACGATCACCCCGACAAGCGCCAACGCCAGCCAGGGGATACTCCCCATCAATGCCGCTGGCACATCGGCCAGAGCAATTCCGCCGGTCCAGCCCCCGGAGCTGCTGCGCACGGCCAGCAGCAACCCGGCCACGAAGAGCAGCAGCCCGGCGAAGGCCACTACATAGAGTGAGCGCCGAACAGTCATTGGCATGACTCCCGTATGTTGATTATGGCTTCTGCGGGATGAGCACGCAGGTAGTGTACGCCAAAATGGTGCGCGCGGCAACCGCGCGGGGGAGGGGGACAGGCCAGCGTAGGACGGGTTGGCAACCCGTCCTACAAGTTATCGCCAGCCATCGCGCGCCGGGAGGACATCATACCCCTGGGGGATGGGCTGCCAACCCGTCCTGCTACTTCCAACGCGTCAGGATGGTCTCCCGCTGGAACAGGGTCACGCCCAGGTACAGCAGGCCTGCATCGAGCACCAGAACAATCAACGAACTCAGCCAGAAGGTTGTAGAGCTGAGCATGATAAAGCCGGCCATCACGCCGATGAACAGCACCATGAGCGGCAGAATGATCAGGCTGCCGAGCTGCTCGGCCGCGCGCGGGTCCGAGGTGCGGCTGCTGACGATGATGCCCACGTTCACGGCCATCACTGTCAGGAGCGGCGACAGCACGAACATCGCGATCAGCCACATGGGATTGACGAACACGCTGAACACCCGGTCGCTGACCGCAAAGAGCCGGGCAAACACCAGGAACACTGCATAGCTGAACCACGTCATCACGATGCCCGGCAGCGCTGCGGCCAGCCCCTTGCCGAGCAGCAGTTGCGCGGTCGAGACGGGCGTCGCCAGCAGCGGCTCCAGCGAGCGCGTGATCTTCTCGCCCACGATGCTGTACGCGGCAATCGTGACGGGCACCATCAAGGGCATCATGAGGAACAGGATCATGAAGTTGCTCGCCATCGCGGCCTGGAGCGCCTCACGGCCGTCCATGCCCGTGAAGAGCGTGTTCTGCAACATGCGGCTCAACTCTTCGAGGTCGCGCGAGTCCACCGGCGCACGGCTCATGATGAACAGCATGACGACAGGTATCAACACCATCAGCAGCGGCACGCCGATGACTACTGAGAACACCAGCTTGTTGCGCCGGATATCGGCCCATTCCTTCAGGATAATCGTGCGTACCGCCTTCATGCTGCACCTCCCGCATTACTCCCGCCGTTGTGGATCAGGCTCAGGTAGACATCCTCCAGCGAGTGCTTGACCTCGTTGACGAACTGCACTTCGGCGCCCTGCGCCACCAGGGTGCGCACGATGGCCGGGTTCTGCGCGGGCGGGTCAGCCAAACTGATGACGAGGCGGTCAGCATGTGCGGGGTCATCCGCAGACGCGGGCAGCGGCTCCACGTGCTGCACATCGGGCAGCCCGGCCACCACGCCCGCCCACTGCTGCAACGCACCGCGGTCCGCGGGCGGGACGAGGTGCACGACCGTCTGGCGGCCAAACAACTGCCGCCGCAGCGCGTCCGGCGTATCCACCGCGATGAGACGCTGCTTGAACACACCGATGCGGTCACACAGCCGCTCGGCCTCGTCCAGGTTGTGCGTACAGAGGAAGATGGTGCGGCCCTGGCCGCGGAGCGTCTCGATGAAGTCACGGACCGTCTTGGCCGCCTCCGGATCGAGCGCTGCGGTCGGCTCATCCAGGAACACGACCGGCGGCTCGTGCAGCAGGGCGCGCGCAATCGCGAGCTTCTGCTTCATGCCCTTCGAGAACGTCCCCGCCTCGGTGTCGCGGCGATCCCACAGGTCCAGCAGCCGCAGATACTTCTCGACCTGGCCGCGCACATCCCGAACGCCATACAGCTCAGCGAAGACGCTAAGGTTGTACTGCGCGCTCAGCCGCTCGTACAGGCCGGGCGACTCGGTGAGAATGCCAACCTGCTGCCGGATTTGCCGGTCGGCCTGGCCCACCGCCCGCCCGTTGACCCATGCACGGCCCGCGCTGGGACCGATCAGGCAGGTGAGCAGGCGCACGGTGGTCGTCTTGCCTGCGCCGTTCGGGCCCAGGAAGCCGAATACCTCTCCCTCGGCCACCTGGAGGTCCAGCCCGTCCACTGCCTTGATCGTGCGGCCATCCGCCTGGAAATGCTTGCTCAATGCTTCGGTGCGAATCATGGTTGCCCCTTCAACAGCCCCTCCAGCGCGGCCAGATCGGTCCGCGCTGTCAGGTCGTGACTCAACGGAGTGACCGATACAAGGCGGTCACGTGCAAAAACCGAGATGTCCGAGTCCGGCTCCAGCGTGTCCCAATGAATGAGGATGCGATAATCCAGCGTGCGCAGCGGCCCCACCCCGAAACGCTGTTCCGGCGCCAGCGACTGGTAGTAGGGCTGCTTGGACTGGCGCGTGATGCGCCATAGCGTCTCCGCGGTGGCCTCACCGGGGACATCTACTTTAAGTACGTCCACGTCGAACGGAAGTTGCGCACCGAGCATGGCGCGCGCGAACAGACGGGTGAAGTGCGCTGGGGCAGTCCAGTCGAGCTCGTGCGCGTAGCCGAAGTGGTAGGCCGCATCCGTCTTGAAGGATACGGCCAGCCCGGGGATGCCCAGCTCTGCAGCCATCAGCGCTGCGCCGACCGTGCCGGAGGAGGTCACGGTGGTGCCGAGGTTCTCGCCGTGATTGATGCCGGAGACCACGAGCGCGGGCCGCCGCTGAACGATTGCCAGGACCCCAAACAGCACGGCCTGCGCCGGTGATGCCGTGATGGTGTAGACCTGCACGTCCTGGCAGGTGAGCGTGAGGCGGCTTGCCTCCAATTGCGCGTCGCCGCTCAGCGCGGGCATGGCCCGGCCCATGCCAGTCTGCTGTTCGGCGGGTGCGACGATCAGCAGCTCGCCCAGGTCGCAGAGCGCCTCCGCCGCGGCGTGCAGGCCGGGCGACTGGATGCCGTCGTCGTTGGTCAGCAGGATCAACGGGCGTTCGCGGGTCAGTTCAACAGGGCGCATGGTTTGACTCTGGCATATCTTCTCTCACTTCAAAACACAACATGCAATACTGGTTGACCATAGTCAGATTTCCTATACGGGCAGATGCTCCATTCGGGCCGACGAAGCACAGCCACGATGATTCTGGCGGATCAAGTCATCGACCAGCCTTCGACTCCGGCCCCTCCTGGCGGGGCCTCGCTCAGGATGCCGGATGCCCCGGTGGTCAGCCGCATCCTGAGCGGAGCAGGGCACAGCCCGGCGCAGCCGAAAGAGCACCAGACTCCATCATCCGACGAATTCAGCATGCTTAGACCTAAACTGATCCAGGCATCCAGATATTGACATATATTTTCTCATATCGAAAACATAACACGCAATACTGGTTGACTGCGGTCAATTTTACCGTAGAGGCAGGCGCCCGGCCCACCCCTATCTCTGCCACTCGCGGCTCAACAGGCCGTACAGGTACATATCGTAGCGCCGGCCATCCCGCTGCATGAACTCACGGTAGACGCCTTCCCGCCGGAAACCGAGCCTTTCGTATAGTACGATGGCGCGGGCGTTGTATTCGAACACGGTGAGCTGGAGCCGGTGCAGGTTCAGCTCCCGGAAGGCGTAGTCCAGCACAAGGCGCAGCACTTCGGTGCCGTATCCCTGGCCCCAGTTGGTCCGCTCGCCGATCATGATGCTCAGCCAGCCCGTGCCATGGGGCCATAACACATCCTCGATGCTGACCATGCCGATCAGTGCGTCGTCTTCCAGGCGCCGGATGCCAAAGACGAAGGTGCGCGGGTTCTTCTTCACGTCGTCCAGCCAGCGGCTCACATCATCTTCGCTGCGCGGGCGCGCAGCCTCAGCATCGAAGTAGCGCAGCATCCCCAGGTCGTTGTGCCAGCCGGAGATGGTGGGCGTGTCGCTGTAGGTCAGCGCAGTCAGCCGCACGCGCGGTCCTTGCCAGAGGTTCGCGGAGAGCGGATTATCGGGAGAGGTCATGTCACGGTTCCATTGCTCGATGGCCTCACCCCCTCGACTTCCCCTCTCCTGACCTGGGCGAACCGAAGGTTCGCACGCTCGCCCAGATCAGGAGAGGGGGATGGGGTGAGGTCAATCGCCAAACCGCCGCCGCAGCAGACTCGCGACGGCGAAGAGGACGAGCAGTACGACGGTGCCTATCGTCACCCACCTGGCTGCGGCGCGCAGCGGCGTATCTTCGAAGCGCAGCAGGATATAGCCCTGGCCCTGAGGCACGGGCACAACGACGCGTGCCAGTGGCCCATCCTCGCGCACCACCGGAATCTGCTCGACCGGCCGGCCGTCCTTGCCATCCAGCAGCCACGCGGTCCAGCCCGGATACCAGAAACGGTTGAAGGTAATGGAGCGGCCCGTCTCATTCGTGTAGAAAAAGACCTGCTCGTGCGCGGTGCCCATGTCCTCCGAGTTGACGGCCAGCGACTCGTTCTGCGGCACCTGGCTGTAATCCACGCGCGTGGTGACCTCCGCGCCCTGCACCCACAGGTCGGCCATGTCGGACCACATGGGCCGGCGCGCGGGGTCCACCCAGGCTGTGACGCCGGTCATCTCGTCGCTCGTGCGCTGGAACCGCATCAGCGCGGCCATCGACACCGGGCCCTGCTCGCGGGTCGGCTCGCGCACCTCGACCTTCAGATACGGCGCGCTGCTCGCCATCAGGAGGACGGCCAGCACGAGCGCGGGCCAAAATCCTGCGACCGATGGCGTGGCCCGGCCGGGCGGTGCTGCCAGCGCGTGGTCGGCCACCAGCACACCCGGCAGGATGCTCAGAGGGAGGATGGCCAGCATGAGATAGCGCCAGGGGAACTGTGCGTAGGGCACAATCGGTACATACTGCCACGCGAGAAGCGAAATATCGAGCGTCAGGAAGACGCTCGCCACCGCCCAGAGCGCCCAAAAGACGACTTCATGGAACCGCTGAGGCCCGACAGAATCACTGCTATCACGAACCCGACCTGTGGCCTCCCCCGATGCAGGCTGTGCGATGGATAGTCGCCTGGTCTTAAGCCACCGGCCGACAGTCCACCCCACCGCAATGACCGACAGCAACGTCGCGGCCAGCCCCAACTGGAAGCTCAAGCCGCCCTGCGCGGCCTCGACCGGTCCCGGCTGGCTGATGCCGAAGCCCCACGAGGGATCGAACAACTGGTGGAAGTAGACAAAGTGCTGCGTGGGGTCGTAATACTCGCCAAACCACTGCGTCCGGTTGATGTAAGCCTGCTCGACAATGGCGGGGACGAAGAATGCGGCGCTCAACCCCAGGCCAAGCAGCCCCGCCAGCGCAGGCGGCACCGCGCCCCTGACCAGCGCGACGAATCGCCCGCGCAGCGTCGGGCCTGCACCCTGCGCCCGATCAAGTAGCAGAAACAGGATGTAGACGGCCAGCGGCGGCGTGAACACCAGCGCGACAAGATTGCTCGTCCACATGATCGCAGCAAAGGCCAGCGCCGCGCCGCACACCGATGCAAAACGCGGGCGCAGGACCGCGGCCCGGAAGCCCCACAGCGCCAGCGGCAGGAAAGCCAGCGCCACCGCCTCAGCCATCGCCGCACGGACGTAAACATCCACCAGATGATAAGGAATGACCATGTAGGCCACACCCGCCACCAGCCCAGCCCGCTTGCCCAGCCACGAGCGCACGAACCCGTACATCGCCAGCCCTGACCCCACGATGGAGAGCGCCAGCACCGCCTTGACGCTGGCCTCGTAGCCCAGGCCCAGGAACTGGTGGATCACGACGCCAATGAAGGTTGCCAGCGGGCCGTAGACGATGAAGAAGGGGTAGCCGTAGCCGAAGGTCCAATCGGGCGACCAGCGCGGGAACCAGATGCCCTCTGCGGCAGATTTCGCATATTGAAAGATGAAATAGACATCGTGCCGCGCATCGTGCGCGCCCCAGAAGTAACCAGGCTGGAGCAGCGGCGAGATGGCGATGACGCCAAAGACGAGCAGCAGCGCAAGGTAAACACTCTCGCGCCGGAACAAATGGGCTTTCATGACGTTCGGCCGTTCAAGGGGATTCCTGCCAGGTGTGTTAGTGCGACCACGGAATACGCGGACCACGCGGAAGCATCGTTTTCATCCAGACGCATCCACTATAGACGAGGTTATTGACTAAGTCAAAGGCTCGACGTAGTATCAACTCACATGGAGGACGTGATGAGCCAACCGATCGCTGTGCTGTGGGCCGATGAGGCGCTGCTGGCAGTCAACAAGCCCGCGGGCCTGCCGACCCTGCCCGACGGCTGGCAGCCGGACGCGCCCTACCTCGTCGGCCTGCTGCAGGCGGAGCACGGCCGGCTGTGGGTGGTGCACCGGCTGGACCGGGGAACGAGCGGCGTCATCGTACTTGCCCGCAGCGCGGATGCCCACCGCAACCTGGACCGCCAGTTCGCGACGCATGGCATCAGCAAAGTCTATCATGCGCTGGCGGCAGGCGTGCCCGCGTGGGATAAGCAGACGACCCGCCTGCCCCTCGTCGCGAACGGCGACCGCAAGCACCGGACCATCGTGGACCCGCGACGGGGCAAGCCTGCCGTCACGCACTGCCGCGTGCTGGAACGCTTCGCGGGTTGCGCATTGGTAGAAGCGCGGCCCGAGACTGGCCGCACGCATCAGATACGTGCGCACCTGGCCGCGTTGGGCCATCCGCTGCTGGCCGACCCGCTCTACACTCGCGCGACCATCGTCCTGCCCGCCTTCGAGCCCCCGCTGATCGAGCGGCCCGCGCTCCACGCGGCCAGCCTGACCTTCACCCACCCGGTCAGCGGCCAGGCGTTCACCCTGACCGCCCCGTACCCGGCTGACTTCAGCCAGACGTTGCGCCGCCTGCGCTCAAGCTAAGTCGCGCTGGCTCAATGCGTGAGCAGCGGCAGCCACACCCGGTGCACGGTGCGTGTGCCGGTGGCGGTCGCGGTGGGCGTGGCCGTCAGAGTGGGCGTCGCAGATGCGGTCACCGTGGGCGTCGCAGTCATGAGCCAGTGCGGCCAGTTGAAGCCGACCACCTGGCCGGGCGTGAGCGCCAGCGCAAGCTGTCCCAATACGCGGGCATAACCAGCCGGCGGCTCCGTCTCGATCACGGCATAGCTGGCCGGAGGCAGGTCAGCGAACACCACCCGGCCATCCGGTCCCGTTTCAGCCGTTTTGATAAGCTCACCGTCTTGATGTAGCTCGAAGTGCGCACCGGGCAGCGGCCCCTCACCATCCTCGCGCGTGCCATTGCCATTCGCATCCTCGTACGCGGTGACTTCGATGCGCCCGACCGCCAGGGTCGCGGTGGCAGTAGGCGACGGCGTGACGGTTTCGGTGGGTGTCGCCGTGGCCGTGGCGGTTTCGGTCGCAGTCGGTGTCGGCGTTTCGGTCACAGGGGCCGTCGCAGTGGGGGTCTGCGTGGCCGTGATCGGCACCAGCGCGCCG
>JAKPQT010000450.1 GCA_029555885.1 Chloroflexota bacterium | reverse complement strand
CACGCCTCCTGTCAGGGAAATCGATCCCACCATCAGCCCGGTGCGCGGATCCAGGCCGAAGGCGCGTGCCATCTCCATCCCGGCCAGGTTCTGCAGCACCATGAACCCGATGGCCAACCCCGACAGGATCAGCAAGGGCCGTCCACCATGGCGCAGCGTGCGGGCGTCGGTACCCAGGCCAATGGCCGCAAAGAAGTACAGCAGCAGCGCGTCACGCGCTTCGAGATCGAAACTGATGACGATCCCCGCACCGTAGTACAGGGCGAAGACAACCAGGGCGCAGGCCAAGCCGCCCACCAGGGATTCCGGGATGCTGTATCGACGCAAGATGCCCCAACGCGCAACCAAGCCCTTGCCCACGAACAACAGCAGGATGGCGAGCGTGAATCCATGGAAGGCATCGATCGTCATCGCGCCTTCTCCCTGTCCAGGCAGGACAGCGCATGGCTGGCGGCTATCCACTCTTCGTTGGTGGGCTCGACCGCCACGGTGACCTGACTGTGATCGCTGGAAATCGTCGCCGCGTGGCTGGCGTTGGCATCGGTATCCAAGGCAATGCCCAAAAAGCCCAGCGCCGCACAGATGCGCTCGCGAATGAACGCATTGTGTTCACCGACACCCGCCGTGAACACCAGCATGTCCAGGCCACCCAGCACGGCGACCAAGGCCCCGATCTCGCGTACGATGCGGCGCACGTAAAGGGCCAGTGCCAAGCGCGCTCGCTCCCCCGTTTCGCCTGCATCGTTCTCGTGTCCGACAATGACGCGCGGCTCGGCCGAGATTCCCGAAACGCCGAGCAGGCCGGACTCGTGATAGAGGACGCGCCCCACTTGCTCCAGTGAGAGCTTCTCGATTTCCATCAGGTAGAGCACCGCACCCGGATCGAGCGCGCCGGTGCGGGTGCCCATCATCAGGCCGTCAAGCGCGGAGAAGCCCATGGTGGTGGCCGCGCTTTTGAGTCCACGCATGGCGCACAGACTGGCGCCACTGCCCAAGTGGGCAACGACGGTGCGCCCGCACGCGGCGTCGCCATGGCGTTCGGGCAAGGCCACTGCCATGTACTCATACGACAGGCCGTGAAACCCGTACCGACGCAGACCGCGCTCCCATGCGGCATAGGGCAACGGCAGGATCTTCTCGACCTGGGGCAAAGTGTGGTGGAAGGCCGTGTCGAAGCAAGCCATCTGTGGCAGATCTGGCTGCTCCCGCAGCAGGATCTCCACGGCTTCGAGCGCGAATGGCTGGTGCAGCGGGGCCAGAGGAATGTAGCCCTTGAGGTCGGCCAGGACATTTGCGTCCAGGCGCACGGGCATGGAGTATTTGCTGCCGCCGTGGACGATACGGTGGGCGACCGTACCTACGTGGCGGCCGTCGAGCCGCCGGCTGACACGATCGCGGATGAGGCGCAGTGCGGCGCGATACGGATGTGCCGTGTCCAGTTCGATCGAGAACGGCGCAACTCCGGTCTCTCCGAAATCCGGGTTGGCGCCGCCGATTCCCTGCACCTTGCCATTCCACAATGCCTGACGCGGCAGTGGCGCGGCCGAGGAATCGAACACCGCAAACTTGATGCTGGATGAACCGCAGTTCAGCACAAGGATCAGTCCGTGTTCGCGGCGCCCGGAGCGGGCCATGGTGACGTCCATCAGGTCGTCCTCTCTGCGCGCCGTCCGCGCGACTTCGCCGAGGTGTGCGGGGGTGTCTGCTGTCTCATCGTCTTCAGACTCAGCGCGCCGTGTAGCCGCCATCGGCGATGAGCTGGGTGCCCACAAGGAAGCTGCTTCCTTCCGACAGCAAAAACGCCACGGCATGGGCGATTTCGTCCGATGTACCCAGACGACCGATCGGATGCAGGTCAACGGCCTTCTGGAGGGCCGATTCATCCAGGAAATCCAGGATGGGCGTACGCACGTAACCGGGATGAATCGAATTGATCCGGATTCCCTTGGACGCATAGGCCAGTCCTGCCGAGCGGGTCAGCCCGGTCACGCCATGTTTGGCTGCGACGTACGCAGGGTTCGCTGCGTCGCCCACCACCCCCAGGATGGAGGAGACGTTGACGATGGCGCCGCCTCCCGAGCGCAGGATGGCGGGAATCTGATGGCGCAGGCCATAGAACACGCCGTTCAGGTTGACATCGATCACCCGGCGCCAGGCGGCAGGGTCCAGTTCTCCCGCCGGGCTCTGGTCGCCACCGATACCGGCGTTGTTGACGGCAAAATGAAGGTCGCCGAACGTATCGACCGCGCAGGCCACGGCAGCCTGGACCTCATCGATGCATGCCACGTCGGCCACGTTGGCCACGGCGTGGCCGCCCTCGGCGTTGATGAGGCTGGTGACGCGCTGCGCATTGTCGGCGCTGACATCGGAGACGACGACATTCAGGCCGTTGCTTGCAAGCAGCCGGGCAATGGCCTCGCCAATGCCAGACCCTGCACCGGTGACCAGGGCTACGCGGCCAGAGAATGAGTACTGCATGGTGTTTCCTCCAAAGGGGTGGATTAAAAAGAGGGGGTTAATAAGTTGCCGATAAGTCGGCTCAAGGGGGTGACAGCCGATAGTGGTGGGCCAGCATCAGTGCGATCGCGCATGAGGCGATGCGTGTATCACGCGAGTCGGCGCGGCTGGTCAGAATGACTGGCACCTTGGCTCCAAGAACGATCCCGGCGCTGGCTGCGCCGCCCATGAAGATCAACTGCTTGGCAAGCATGTTGCCGCTCTCCAGGTCAGGCACGACGAGGATGTCAGCTTGCCCGGCGACCTCGGAAACGATCCCCTTGATACGCGCAGCGGCGATGGAGACGGCGTTGTCGAAGGCCAGCGGCCCGTCGAGCAGGCCGCCAGTGATCTGGCCGCGATCGGCCATCTTGCACAGCGCCGCAGCGTCCAGCGTGGCCGCCATCGTCGGGCTGACCGTCTCGACCGCGGCCAGGATCGCGACCTTGGGTTCGCGCACGCCGATCACCTGTGCCAGCTCGATGGCGTTGCGGATGATGTCTGCCTTCTGTTCCAGATTCGGGGCGATATTGATCGCCGCATCGGTGACGATGAACGGGCGCGGATAGGCCGGTGTCTGCAACAGGAAGCAATGGCTGACCCGGCGCTTGGTGCGCAACCCCGCTGCTGCCGAAACCAGCGCGGACATCAGTTCGTCGGTGTGCAGGCTCCCTTTCATCAGGGCTTCGACTTCACCTGCGGCTGCCAAGGCGACGGCTTGCTGCGCAGCGGCGTGGCTGTGCGGGACGTCCACAATGGCGACGTCGGCCAGATCCAGCCCGGCCTCGGTGGCGACTGCTTCGAGCCGCCCTCGTGGCCCGACCAGCACCGGCTCGATCAACCCCGCGTGGCGCGCTTCGAGCGCAGCGGACAGGCTGGGGACATCGCACGGATGGGCGACGGCTACCCGAATCGGTTGCAAGTGCGCGACATGCGCCAGCAGGTGCTGCAGGCCTGTGCGGCCCTGCGCATCCGGATGGATTTCCGGCAACGCCGTGCGCGTTCTTTCAATGCGCTCAGTGGGCGCTACGACCTCTACCTGGCCTTGGAAAATCGCCACCCCCTCCTGGCTGGTGCAGGTGCAGTCCAGCGTGACGTGATGGGTGGCCGTGTCTTTGCTG
The DNA here is from genome assembly GCA_029555885.1 of Chloroflexota bacterium. The sequence goes on along the minus strand of JAKPQT010000450.1, from coordinate 101 downwards.
CTCACCTGCATCTGCACGGTCAGCCTGTCGCCGGGCCGAACGGCTCCGAGCAAGCGCAGGTTCTGGCTGACATATTGGGTTCCAGGCCCCGGCAGGCGTGT
>JAKPQT010000448.1 GCA_029555885.1 Chloroflexota bacterium | reverse complement strand
CCATGTCCGCGCTGGAGTATCCGCCCGACAAGCTGCAGGTGCTGCTGCTGCTGGAGGCCGACGATCACGTCACGATCGCGGCCGCCAAGGACTGCGCCGAATCCGACTCCATCACGATCGTGCTGGTTCCGCCCGCCGAGCCGCGCACGAAACCCAAGGCGTGCAACTACGGGCTGCACTTCGCCACCGGCGACATCGTCACGATCTACGACGCCGAGGACCTGCCGGAGCCGCTGCAGCTGCGCCGCGTCGCGGCGGCATTCCGGGAACTGCCCGACGAAATCGCGTGCATCCAAGCGAAACTCGTCTACCACAACGGCCGCCAGAACCTGCTGACCGCGTGGTTCACCGCCGAATACGGGCTGTGGTTCGGCTACCTGCTGCCGGGGCTGATGCGCAGTTCCTCGCCGATCCCGCTCGGCGGGACGTCGAACCACCTGCGCAGCGACATCCTCGACAAGATCGGCGCGTGGGATCCGTACAACGTCACCGAGGATGCCGACCTCGGCCTGCGGATCGCCGCCTCCGGTTACTTCACCGCCGTCATCGAATCCCAGACGTTGGAGGAGGCCAACAGCGATCCCATCAACTGGATCCGGCAGCGCTCGCGGTGGTACAAGGGTTACCTGCAGACCTGGCTGGTGCACATCCGCGAGCCGGTGAAGCTGTATCGCACCCTGGGCCCGCGCAGCTTCCTGCGCTTCAATCTGGTGCTGGCCGGCACCCCGGTGATCGCGGTGCTCAACCTCGCGTTCTGGTTGATCACCATCCTGTGGTTCCTCGGTCAGCCCGCCGCCGTCGGGGCCGTATTCCCTTGGTACATCTACTTTCCCGCGTTGGTGGCGCTGGTGCTGGGCAACGCGGCAACGCTGTACATGAACATGATCGCGCTGCGGGAGGACGACCGCGCCGATCTGCTGACCGCGGCGCTGACGGTGCCGGCCTTCTGGCTGATGATGAGCATCGCCGCGGCCAAGGGGCTCTACCAACTGGTGCGCAATCCGTCCTACTGG
>JAKPQT010000446.1 GCA_029555885.1 Chloroflexota bacterium | reverse complement strand
CACGGCGCGCTCGACGGCCGCGGACAGCGGCTCGTCCGGCCGCGCCGTGCCCCCGGGGAAGCCCCACAGCCCACCCAGCAGTCCTGAGTCAGGGCGGCGCACGATCAGCAGGCGGCCCGCGGCGTCGGACACGACGCCCGCCGTCACGTCGTAACGGGGGGTGGGCGCTTTGACCGCGCGGACCGGCCGCGCCGTCTGCGTGCCGCGCTGCCGTGCAAGGCAGCGTTCCGCGAGGGGACAGGCATCGCACGCCGGAACGCCCGGCGTGCAGACCAGCGCACCCAGCTCCATGAGGGCCTCGTTGAGGTCGCCGGCCCGTCCCGGCGGCGCCGCGGCCACGAGCGCCGCGGCCATCTCCCACAGCCGCGCTTCGACCGCGGGCAGGCGGGGGTCTTCGGCCACATCGCAGAGCCGGCAGAGCACGCGGCGCACGTTGCCATCCAGCACCGGCTCCGGCTGGCCGTAGGCCAGGCTCAGGATGGCGCCGACCGTGTAGCGGCCGATGCCGGGTAGCGCCAGCAGTGCGGCCCGGTCGCGGGGCAGTTGGCCGCCGTGCTGCACGACGACCTGTTGCGCGGCGCGGTGGAGGTTACGCCCGCGCGCGTAGTAGCCGAGCCCCTCCCAGGTCTTGAGCACGGCATCCAGCGGCGCGGCGGCCAGCGTGGCGATATCCGGGAAGCGCGCGAGCCAGCGTTCGAAGTAGGGGATGACCGTCGTGACCTGGGTCTGCTGGAGCATGATCTCCGAGACCCAGATGGCATACGGGTCGCGGCGCTGCCGCCAGGGGAGATCGCGTCGCGCGGACGCCATCCAGCGCAGCAGCGCCGTAACGGCGTGCGGAGCGTCAGGACAGTCCAGGCTCACCCGCCGCCCAGCAGCGGACCAAGACATTGGCCCCCGAACATCAACACCACCATGAGTACCAGCACGACCCAGGCCCAGGCCGGCAGGCCGAGGAACATGACCGGCTGTTTCTTCTTTTTTTCGACGGGCTTGGGCAGTTCCGCCTGACACTTCCAGCAGACGCGCTTATCGTCAGGATTCCATGTCCCGCATTGCTTGCAGTCCATTGCTGTGAGCCTCCCCCTTGCATTGGTGCAATGGGATGTTAGCACAACGCGTCAGCCGTGGCAAAGCCGCGGCGGATAGCTATCGGCAACATCCCATGTCATGCTCTGGCGCAGGTTGGAGTCGAGGCTTTAGCCGGTCAAGCTGGCTGCGCACGTACACGCCCAAACCGGCTGAAGTCTTGACTCCGCCAACATTGAGGGGCCTGGTTTACGCACTCGCGCGGTGCGCCGTATGTCGTACGCTGTAGATGGTCAGCATGAAGATCAGCGAGGCGACGACGCGTCCTGCCGCCGAAATCCAGAACAGGCCGACGATGCCGACCGAGTTCGCCAGCGCGCTGCCGACGAGGGGACCGATGAACGCGGCCGTGAAGACCGCGATCTGGTACAGCGCAATGTAGCGCGCCCGCTGCTCCAGCGGCGTCAGGTCCAGCAGCAGGTTGAAGTTTGCCAGCCCGTAGCCTGCCCAGGCAAAGCCCGACAGCGCCTCCACCGGCAGCAGGAACCACGGGTTCGGCACGAGGGCATAGAGCACCGGAATGAGGGGGATGCTCCAGCCAGCGACGAGCACGACCCATTCGGGACCGCGGCGGTCGGTCAACCGGCCCCACAGGCGCTGGCCGAAGATGGCGGCGAAACTGTTGATGGCTGCCAGCAGGCCGATCTGCGTCGGGCTCGCGCCGAGGTTGCGCACAAGGTAGACGCTGAAAAACGGCCCGGCCACCATGATGCCCAGGTTCCAGATGAACGCGA